>DASVMY010000276.1:0-17959 GCA_036384135.1 Caulobacteraceae bacterium | reverse complement strand
CCACCGCCACGGTGGTTCCGGCGGGGCCGGCGGCCTTGCGCATGCCGTCGATCCGGGCCCGCTGCTGGCGGAAGGCGATGAGCTGCGCCCCATGCAGGGCCGCGCCCTGGCGGGCCGCCGCGCCCGTCGGGTTCACCCGCGCCCCTCCGCGCCAGATCTCGTAGTGCAGGTGCGGGCCGGTGGCCAAACCGGTAGCCCCGACATAGGCGACGATCTGGCCCTGGGTGACATGCATGCCGGGGCGCAGGCCCTGGGCGTAGGCGGAGAGGTGGCCGTAGCCGGTCTCCCAGCCGCCGGCGTGGCGGATCTTCAGCCAGTTGCCGTAGCCGCCCCAGACCCGCCGCTCCACCACCACCCCGTCGCCGGCGGCCAGCACCGGCGTGCCGGTCTCAGCCCCAAAGTCGATGCCCTTGTGCATGCGGGTATAGCCCAGCAGGGGATGCTCGCGCATGCCGAAGGTCGAGGTGATGTGGGCGCCGTCCACCGGGGTGCGCAGCAGCAGGCCTTTGATGGCCACGCCATACTGGTCGAAGAAGTCGGTCTGGCCGTCGTGGTCGAAGGCGTAGAAGCGAAGGGTCCGCCCCTTCGCCCGTCCTGGCGCGGCCATCTCGGCGTAGCGCAGGCCGCCGGTCTCCACCGTGGCCCCGCTGGAGGCTACCTTGCGGTCGAAGACCAGGGTGAAGCGGTCGCCGGGACGGACGTCGCGGGCGAGGTCCAGGCGGTGCGAGAACAGCTTCACCAGTTTGGCGATCAGGGTCAGGTCGGCGCCGACCTTTTCGGCGGATTCGTAGAGTGAGCCCTGCATCACGCCGGTAGCCACGGTAGTGACGCTGCGCGCCGGGGCGGACGAGGGGCGCAGCCGCAGCACGCCGTCGAAGCCGCGCGCCACGATCAAGGTCTCGCCGGTGTTGGTGTGGGCGGCCACGCCGAGCAGGCGCGGGGCGCCGAAGAAGAATTTCGGCTTGGCGATCGAAGCCTCGATCTCGTCCGTCGCCAGGCTGGTCAGGTCGCGGTCCTGCAGCAGGGCCAGGGCCGCCTCGGTCGCTTCGGCGTGGATCGCGCCGGCTCGTTCCAGGCCCAGCTCCAGGCTCTCGCCCGGCTTCAGCTCGATGGCGATATCGCGCGGCGCCCTGTAGCCGTCGGGCACGGCGCCGGGACCGGCGAGAGAGCGGGCGGCGGGATCGTCGGCCGCTGCCTTGGCGCCGTCCGCCGCCAATCGCCAGCCGACGCCCAGGCAGGCGCACACCGCCAGCCCCACCGCGGCGCGGTGCAGCCAGGGTCGGCCGGGACGACCGGGTTCGAACTCATGGGTAAGGCTGGCGGACGAGATAGCGAGGCGACTCCGAGGACACGCCATCCTCGCCGGTTATCGTTAACGCCGGATGGAGCGCCCGCTTCAGGAGGGCCGTGCGACAGCCGGCCTCAGAGCACGTCCTTGAGCCGGTCGGCCGGCCGACACAGGACTACGCCCTTGCCACTGGTCACGATCGGCCGCTCCACCAGGACCGGGTGCGCCACCATGGCGTCCAGCAGGGCGTCGTCTTTCACGCCCGCCGCCGTGAGGCCAAGCGCCTCCGCCGGCGTGCCGCGCACCCGCAGGATATCGCGCGGATGGGCGCCCATCCGGGCCAGCAGGCCCTTCAACTGGTCCTTGCTCCAGCCAGCCTTCAGGTATTCCACCACCGTCGGCGTGCGGCCCGCCTCGCGGATGGCGGCGAGCACATTGCGTGAGGTGCTGCAGCCGGGGTTGTGGAAGATGGTGATGTCGTCGGTCTTGCCGGTTTCGTCCTGGGCCATATCGGCTTGAAATCCCCTAGAGCCTGTCCTGTTTTGATTGAATCATCAAAACAGGACAGGCTCGATTCTTGAGTTTGCGAGCACGATTCAGAGTTTTGTCGGTTCCGACAAAACTCATCGTGCTCTAGGTGTTCTATGGCGACGATCACGTCGCGAGCGCCCGCCGGCCGCTCGCGGGATTCGTCCCGCCCCCGGCAGATCTAGAAGAAGAAGGCGGCGCCGACCACAAGCTTGGCGCCCTCCTGCCGGTACTGAGCCGGAAAGACGGGCGCCGGGCTCGCCACCGTCCAGTCCACCCGCACCTCACAACCCTTGAACTCGCGCGCGACGCCGAGGCGAAGGTCGAGCTGTGTCCGGCCGGCGTCGACCGCTTGCCGCGGGCCCAGGCGCATCAAGGCCCCGACATGGGCGGAAAGACGCCAGTGGTCGGCGGGATGGACCGCACCGCCGAGATCGAGATAGACCGATCCGCCGCCTTCACCGAGATATCGCGGCGAGTAGTATATGTGTGCGCTTAGCTTGTCGCTGCTCAGGCCCGCGTAGATCTCGGTGTAGTTGGTGGAATACCGCCCATCGAGAAAGACCGTGACGTTGCTGTTGCTGGCGCCGACATCCAGCGACAACCCCGATGGCAACTGCCGAGCGTAGCCGGCGAGCACCGTGTAGCCGAGGACCTGGATCCCGTCATAGCGGGTGTTGACGAAGACGCCGGAGACCGCGCCGTAGACGCCGCTGGGGTGATCGTAGGACAGGTTCAGACTCAGCGCGGGCCGGTCATCGCTCAGCGACACCCCCCGAAACCTGTAGTCGGACTCGATCAGGGCGCTGGCCCCGATCTCGGCGTGCGCCGACGCCGCCAGGCAAGAAGACAGGACAATGATCAGCGCGGCCAGCCGCTGGGGGCGCGACCTTGCCACCCTACTGGCGGACGGACGCGGAAACGACCCCGACCTCAGCACTCTGACGGTTGCACCAGCTCATATCGCGCATGACGGACCGGCAGGCGTCGATAGCGCCTCCCGCGGGACGTGCGGCGACCAGCGTCATGGCGCCGGTCAGCGCAGCCCGTTCCCGCAGCAGGGCGAACAGGCCGGCCACATGGGCCGCGGCGAAGGAGCTGCCGTCCACAAGCGTCCAGCGTCCTCCGGGCTGGGTGGTGGGCACGCCGCTGCCGGGCGCGCTGTAGACGCCGGCCGGGGGCGAGCCCCAGGCTTCGTCGGCGACCGCCACCACGCCTGGGTGGGATGCGGGAAAACCACCGCCGGGAAGGTCGCGGTCATAGGCCCCGACCACGACGACGTGACGCGTCACGGCAACGTCCAGAAGCTTGCCCAGCAGCCGGTCGGTGGGGCCGCTGAGGCTCATGTTGATGACCTGAGCCTTGTGGGTGATGGCAAAATCGAGGGCCTTGGCCAGGCTCAGGCTGTCGCAAAGGGTAGCCGCCTTGCCCGCGGCCGCCTGCCAGCAGGCGCGGAGGGCCAGGAGCCGCGCGCGGGGCGCCACGCCGGCGATGCCTAGTCCGTTGTCGGCCCTGGCCGCGATGACACCGGCCACATTGGTGCCGTGCTGCTCAGGCGCGCTGGCGTGATCAAGGACGAAGTTGCGGTTGATTTCCACCTGGCCGACCAGATCCGGATGGGTGCTCTCGACCATGCTGTCGATCACGGCGACCCGCACGTTGCGCCCTGTGGCGAGCTGATGCAACTGGGCCAGGCGCCACTCGTGGGCGGCGGGCTGCGCGGGATAGAGCGGATCGTTGTGGGTCGCGGGCGCGGCCTGGCCACGGTAGAGGTTCATCGGCTCGGACCACAGGATCCCCGGCTCCCGCGAGAGCGAGGCGGCGACCTCGACGGGGGACGCCTCCGCGGGCAGGGTCAGGATGAAGCAATCCATGCCCACCACGGGCATCGGCCAATCGTCCACCACGGTCAGGCCCCGCTCACGCGCCAGCCGGGCCACGACCCGCCACCGCGCGCCGCGGCCCATGCCGTCGCCGTAAGCGCCGCCGTAGCTGGAGCCGGGCCGGACGTGCTCGGGCGCCAGGCGGACCATCACCAGCACCTGCCGGCTGGGATCGTCGGTGGGCGAGGCGCGCGCGCCGCCGCCGGTAGGACCAAAGATCAGTCCCGCCGCGAGACACAGGGCCAGCAGTGTCAGACGGGCGATCCGGGGGCGGGGGTGTGGGCGAGACGTCACGGCTGTTGGCCGGGATCGATCGGTTCGGCCAGCAGAACCTCTCGCCGCGCCTTCAGCCGCGCCAGGGCGGCGGCGCGTTCCACATCGGGCACCTGCAGCACGTAGGCGCCCGCCGCCGTCGGGCCGTCGACAAGCCGCGCGCTGCTGACCTTCAGCATCTGCCGCATCGCCCCCTCCGTGGTCGCGGGATGGAAGATCACCACGATGTTGCCGGCCGCGTGAGCGGGAGCAGCGGCAAGGGTGTGATAGCGCGCCGGCGACTGGGCCGGCGGCGACAGCGTCGTCACCAGCAGGAAGAGGCCGACCTGGGCGGCCACCAACCAGCCCAGCCAAGGCGCCTCGATCCGCAGGAACCTGGCCCCCTTGAGACCCAGCGTCCTGCGCCATGACCGCAGGGCCAGGCCGCGCCGTCTGGGCGCACCCTCCAGGCGGCGGACCATGGAGGCCCACCCCTGTTCGACCCCGGAGGACAGGTTGGCCACCTCCATCGCCAGGCCGTGCTCCAGTTCCAAATCCGACCGGCACTCGGCGCAGGTGTTCAGGTGAGCCTCCACCTGGGCCTGTTCGTCCGCCGACAGCCGTCCCGTCACAAACCAGGGCAGCATCAGTTGGACTTCGCGATGCTGGTCCTGGTGCAATCGGATGATCTTGCCCGTCATCGCGGCCTCACAGCCAATCGGCCAGCTCGCCGGGCAGCTTGGCCTTCAAGTGCCGGCGTGCGTGGAACATGCGGGTCTTCACCGTGTCCACGGGACATTCCATGATCTCGGCGATTTCGCGATAGGCGAACCCGTGGAAATAGGTCAGGTCCACCACCGCGCGATGGGGGGCGGAAAGCTTGCCGATGGCGGTCAACAGCAGCTTTTGCACCTGCAGGTGACCCAGTTGCTGTTCGGGCCCGGCCTCAAGGCTCGGCCGGACCTCCGCCAGGCCATCGAGTATGGGCTCGTCATGGCGGCGAAGCGCCTTTAGCGCCTTGCGATAGGCGATCGCGAAAATCCAGGTCGAGACCTTGCTTTCACCGTTGTACTTCAGCGGCTGGCTCCACACGACAAGCATGGTGTCGTTCAACACCTCCTCGACCAGGTGCGGGCGGCGCAGGATTTTCATGAGGAACCGGGTCAGCCGCGGGTGATAGGCGCGGTAAAGTTCCTCAAAGGCGCGCAAATCCTTTCGCGCGATCCGAGCGATAAGGTTCGCATCGTCGCCCCCGTCCGATTGCAAAGCGGAACCAGCTTCACCGCCAGCAGTGACTTGCTTGCCAAGCATCGGCTGTCCCTGAACTTCAGGGTCAATTCCCCGTGGCCCACAAAAGGTTCAATGGGCCGGCATTCTCTGCCCGCTGGAGGCGCGCGGCAAGGGCGCGTCGAAGGGCGGTGAGAGATGTCGTGGTTCTCACTTCAGGCTGTTGAGGTAGGCCACAAGGTCATCCAGTTGCGACGGGTTCTTCAGCCCCGCGTAGGACATCTTCACGCCCGGCAGGTATTGCCTTGGCGCGGGCAGGTAGGCGCGCAGGCGATCTGGCGTCCAGACGAACCCGGCCGACTTCATGGCCGTCGAATAGGGATAGCCGGTGAAGGACCCCGCCTGGCGCCCGACCACCCCGTATAGCGGCGGCCCCACGATGGTGGGGCGCGCGCGCGCGTCCGAATGGCAGAGCGAGCACTGCTGGGCGAAGACCGCCTTGCCGTGGCCGGGGTCGGCCACCGCCGCCGCGGGCGAGGCAGCCACGGTCGCCGTCCAGGCCAGGGCTGTCCCGATCAAGGCCGATTTGCTCAGAATGCGAACCACGTGAATACCCGCACAGTGTTTTGATCGGACGCGTTCCTGCCGGTCCCGTCGAAGTTGGTCGCGGCGCCGTTGAACCGGCTGTAGGCGATGAACTGGACCCCGACCCGCAGATTGACGCGCCGCCTGGGCTGGGGCTGGTTGCCGAACGGCGTGCCATCGATCTGGACCATGACCCCGGAGCTGTCGGGCCTGAAGGTCCGGTTGTCGGCGTAGAGCAGCTCGTCGGCCGAGCCGGTGGTGTCGAACGCCTGTACCGTGAGGCCAAGCTTGTTGCGCCAGTAGTAGGAGACGTCGGCGCGCAGGTCGTGCAGGTCGTTGCGCCGGCGGGCGGCCAGGCCCAGGACCGTCGAGGCGTCCAGGGTCTGCTGCTCGTCGATGTAGCGGGCGTTGATCGCCAGGGTGTCACCGTTGGCCAGGGGCGCCTGGTAGGAGGCGTCAAGGCCCAGGTCGCGGTAACGGTCGCTGGCGCCGGCGCTGCGGTCCCGTCCGGGGAAAATCCCCGCCCGCAGGCCGAACAGGCCGACCTCGAAGGTCCCGGCGCCGATGGTCTTCTGCCAGGCGACGCGGCCGTAGGGCGCCAGGCCATCGATGTCGCCCGGGGAGAACGGATCAGCGCCCAGGCGCCCAAGGGTCCTGGCGCCGGGCGAGCCATAGGCGCCGCCCTCCAGGTAGACCTGGGAGTTGATCCAGACGTAGCCGGTGAGCCCAAGGACCTCCTGCGCCAGCGCGCCTGACAGCAGCGGCGCGGCGGTGGGGGAGGGCGCGAGGCCGGACCCAGTATAGGGATACCCCCAGGCCGGCAGGGTGTTCCACGGGTCCTGTACGCCCGGATTGTTGTTCAGGCTGGCGCCCAGGACGACGTTGACGCCCTTGATGTCGGTCGCCTTGACGGCCCGAAGGTCGACGTTGTCCCACGTCCAGGCCTTGGCGATCCCATCATAGGTGGTCTGGACGAAGCCCCCCAGGTGCTCGCCCAGCCCGCCGGCCAGGAACAGGCTGACCTGATCCAGCGCGACGTTGTCGTTGGCTTTGAAGCCGGGGGCCGGCTGGTCGGGCTGAGCCTCCTGGGTGCGGACATAGGATGCCACCGCCATCACCGAGATCGGCGCCGTGAAACCCCCTGAACGCAGGGTGTAGCCGTTCAGCTTGAAGTTGCGGCCGAACGGCGTGAGCTGGGGCCCAAAGCCGCCCACATGGCAGACTTGGCAAGGTTGACCGGTCTGCACCGCGAACGCCGGCACGGCCTGGGCGGAGCGCGCCGACATCAGCAGCAGGGCGCATGTCAGGACCAGGAGGAACAGAGTCCTCAGCCGCCATTCTCCGGAACAACGCGTCACTGTACCTCCTCATTTAAACAATTCGTCCGAGTGAGTTTCCAGCATCGGCTCATCGACAGAAGAAAACCTTCTCTCGATTTCACATAATCACGCGAGACATCACCGTTTGGCCGGGTATTGAGGTGGAGAATGGGTTAATACCTCAGATAGGCTTGGCTCATCTGGATCATCCGGTAGATACCGGCCGGCCGCAAAAAGGTTCAACCGGGTCGCCGGCCGGCGCCATTTTCGCCGGACGCCACCGCGGAGGCGCCCCCCGCGCCGATTTGACGGGCAGGGTTTGAACTATTCGGCCTCACGGGAGGATCAAGTCCTCGTTGATCGCCATCCAGCGCGGCGGCGTCCGTGAAGGGCGTGTGGGCATGACCCGCCCTCGTCGCGGTGGCGGCGCCTTGAGCATGAGGTCGAAGGAGGAAGCCATGAAGACCCCGGCCATGAAGACCCTGGCCAAGAAGGCCCTGGTTCAGGTCACGTCCATCGCCCTGGGCCTGTTCGCCACCACTGCCCTCGCCACCGGCGCCCTGACGGCGAGCGCATCGGCGGCGCCCGTCCCGCTAAGCGACGCCCAGCTCAGTGGCATCGTCGCCGGCGAGGACTTCACGATCGTCAATGAGGTGTCCGATCAGGCCGCCGTCGGCGCCCCGACCACCGATCCACTACTGGTCAACGCCTGGGGCCTTTCGCAGGCGCCTCCGGGCGGTCCCCTCTGGGTGGCCAACAACGGCACCGGGACCTCGACGCTCTACAATTTCACCAGCTTCTCCAAGATCCCGCTCAACGTGATTATCCCGGGCGGCGGCGGCGGGGACAGCGCCCCGACGGGGACGGTGTTCACCAGCCTTCACGGCAACAGCTTCCGCGTCTCCGAGAACGGTGTCAGCGGCCACAGCCTGTTCCTGTTCGACGGCGAGGACGGCTCGATCTCCGGCTGGGCGCCGACGGTGGACCTCACCCACGCGATTATCGCCGTCGACCACTCCGCGGCGGGCGACGTGTTCAAGGGCCTGACGCTGACCTACCTGGGCGCCGCGCCTGAGATCCTGGCCGCCGACTTCGCCCACAACCAGGTCGAGGTGTTCAACAACCAATTCCACCAGACCGGCTCCTTCACCGACCCGTCGCTGCCGGCCGGTTACGCACCGTTCAACGTGCAGACCCTGAACGGCAAGGTCTATGTGGCCTTCGCCATGCACGGCGAGGGGCACGATGAGGCCCACGGCGCGGGCCTTGGCTTCGTGGACGTGTTCGACACCAGCGGCCACAAGCTTCAGACCCTGATCTCCGGCGGCCCGCTGAACGCGCCGTGGGGACTGACCATCGCGCCGGCCAGCTTCGGCAAGTTCGCCGGGGCCTTGCTGGTGGGCAACTTCGGTGACGGCAAGGTCAATGCGTTCGATCCGGCCACGGGCGCCTTCCTGGGCGCGCTGTCGGCGGCGGACGGCGCGCCACTGTCCATCGACGGGCTCTGGGCGCTTCGCAACGGTCCCAACGGCACGGTGGTCTTCTCGTCCGGACCGGGCGACGAGTCGCACGGGCTGGTGGGGGTCATCCGTCCAAACTGGGCCGCCGCCTCGTGGGCGTTCCAGTCGCACGTCGTCCTCGGGCGCTAAGACAGTCCGGGGGCTCCCCGTGACCAGATGGGCGCGGGTCGCCCTGACCGCGGCCACGGCGATCGCACTGACGGCCGGCGCGGCAAACGCCGGAGCGTCACAGGGCGGCGGCAAGCCGATCCAGTCGCTGGCCGACCTGCGCGATGCGCAGGTCGTGCGCCAGCATTGGGATCTGTCGTGCGGGGCGGCGGCGGTCGCCACCCTGTTTACCTATCAGCTTGGCTACCCGCTCAGCGAACGGGAGGCGGCCCTGGCCATGTTGCGCCGGACCAGCCCGAACCTGGTGCGGATGCGGCTGGGCTTCTCCCTGCTGGACCTGAAGATCTTCGCCGCCAGTCGGGGCTTGGGCGCCGCGGGGTTCGAGGGCATGACACTGGCCGACCTCGACAGCCAGGCGCCGGCCATCGTGCCGATCCGGTGGCGCGGCTTCCGGCACTTCGTGGTCTACCGTGGCCGACGGGACGGACGCGTGCTGATCGCCGATCCGGCGTTCGGCAACCGCACCGTGGCCGAGGACGCCTTCCAGGCCAGTTGGGCCAATCACATCGGCTTTGTCGTCTTCGATCCGTCCCGGCCCCGCGCGCCCAACCGCATGGGCGCGCCGGCCAGGCTCTTCCTGACGCCGACGCGCCAGACGGAGCGCGCGTCCATCGCAACCCTCAGCCGCCTGGGTGGACCATGAGCAGAACCGCCGCGTTCGCCGTATTCGCCGCCGTCGCCGCGATCGGAGCCGCATCGGCGCCGCCGGCGCTCTGCCAGCCACTGACGCGCGACGAGCTCGAAACAGCCCTGAAGCAGCGCGACCAAGAGATCGCCGCGCTCGAAAAACGGATCGCGGCGCTGGAGGCGGAACGCGGTGGCGAGGCGATGGCCGCCGGCAAGGGCGTCGCTGCGGCGGCGGTGGGGGCGTCGGACGGTCCTGTCGTTGCGGCCGCCGCCCCTGGAGTGTCCGGCGGCGGGGAGGCGGAGCTGGACGATACGGCGCTTCAAGCCCTTTCCCGCGGTCTTGTCGAACGCGGCGCCCTGTTGCTACCCAAATGGGGCCTGGAGGTGTCGCCCAGCCTCGCCTACAGCCATAGCCAGAAGCAGGGCCTGGTGCTGGTCGACACGCCGGAGGGGATATCCACGGTCAGCGACCAGCGGCTCCGCGACGACGGCCTGCAGGGACAACTGGCGGTGCGCCTGGGCCTGCCCTGGCGCAGTCAGCTCGAGGTCCGCGTTCCCTTTGACTGGAAGCGCACCGCCTCGGCCCTGGGCGACGGCAGCGAAGTGCGCCACAGCGACTCTCATCTGGGTGATGTCGAACTGGAGCTCAGCCACCAGTTCCTGGTCGAGAACGGCTGGCGGCCGGACCTCATCGGCGCCGTCTCCTGGCGGTTCCCCACCGGCCGCGATCCGTTCAGCGTTCCGGCGGTCAGCATCGCCAGCGGCGGGGGGACCAACCAGGTCAGCGGCCGCCTCACCGCGCTCAAGACCATCGACCCGCTGGTGGTCTTCAGCACCCTGTCCTACGCGTCCAACCTCAGCCACACCGAGAGCTTTGGACGCGTCCGGCCGGGGGATTCTCTGGGCTGGCAGATCGGCGCGCTCCTGGCCGTCAGCCCCGAGACGTCCCTCAGCTTCGGCTTCGCGCAGGAGTTCAAGGGGCGGACGCAGGTGGACGGCAGGCCGATCGCAGGCAGCGACGGCGTCGCCGCCGTGGCTCAGTTCGGGCTCGACCAGGTGCTCAGCTCACGCGCCCTGCTCGATATCTCCCTGGGCCTGGGCGTGACCCGCGACGCGCCCGACTACGTGCTGATGGTTTCGGTGCCCATCCGGTTCAGGTGATCGGCCGTGGGCTGGCTGGCGTCCTGGCCATGTCCGGCGCCGCCCACGCCGGTGACTGCCCGGCGGCCCAGATACGCCGCCTCCGGCCAGTTCGCGCCGGCGCGGGCTTGCGACAGGCAGGGCGCCTGCGGAACACCGTTCTGCGGCGGAATGCCAAAAAGCGTCAAGTAGAATTGTAAAAACCGTCATCGAAGGTTCAAGGATATGTGAACACAAGCTCTCCATCAGCTTGGGCGTGAGGCCTGAAAGCTTCCTCTTAAGCAGCATTGTCTGTGTGCAGACGAGTAATGGGGAGCTGTTCAACATGCCTAGCCGTCTGCGCGCCGTACTGCTGAGTTCGGCGGCGGTGTTCGCCGCCACGATCGCCAACGCCGAGACAGCCGCCGACTCCTCTGCGGGTGAGGAGGTCCGGAGCGTCGTGGTGACCGCGCCGCGCGAGGAATCGGTGGCCCGCGAACGCCAGTTCGACGCCCCTAACCTGGTCAACATCCAGTCCGCCGAGACCATCCTGAAATACCCCGACTTCAATGCCGCCGAGGCGTTGGGCCGGATACCCGGCATCTCGATCTCCACCGACACCGGCGAGGGCCGGTTCGTGAACATCCGCGGCATCGACGGCAACCTGGCCGGGGCGACCTTCGGCGGCGTGCCGCTGCTGAACACCAATCCCGGCGGCACCTATTTCGGCGGCGGCGGCCGGGCGGTGGAGTACGACACCATCCCCACCGGCTCCATCGACGGGCTGGTGGTCTACAAGACCACCCTGCCGGACCACGAGGCGGAGGGCCTGGGCGGGTCCATTGACCTGACGCCCCGCACCGCGGTCAACATCACCAAGCCGTTCGTCGAGGGCCGCGTCGGCGGCGGCTATGAGCCGGCGCACGGCCATGGCGGTCCCTACGATCTGGAAGGGGCGGTGGGCGCGCGGTTCGGCGGCTTCTCCTTCGTCCTGACCGGATCGTACCGCGAGGACAACCGCGGCTTCGACGATATCGAAGAGGACTACAACGACCCCACCGTCGATCGCTCCTACGCCGACATCCAGCTGCGCCGCTACGACTACCACCGCCGCCGGTTCGGCTATGGCGGCGAGTTCGACTACAAGCTCAACGACGACCACGCCTGGTACGCCCGCGCCAACGTCGCCGGCTATACGGAGTCGGTGAAGAAGAACCGGCTGACCTTCGATGACCTGGGCGATGATGTCGATCCGGCCAACGCCAAGGGCTTCGCCACCACCACCGACATCACCCTGGCCAGCACCGACGAGCAGGAGACCCACCGCAACCAGGTCTATGTGGTGGGTGGCGCCGACCACTTCGGCGACGTGGTGCTGGATTACCGGGCTTCCTACAGCCGGGCCACCTTCGACGTGGGCAAGAACTGGGGGGCCAAGTTCAAGGGGCCGCAGGGCCTGGCGTTCACCTATGACAACTCGGCCAACAACGGCGATTTCCCAGCCATCACCGTCAATACCGCCCTGGTCAACGACCCGGCCCAGTACAGCACCCTGAAGAAGGTGACCAACAGCACCCAGCACGACGCCGACCACGAGTGGGCCTATGCCGCCAACCTGCTGTTCCCCGTCCATTTCTTCAACGACAGCGACCGGATCAAGGTCGGCGGCGAGGTGCGGCTGCGCGGCAAGGAGGTCACGCCGTCGGCCTTCAGCTATGCGATTTCACCGCTGAGTCTCGCCAGCGCCTCGACCGCCGCGATCACCGACTTCTACGGCCGCTACACCAACGGACCGAACATCAATCTGGCCGCGATCCGGGCCGCGGCGGCGGCGGGAACCGCCTCGCCGGACAATGGCGTGGACCTGAGCGGCGTCCTTACGGCCCGCGAAAACCTCTACGCCGGCTATGTCCAGTACCAGACGACGATCGGCGCCTGGGGCATCCTGGCCGGGATGCGGGTGGAGAACACCAGCGCCCGGTACGGCGCCTACAGCGACGACAACGCCGCCGCGGCCTTTCTGCCGATCAGCCGCTCGGAGAGCTACACCAACGCCTTCCCCACGGTGCAGGTCCGCTATCAGTTCAATCCCAGCTTCCTGGTCCGGGCCACCTATTCCACCGGCATCGCCCGGCCCGGTTTCCTGCAGAACACCGCCGCGGTGTCCTCGAACCATGACGGCGGCGATCCGCAGATCAGTCAGGGCAATCCGAACCTGAAGGCCACGACGGGGAACAATTTCGACCTGTCGTTCGAATACTACCTGCCCAAGGGCGGCATCCTGCAGTTCGGGCTCTTCGACAAGGAGTTCGACAACTACATCGTCACCCAAACCCAGCACCTACCCTATGCCGGGTCCGACCCCGCCTTCACGCCCGGCCAGATCGTCAAATACTCCACCTTCTCCAATCGCCCCGGCGCCTACGCCCGAGGCCTGGAGATAGCCTACCACCAGCAGTTCACACAGCTGCCGGGGGTGTGGAGCGGGCTGGGGATGGACGCCAACCTGACCCTGGTTCAGTCGCATATCCTGGAATACGACGCCGCCACCTCCGACACGGGCCACGATGAGTCAGGGCTGCTGCCGGGCACCTCCCGCGTCACCTGGAACCTGGCCGGCTTCTACGAGGCGCACGGCCTGCAACTTCGTCTGGCGGCGGAATATGTCAGCAAGGAGCTGTTCTCCCTGGGCGGCTCCAAGGCCGCCGACACCATCCAGGACGACCGGCTGACCCTGGATTTCACCTCCAGCTACGCCCTGAACAGCAATTGGACGGTCTATTTCAACGTCAAGAACCTGACCGACGCGCCGCTGCGGTTCTACGTCAACAATCCCAGCTTCCCGATCCAGCGGGAATATTACGAGCAGACCTTTGAAGCGGGCGTACGCGCCCGTTTCTAGTTTCCCCGCCCTCAGGAGCGCCGCCTTGCGTATCTGCCTATTGGTTTCCGCGGCCCTGAGCGTGCTCGCCGGCGCCGCCTCGGCCGCGCCGCCGGCCTACCACATCGCCTCCAGGCTGGCCTTGCCGGACGGGAGCTGGGACCTCGCCAGCTTCGATCCGGCGATGCGGCGCATCTACATCGCCCGCGGCGAGGGCGTGACCGCCATCGACGTCGACACCGGCCAGGTGACCGGCAGACTGGCCCCAGCCGGCAAGGGCCACGCCGTCGTGCCGCTGAAGGGCGGGACGGAGATCCTGGTGACCAACGGCGCCGCCAACACCGCCGACATCTTCGACGCCAAGACCGGCGGCGCCCTGGCTTCGATCAAGACCGGCGACAAGCCCGACGCCGCCGCCTTCGACACCGCCAGCGGCCTTGCGGTGGTGATGAACGGCAGGAGCGGCAGCCTGACCCTGATCGATCCGGCAACGCGGCAGTCGGTGGGCGAGATCGTCATCGGCGGCGCGCTCGAACTGGGTGTGGGCGATGGCGAGGGCCGCCTGTTCGTCAATGTCGAGGACCACAATGAAGTGGCCGTCATCGACCTGAAGGCCCGCAAGGTGCTGACGCGGATCGCCCTGACCGGCTGCGAGGGCCCCACCGGCATCGCCTGGCTGCCGGTGTCGCGCCGCCTGATGTCGTCCTGCGCCAACGGGGTCGCCGTCATCGCGGACCCCGCCACCGGCAAGACCGAGAAGACCCTGCCGATCGGCGAGGGCCCGGACTCCGTGCTCTACGACCCCCAGCGCGCCGTCGCCCTGATCCCGGCGGGCCGCAGCGCCGAGCTGGACCTGTTCGCGGACGAGGCCTCCGGGGTTCGCGCCCTGGGCAAGGTCGCCACCCAGCGAGGCGCCAAGACCGGCGCCGTCGATCCCAGGACCGGCCGGGTCTATCTGCCGGCGGCCGACTACGCGCCGCCGGCGGCTGCGGGCGGCAAGCCCCAGGTCAAGCCGGGCAGTGTCGTCGTCCTGATCCTGGAGCCTTGAGGGGCCGGCGCCCAGCGTTCGGTGAAAGGATGACGTCGTGAAGGCCAGGCCTGGATTGCATCGCCTGGCGGGGGCCTTGATAGCCGCCGCACTCGCCGGCTCCGGCGCTGGTTCCGCCGCGCCGCGGGCCGATTTCGAGGGCGTGCCGCGCTACGACCACGTCTTCGTCATTGTCGAGGAGAACAAGGACTACAGCCAGATCCTCGATCCCGCGGCCGCACCCAACATCGCCGGCCTGGCCGCCCGCTACGGCAATGCCACACGGTTCTTCGCCGAGGTCCATCCCAGCGAAGCCAACTACGTCGCCTTGCTGGGCGGCGACACCTTCGGCATCCACGACGACGACGCCTACTATTGCCAGGCAGGCTCGACCCGTCCGCAGTGCGACGGCGCCGCCACGCCAGGCTACGTCGACCACACCATCCACGCCCCGCATCTGGGCGACCAACTGCTGGCCGCCGGCCGCAGCTGGAAGGGCTACTACGAGAACCTGCCGAAACCAGGCTCCCTGGCGGTGGCGGCCAGTGACCCCCGGTTCGACAACGGCACGCGCAAGACCGCGCTCTACGCCTCCAAGCATTCGGGCTTCATGAACTTCGCCGATGTCCAGACCGACCCCCACCGCGCCCGCCGTATCGTCGGTTTCGACCAGTTGGACCGGGACCTGAGGACCGGCGCCCTGCCGGCCTTTGCCCTGATCGTACCCAACCAGTGCAACGAGATGCACGGCCTGCACGGGGTGGGTGTCCCGGAGGACTGCGACGGCGCCAACAAGGCGGCGCTGATCCGCCGCGGCGACGCCTTTGCCGGCGAACTGGTCCGGCGCATCCAGGCCACCAACGCCTGGTCGGGCCGCGGCAACGTCGCCATCGTCATCACCTTCGACGAGGGGGCCGGCAAGACCCGTGAGGGATGCTGCGGCGTAACACCCGATGCGCCCTCCAATTTCGGCGGCGGCCACATCCCGACGATCGTGATCACCAACCATGGCCCGCGCGGGCTGAGCGACGGGGCCGACTACAACCACTATTCCTTGCTGCGCACCCTGGAAGACGCCTTCCGCCTGCGCGGCCATCTCGGCCACGCAGCAGAGGCGGACGCAGGGGTTCGCGCCATGGCCCCGCTGTTCGCCACGCCGCCGACGAAGTGAGGGGCCTTCGATACAACCGCCGCCGTCACAATCGCGAGAGCCACGGGTCCAAGGTCGAGGATATCACAGACACTCAAGCTCGTTAGTGCGTAGAATGTCGTGTTTCGACATCCACGGGGGTGGCGATGACCACCTATTCGATCTTCATAGACGACGACAGGTATTCGACCCCGACTCTGCAGTTCGTCGTCGGCGGCAGCGAAGCCGAAGCCTGCGATTTCGCGGTCAAATACCTGCTGAATTCCCCCCACCATCAGTCGGTTCGTGTGGATCGCGATGGCGCGGAGTGCTTCGTGAGGCGACGGCTCGACCTTCCCTTCGGCGGGGCCCCACGGCAGGCCTAAGGGTTGGAGATCGGGCCAAGGGGCCTGAAACGGGGGACGCCCTACCAGCGGCGCGCCCCCGCGGTCGTCAGGCGGTGATATCGACGCCGTTGGACGTGTCTATGACCCCCGATGTCGAGCTGGTGGCGCTGTTGTCCGTCGCGCCGGCTGTCTGGGAGTCCTGGGGCTGGCCATTGTGACGCTGGCCTTTGTGCGCCGCCATGTCCTGCTTGAGGGCGGCGAAGGCGGACTGGGCCGCGGCCAGGTCGCCCGACTGCAAGGCCGAACTCACCGCCGCCATGTCCTTGGCCATGGGATCATCCTGGCCGCCGGGGCCGCCGCCGGGGGGCGGACCCTTGCCGCCCTGGGGCGCCAGGGACTGCAAGGTGCTGAAAGCGGACTGGGCGCTGGCGAGATCGCCGCTGCTGAGCGCCTGGTCCAGGGAATTGAAGGCGTCGTTCCGTTGCTGAAACGACGTGTTCAGGGCGGTTTGCCCTGAGGATTGCGACACACCTGTAATGGACACGACTTAATCTCCACATTTGCTACGATTTCGTAGTTATCTCGAGTCTAAACTCAAGTGAAGATTCAGCGATTCTCTATAATAGAGTCCTAATTACTGTATTTACCCGATCCGGGTTTGATGACGTCACCAGCGGCTGGTCCGGGTCCCGACGATGACCGTCGAACCCGCCAAGTCGAAGCCCATTACCGTCGGCGGCATGGGCGGCGGAGGTCGCGCGTCAATTGGCCAATGGCCGATGTAGTCGGCATAGCGGATCTCCAGCTTGCCCGATCCGCCGGGCCGGAAGCTCACCGTGATTGGATCGTCGCCGCGCCAGACCAGATGCGTCCATTGTTCCGGCGCGGTCAGGATCGGGGTCGCCCGGCCATTGACCAGGGTCTGGCCCACCGCGACGCCGCTGCGCAGGTCCAGCATCAGGTCGGTGGTCCCAGGCGGCGGGGTGAAGCGCACGGTCTGGTAGCCGTCGGCGGTGGGCGTCAGGCTGATGACCGGCGCGGTGACGGCGACGGCCCTGGCCGGGGCGGCGAAGACCCTGCCGTCGAAGGTGGGCAGGCTCTGGCGTCCGATGGCGCCGCCATCGGCGGTGAGCGCGCCGCGGGTCCATGCGTCCGGGGCCAGGGGGCTCACCCGCCACGCTCTGCCGCTGTCCTGGTCCTCTACGTACAGCGGCTCGTCGGCGCGGGGATGGCGGGGGCTCCAGGGACTGCTGGCGTGCAGGAACAGCGCGATGGCCAGGCCCAGCAGGATCACGCTCGCCGGCGCCGCGAACGCCAGGCGGCCGTTAGGCTGCGCCGGCCAGAGCAGGGGCCAGAGCACCAGGGCGCCGGTCCACACCGCCACCGCCGCGGGCTCGGGCATGTCCAGCGCCTGCATCAGCAGGTGCAGCAGGCCGCCGATCCAGGCCAGGACGACGATGGCGACGGCCACGGCGAGGGTCGTCACCACCGGGCGGCGGTCCTGTCCCGCGGCAGTCAGGGCGCTCAAGGCGGCGGCGGCCGCCAGGGGCCAGCTCACCACCAGTGCCGCCGTCGGCGCCGCGATCTGCAGGGCCAGGGCGAAGCCCAGCCCCGTGAGCAGCAGCCCGGTCCAGGTTCCGCACAGGCTGGCGCCCTTGCCGAACACCACGAAGGCCAGGGTGGCTGACACCGTTGTCAGGCCCAGGACAAGGGGCAGGTTAGCCCCGCCGGTGAGGCCCAGGATCGCCGCGCCCGCGATCGCGAAGAACCCCGAGCCCAGCAGTCGCAGCCGTCCCCGCGCCATGGCCGCCGGGATCATCATCGCCACTCCCAGCGCCGTGAACGCCATGGCCGCCTCGAAGGTGGGAAACCTCGCCAGCAGCGGCCGGTAGCCGATCCAGCCTGACGGGACCCCGGTGACGTTGCGGGTCAGCTCCAGCGCCACCGCGCCGCCCGCCAACAGCAGCACCCCAGCCCCCATCCCCCGCCAGAGGTCGCGCCACGCCAGCGCCTTGCCCTTTCGCGCCCGCGCCGCGCCCACGGCCGTCAGCCCGCCGGC
>DASVMY010000275.1:0-1547 GCA_036384135.1 Caulobacteraceae bacterium | reverse complement strand
CGTCGCGGGCGCTCGCCATCTGCAGCACGCCGCGGCGCAGCTTACGGCCATTGGCCGGCAGGTTGTCACAACTGGCGACCACGAAGGGCGCCAGTCCCGCCCCCCGCCGCCCGGCCAGACCCGCCACGATCCAGCCGATGGCGCTGCGTGGCGTCCCAGGCCCGGCCAGGTCCGCGGCCACATCGGCGTTGCCCGGGTCCAGATCGCCCTCCGCCGTCAGCCCATAGCCCTTCTCCGTCACCGTCAGCCCCAGCCACCGGGTCGCCGGCGCCGCCAGCCGGGCCAGCACCGCCGCCGGCTCCCGCGGGGCGCACAGCACCTCGGTCATTGCTCCGATCACCCGGACGCTGGTCCGCGCCTCCAACTCCACCAGGGCGTAAAGCCCGTCCTGTGGCCCCAGCGCGTCCGGGACCGTGGCGCTCTTGGGCGCGACGCCGCTGATCCCCCAGCGGGGATCGGTCTCCAGCAGGCGGTCGAAATACCAGGCCTGGTGCGCCCGGTGAAACGCGCCGGGCCCCAGGTGGGCGACGCCGATGCTCACGTCCCCGCGGTCATAGCCGAACCGCGCCACACTGCTCGCCAGGGCGCCCAGGGTCCGCATCGACAACCGTTCAGCCACGTTCGCGTCCAACCCTGCTCTCGTTCCACCTCTTGTTCATTCAGTAACCGGCGTCACGCTGGGGGCGAAGCTGGCGTCGCGCGTTGTCTTCGGCGGCGCGCCATCGTCTGAGACGGTCAAATGTCTCATGGGACAAAGACCCAAGGGACAGAGAGTTGGAGCGCCCGTGACCGCACCTCCCTCGTCCGAACATGACGACGATCCTCCGACGGCGGAGGAGACGCAGCCGGTGCTGGTGGTGCGGCAAAGCTCGGGACCGCCGGGGTCCTGATCCGGAAGTGGCTCACTAAAAAACGCTCCAACACCCCAAAACACCCGCTCATCCCGACGAAAGTCGGGACCCAGGTTGGCCTCTCCGCCACCAGGACTCGTTGGTTTCCTGGTGAACCGCAGCGCCGCTCTGGCCCCCGACTTTCGTCGGGGTGAGCGGGAGGTGGGGGTAAGATCGAGAGGGGTGAATTCCCCTACCGCCCGTCATTCCCCTTACGCTTGGGCCCCTTAGCCTTGAACGGCCGCTTGCCACTGCCCGGAGGTCCGCCGCCGGGCTTGTGCTGGCCGTGGATCTTGGGGCGGACGGCCTTCTCGCGCGGGCCGGGGGCGTGGGCCGGCTCGATGCGGTCGCGTTCGTCGTGGGCGGACTGGATGGCGCCGGTGAAGCGGGCCGCGGCGCCCGGCGCGATCTCGAACTTGGTCTCACGCTCGAAGATGCGGATCTCGCCGATGTCCGGCTTGGTCACCTGGCCCAGGCGGCAGATCACCGGGATCAGCCACTTGGGGTCCGCGTCATCCTGGCGGCCGACCTTAATGCGGAACCAGGAGCCGCCGAGCTGGCCGACGCCGGCGGGCGGTTGGTAGGGGCCGCGTTCGCCGGGACCTTGGCCGCCGCCGCCTTCATAGGCGGGCCGGCGTGCGTCACGCTCGCGGGGCG
>DASVMY010000274.1:0-6558 GCA_036384135.1 Caulobacteraceae bacterium | reverse complement strand
CCTGGGGAGGCAAGAAGGCGGCCGGCGCCAAGGCGCGCAAGGCGCACGGCCTCAGCCTCTCCTTCGCCACCAAGGCGGGGCGGGGTCTGGCGCTGCGGGCCAAGCCGGGACCGAGGGCAGTGAAGTTCCGCCCGCCCGCGGTCAGCCCCGGCATGAGCGCCGGCGACGGTTTCCGCGCCATCGCCCGCGCGGCCCTGGAACAGACCGTGGGCAACGCCGAGCGGCTGGCGCAGACGCCGGGGCCGGAGGTAATCCACCAGATGCGGGTGGGGGTGCGCCGGCTGCGCAGCGCCATCTCCACCTTCAAGGCGGTGGTGAAGGACCGCCGCACGGCGGGGATCGTGGCGGAGCTGAAGTGGCTGACCGGCGAGCTGGACCAGGCGCGGAACCTGGACGTGCTGTTGGCCGGCGCCTATCGCCGGGCGGCGCGGCGCAAGGCGGACGCCACCGGCCTGGCGGACCTGGGCCGGCAGCTGCGGCTGAACCGGACCACGGCCTATGCCCGCGCCCGCTCGGCGGCGCAGAGCGAGCGGTTCAAGGCCCTGGTCATGGACACCCTGGTGTGGATCGAGGTCGGCGCCTGGGGAGGCAAGAAGGCGGCCGGCGCCAAGGCGCGGGACAAGCCCTTGGCCGGGTTCGCCGCCAAGGCGCTGCGCAAGCGGCGCAGGAAGGTGCTGGCGGGCTGCAATGACCTGGGGATGATGAGCCGGCCGGCGCGCCACCATGTGCGGATCGAGGCCAAGAAGCTGCGCTACGCCGCCGACGCCCTGTCGGCGCTGTCGGCCCATCCCAAGCGGGTCGGGCGGTTCATCGACACCCTGAGGACACTGCAGGACCGGCTGGGCGAGCTCAACGACATCGCCACCGGCGAGCGCCTGGCCCACGGCCTGACCGCCTCGCCCGCCGTTCCGGGCGCCACCGACTGGGCGGCGGGGCGGCTGATCGGCGGCGAGGCGGCGCGCGAGAGCGCCCTGATCGCCGCCGCGGCGCTCGCGGCCAAGGCCTTCAAGGGGGCCAAGCCGTTCTGGGAGGACTGATCCCAGCCCTGGGGCTAGCGGGCTCACCCAGAACGGTTTCTGCCCTTGTAGGCCTGTTGCGAAACTCCCCTCCCCCTTGCGGGGAGGGGCCGGGGGTGGGGGTGCAAGCGCCACCGCCGGCCGATATGCCCAAGACCCTATGCAGCGAAATCAACAGCAATTGAGCCGACACCCCCATCCCCAACCCTTCCCCACAAGGGGGAAGGGAGCTTTCAGGGCGACCCGTCGAATTTCGCGACTGTCCCGCAAGGGGAGAAGGACACTCTGCGCTTCGTCGACCGGATCGGTTGAGATGTGTGATTCCACCAGCCCCAGAGAATAGTGATATAAAGACTTCTTTATGTGATAGTTGCGATGAGAGCGCCTCCGGTCTATAGACCGCGGCAGATCAACCCCATTCGACCACTCAAGGAGCCCGTCGTGGCCGACTATATCGTCAAGGACATCACCCTGGCCGCCTGGGGCCGCAAGGAAATCGACATCGCCGAAACCGAGATGCCGGGCCTGATGGCCGTGCGCGCCGAGTTCGGCAAGGACCAGGTGCTGAAGGGGGCGCGGATCGCCGGCTCGCTGCACATGACCATTCAGACCGCGGTGCTGATCGAGACCCTGCAGGCCCTGGGCGCCGACGTGCGCTGGGCCAGCTGCAACATCTTCTCCACCCAGGACCACGCCGCCGCGGCCATCGCCGCCACCGGCACGCCGGTGTTCGCCTTCAAGGGCGAGAACCTGACCGAGTACTGGGACTACGCCCACAAGATCTTCGAATGGTCGGACGGCGGCTATCCCAACCTGATCCTGGACGACGGCGGCGACGCCACCCTGCTCTGCGTGCTCGGCCCCAAGGCCGAGAAGGACCCCCGGGTCCTCGACAAGCCGACGAACGAGGAAGAGGAAGCGCTGTTCAGCGTGATGAAGCGCTATCTGAAGGAGAAGCCCGGCTTCTATTCGGCCATCCGCGACGCCATCAAGGGCGTCTCTGAGGAGACCACCACCGGCGTGCACCGGCTGTACCAGATGTCCGAGCGCGGCGAGCTGCCGTTCCCGGCCATCAACGTCAACGACAGCGTCACCAAGTCCAAGTTCGACAACCTGTACGGCTGCCGCGAGAGCCTGGTGGACGCCATCCGCCGCGGCACCGACGTGATGCTGGCCGGCAAGGTGGCCCTGGTCTGCGGCTATGGCGACGTGGGCAAGGGCTCGGCGGCCTCGCTGCGCCAGGGCGGCGCGCGGGTGATCGTGACGGAAGTCGACCCGATCTGCGCCCTGCAGGCGGCGATGGAAGGCTATGAGGTCCTGACCATCGAGGACGCCCTGCCCACCGCCGACATCTATGTGACGGCCACGGGCAACAAGGACGTCATCACCGTCGACCACATGCGCGGGATGAAGAACAACGCCATCGTCTGCAACATCGGCCACTTCGACAGCGAGATTCAGATCAGCGGCCTGCGCAACTTCAAGTGGGACGAGATCAAGCCCCAGGTCCACCACGTGGAATTCCCGGACGGCAAGAAGATCATCGTGCTCAGCGAAGGCCGGCTGGTGAACCTGGGCAACGCCACGGGCCACCCCAGCTTCGTGATGAGCGCCAGCTTCACCAACCAGACCCTGGCCCAGATCGAGCTGTGGACCAACGGCGGCCGCTACGAGACCAAGGTCTACACCCTGCCCAAGCACCTGGACGAGAAGGTGGCCATGCTCCACCTGGCCAAGCTGGGCGCCAAGCTGACCCAGCTGAGCTCGGTGCAGGCGGAGTACATCAATGTGCCGCCGCAAGGGCCGTTCAAGCCGGACCATTATCGGTACTAAACCGCACGACTGCCACGCCGCGCCTCCCTCCCCTTTATGGGGACTGTTGCGAAACTCCCCTCCCCCTTGCGGGGAGGGGCCGGGGGTGGGGGTGCAAGCACCATTGTGGCGGATTTGACCGAGAGTTTTATGCAGCGAAATCAACAGCGATTGAGCTGACACCCCCATCCCCAACCCTTCCCCGCAAGGGGGAAGGGAGCTTTCTGGGTGACCCTCCGAAATTCGCAACAGTCCCGCAAGGGGAGAAGGGTTGTCGAGGCGACCGCCGATACTCTGCCAACCCCCTGATATCGTGCAGACTTCCGGACTTGTGTGAATGCCGCATCCCCACGAGGGGAGGGAGGCCAAAAACCACCGTTAATCACCGTATTTTACGGTGGCGGCGGCCAGCCGCGGCGCTGGGGTGTGGGCGCTGTTCATGCTTGCTCCGCTCGGCTACGATCAAACGGAACAAAAGAAGAACATTTGGCGCTTCTGTCAAGGACAGAGTGGCCAGCCCGTTACGGAAATTCGCGCCGATCGGGCTAAGCTGCCAGTTCGCGGCGCGAGACGCGCGGCCAGAAGGCGGGGGAGGGTCGATGGCGGAAGAGATAACCTACCGGCCGCTCACCGATCAGGATGTGCCCCTCATGGCAAGCTGGCTGAACCGGCCGCATGTCCGCGCCTTCTTCCAGCGCGAACCCATTTCGGCGCCTGAGGCGGCAGCCAAGTACGGCCGCTACATCAGACGCGAACTCCCCACCTACAGCTCGCTGGCGCTGCTCGACGGGGCGCCTTTTGGCTATTTGCAATGCTACCGCGTGGCGGACTGGCCCGCGTTTCAGGCGACGATCTGTGTGGATGGCGGGATCTCCGTCGACCTGTTCATCGGCGAGATCGGCCTGATCGGCAGAGGCATCGGGCGCCGCATGTTGGCCGGGTATGTGGATCGGGTGGCCCACCCGCTTTTTCCCGACGAGAAGGTGTGCTGGATAGGACACGAACTGGAGAACACGGCGGCGCGCCGGTGCTCGGCGGGGGCCGGCTTCGACGAGGTCAGGAGAATAGGTAGGAGAATAGGTCGACACGATACCTATATCGGCAAATCCATCTGGCCCACCGGTGCGGCAACGATGTCGTGCATTGGGGTTGAGGGTTTTGCCTGGGTCCCGGCTTTGGCTGCTTCGCGCCTCTGCTTCGCAGTCGCCGGGATGAGCGGGGTTAGTGTGGTCTGGAGGGTGGCGACTTGGCGCCCCCTACCCTCCCCGATACACCCGCGCCGCTTCCCACACCGCCCGCGACATCAACCGCGCGTTGACGCCCATGCGCTTGGCGGTGGGGTCGGGGTTGGACCAGTGGGTGGTGAGGCCGCAGGTCTTGCAGCGGTGGAATTCCAGGCGGCGGGCGGCGCGCTGGTAGACGGCGGTGGCGTCCGGCGGGGAGGTGATGCGGACCTGGTCTGGCGGGTAGTAGGCCCAGAGGGCGCCCAGGCGCTGGCACCAGGAGCATGGGCAGTCGTTCACCTGGGTGGGGGCCTGCGCGATTTCGAGGCGGACCGCGCCGCAGTCGCACACCGCTTCGATCATCGCCGTGCCCTCCGTGTGTGTGGGGCAGTATTAGGCTGGGATGCCCAGCGCCTCCAGGGCCTGGGTGCGGACGGATTTGTAGTCCAGCTTGCCGTTGGCGGCGCGGGAGACGGGGGCCAGGACCAGTTCGCGGGGGGCTTTGTAGGCGGCCAGGTGTTGGCGCACGTGCTCGGAGATGTCCCGCAGGCTGGGGGCGCCGTCGGTTTCGACCACGGCGCAGATGCGCTCGCCGAAGCGGGCGTCGGGCACGCCGACCACGGCGGCGTCGCGCACGCCGGGGTAGGTCTTGATCGCCTCCTCCACCTCTTCTGGGAAGACCTTCTCGCCGCCGGTGTTGATCACCTGTGAGCCGCGGCCCAGCAGCTTCAGCGAACCGTCCGCCTCCACCGTGGCGAAGTCGCCGGGGACCGACCAGCGCCGGCCCTCGAAGGTGCGGAAGGTGCGGGCCGACTTTTCCGGGTCCTTGTAGTAGCCGGTGGGCAGGAAGCCGGAGACGCAGACCAGGCCCCGCTCGCCCGAGCCCGGCTCGACGCGGCGGCCGTCCTCGGTGAAGACGGCGCTGTTGGGGCCGACCATGAACTTGGCGGTCTCCGCCGTGGCGCCGGCGGCGGAGGCCGATGCGCCCAGGCCCACCGCTTCGGACGAGCCCAGGCTGTCGAAGATGGCGCAGGCGGGCAGGTGCTTTAAGAGACCCTGCTTGTTCTCCATGCTCCAGACGGTGCCGGAGGAGCCCAGGCGCTTAAGGTTCGACAGGTCCCAGCGGCCGGGATGGGCGTCCAGTTCCTCCAGCATCGGGGCGGCGAAGGCCATGCCGACGATGGCGGCGTTGGTGGCCTTAAGGCGCTGCGCCTCGTCCCAGAACTCGGCGGCGCTGAAGCGGGTGGAGGGCAGGCTGGCCACCGCGCCGCCCTGGGTGAGGGACATCATGGCGGTGAACTGGGCGGTGCCGTGCATCAGGGGGGCGGCGGCGATGGTGACGCCAGGATCGGCGGCGGCGGCGCGCACGCCCGCCTCCTCCACCGTTTCCAGCGGCGGCACGCCCAGCAGCACATTGCCGCCGGCGCCCAGGACGAAGAACAGGTCCTCCTGGCGCCACATCACCCCCTTGGGCATGCCGGTGGTGCCGCCGGTGTAGAGGATCAGGAGGTCGTCGCCGGAGCGGCCCCAGGGCGCTTCAACCCGGCCGGTGTCGCGGCTGACGATGGCGTCATAGTCGGCGGCGAAGGCGGGGACGGGATGGCCGGGTTCGGCCACGGCGATCCAGGTCTTCACCCCCGGCAGGCGGCCGCGGATCTGCTCCACCGTGGGGGCGAAGGAGGCGTGGAAGACCACCGCCTCGGCGTCGGCGTTGTCGAACAGATAGGTCAGCTCTTCGGCGACATAGCGGTAGTTGGTGTTGACCGGCGCCAGGCCGGCCTTGAAGGCGGCGAAGTAGGTCTCAAGGTACTCGGGGCCGTTGTAGAGGTAGGCGGCGACCTTGGACTGGTGGGTCAGGCCGCTGTCCAGCAGATGCCGGGCCAGGCCGTTGGCGCGGCGGTCGAAGTCGCCCCAGGGGATGACCGTCCGGCCGCGGATCTGGGCGGGGCGGTCCGGCACGGCCGCGGCCACGGATTCCCAGAGGTCGGCATAGGTCCATGCTGCCATGATCGTTTCTCTCCCGGTCGGCCTTTTGGGCGGGTTTTGGCCCGACGTTTTTTTTCAACATAACCCGGCTGCTCTCGGGGAAGTCAAACGTCGCCGACAAGGAACGGCCGGACTATCGCGGCCCCGCGCCTTGCCGCCATAGTGAGCCATGACCGGTCCCGTCCCCACCGAGAGCTACAAGGACGTCGTCCTGTTCCTGGCCACCGCCGGGGTGGTCGTACCCTTGTTCAAGCGGCTGAAGCTGAGCCCGATCCTGGGCTTCATGCTGGCGGGGGTGACCCTAGGCCCCCATGGCCTGGGCGCCCTGACCGGGGCGGCGCCGTGGCTGAGCTACCTGACCGTGTCGCGGCCGGACGAGATCGCCGAGATCGCCGAGCTGGGGGTGGTGTTCCTGCTGTTCATGATCGGGCTGGAGCTTTCTTGGGAGCGGCTGCGGCTGATGCGGCGGCTGGTGTTCGGCCTGGGCGGGGCGCAGGTGGCGGTCTGCCTGGCGCTGGGCG
>DASVMY010000273.1:0-3961 GCA_036384135.1 Caulobacteraceae bacterium | reverse complement strand
CCGATCCGCGACCAGGTCGAGGCCCTGATCGCCGGCGCCCCCCTGGACTCCGCCCAGGAACGCGCCGCCCGCGCCGCCGGCTGGCGCCGGCGGTAGAGCCGGCCCAACCGCGGCCCGCTACCGCAATCCCTCGATCTTCGCGCCCGGCTCCAGCACCACCACCGGAATCTCCCGCTCGGTCCGCGCCTTGTAGGCCAGATAGGGCGGGAAGATTCCGGCCATCATCGCAAACAGCCGCTCGCGCTCGCCGCCCTCAACCGTCCGCGCCACACCCCGCCATTTCTGATCGCCCACCTGAAACTCCACCTGCGGCTGCGCCACCAGGTTGACGTACCAGGCCGGATGCTCCGGCGCGCCGCCCTTGGACGCCACGATCACGAACCGCCCCCCATCCTCGCCATAGATCAGCGGGTGCAGCCTGGCCTCGCCGCTCTTGCGCCCGACGGTCTTCAGGATCAGGCACGGCGTCTGCGCCGGCCCGCCCGCCACCGAAAAATCCAACAGGTGGCCCTCGGCCCCATCGGTCCGCAGGTACAGCTCCAGGTGCGCCTCCGCCCAACCCGGCTTTCCGATCTCGATCTTGCTGTTCATGACCTCATCTCCCAGGACGCGGCATCCTACGCCGCATCCTAGCACCAGCGCGGCTTCAAGCGGCCTTGGTCAGCATGAAATCGACATGGACGGCGTCATAGGGGAATTCGACGCCCTCCTCGGTGCGGTCCAGGACGCCGGCGTTGATGAGCGCCTGAACGTCGCCATGCACGGCCTTCACGTCCCGGCCGACCCGGCGCGCGGCTTCACGGATCGACATGGCGCCCTGCCCGGTCATGGCGCGCAGCAGCTCCCATCGCTTCCTGGTGAGCGTCTTCCACAGCAGCTCGGCCGAGGCGAAGGAGATATGCGCGCCCTGCTCCTGGCCTTCAAAGGCGCCAAGCGCGCGGCGCGTCACATCCTCGCGGGAAGCGACGGAGAGCGTCACGGTGTTCATTCGGGCCTCCATTGGTCCACGTCGTTCCAAAAATCCGCCAGCAGCTGGGCCGGCGTCGTGAAGGTGTAAGCCGTCTCGACCCCGCCGTTGTGCCGATGATCTCCCTTGCCGGCTTCGTTGTCGTAGCGAAGCACGCAGACGCCGGCGACCACATAGGCCAGCGCGTATTTGAGATCGTGGCTCGATCCCCGCACCGGTTGCGACACTCGCCATACCCGCAGCTCGGCGAAGGAATCCGCTGTGAGTTGGTGGCGCTCGCCCAACAGCAATTCAGCGTTCATTGTTGGACTAAATACCAACGCCACCGAGTGTTGTCAATTCCTCCAACACCGAGTCTCGCCCCTGTCGGCAACGGCTCAGGCCTCGGTCATCTGGCGAAGGGGTCCGCATTTGAGTACCGCCCGACTCGGCGGAACATCGCCTCGCGGTGAGTGCGCCCGCCCCCGCCTGCCCGCCAGGACGAAACAGACCATGGAACACAAGCCCCACCCCCACATCGCCGCGCGCAAAATGCAGGGCGTCGCCACCGTCGCCGCGGAGCTCACCGGGTTCAACGGCTGGCTCGCCGTCAAGATAACCAACAGCGTCGGCACCATGTGGTGCGCCTACGCCTTCGCCGCCCTGGCCCTGATCAGCCTGCCGGACGCCATCAAGGCCGGCACCGCCGCCCTGATCGCCTGGATCGCCCAGACCTTCCTGCAGCTGGTCCTGCTGTCCATCATCATGGTCGGCCAGAAAGTCGCCGCCGCCGCGTCAGACAAACAGGCCTTCCAGACCTACAAGGACGCTGAAGCCCTGCTCGAGATCAGCAACAACGTTCAGCAACTGCTTGAGACCAACAACCAGCTGACCGAAGAAATCCACAAGGTGCTGAACAAGCCGGCGGCTGGGTGAGGTGACGCCAGAGCAGGGGTTACGGCGACGCCGCTACAGGATCACCGCCTCGCGTCCGCCTCGGACCAAGGAGCCCGGCAAGGCGCCGGTGTGACGGCCGTCTTCGAAGGTCACCTTGCCGGACTTCACCGTATAGCGATAGCCCTCCGCCCGCTGCACCAGCCGCCGGCCGCCCGCCGGCAGGTCGTGGATCGCCTCGGGCCGGAACAGGCGCAGGTTCTCGAAGTCGATGACGTTGATGTCCGCCAGCAGGCCCTGCTTCAGCTGGCCGCGGTCGTTCAGGCCATAGGCCTTGGCGGTGTCGCTGGTCAGCTTGCGCACCAGGAACTCCAGCGGGAACTTCTCGCCCTTCACCCGGTCGCGGCCCCAATAGCTGATGATGAAGGTGGGCATGCCGGCGTCCGCGATCACCCCGCAATGGGCCCCGCCGTCGCTCAGGCCAAACAGCACATTGGGGTGCTGCATGTTCTTGCGGAAGAAGTCGAAGTTGTAGGTGAAATAGCCGCCCAGCGGCTGGTAGAACAGCTCGCGCCCGCCGTCGCGCAGCAGCAGGTCGTACATCATCTCCATGGGCGTCACGCCCGCCGCCTCGGCCAGGCCGCCGACGCTCTGGGCGCGGTCCGGCTCGTAGTTGGGATTTTCGCCCAGCGGGAACACCCGGTAGAGCAGCTCGCTGGGGTTGGCCATTGCCCCGGCGCGCATGGCGCTTTCCTCGCCCATCAGCGCGGCGCGGATCTCCGACCGCCGCATCATCGCCACCTTCTCCTCCAGCGGCAAATGCGCGATCTGGCGCCGATAGGTCGGGTGGCCGGAGAACACGTGGAAGCTTGAGGTCAGGCCCTGCAATATGCCTGTGGGCCGCCCGGCGATCTGCGGACGGATGTCCATCCCCTCGCGCCGGGACTCCTCGGCGATGTTGTACATCTTGTTGCCTTCGTAGGCGCCGGCCGAGGTCGCCACCAGGGTCACCGGCAGGCCGGTCTCCTGGGCGAAGCCCTTGACCCACTTCCACTCGTCGTCGTCGCCCAGGTGGTCGGAGACCATCTCGAACACGCCGTGCTTCAGCCCGGCCATCGAGCGGCCCAGCGCCAGCATCTCGTCCGAGCCGGCGAAGGTGCCCGGCATGTGCACCCCCTTCAGGTCCTTGTGCAGCAAGGTGCGCGAGGTGGAAAAGCCCAGGGCCCCGGCCTCGACGCCCTCGCGCACGATGGCCGCCATCTCGGAAATCTCGCCGGCGTCCGGCACATAGTCGGTGTTGCAGCGATCGCCCAGGACATAGGCCCGGACCGAGGCGTGCGGCACATGCACCCCCACGTCGATCGCCCGCTTCTTGCCCTCCAGCGCGTCCAGGTATTGCGGGAAGGTCTCCCACGTCCAGTCGATGCCCTCGGCCAGGGCCGATCCGGGGATGTCCTCCACCCCCTCCATCAGCTCGATCAGGAAGTCGTGCGCGTCTGGCCGCACCGGCGCGAAGCCGACGCCGCAATTGCCCATGATCGCCGTGGTCACCCCGTGCCAGCTCGACGGCGCCAGCAGGGCGTCCCAGGTGGCCTGGCCGTCATAGTGGGTGTGGATGTCGACGAAGCCCGGCGTGACGAGCTGGCCGCGGGCGTCGATCTCCTCGGCGCCGGAGCCGGCGACCTTGCCCACCGCGACGATCCGGTCCCCGTCGATGGCCACGTCGCCGACATAGGGCGCGCCGCCGGTCCCGTCGACGATGGTCCCGTTCCGAATGATCAGATCCCGCATGGCGCTTCCCCGGACAAGTTTCTGGCTGTTGCCGGGGAGTGTACGAGGCGGCCGCAAGGGAAGCGCTAGTGATTTCTGCGGGGGGCTACCCCAACCTCGGCCGCACCCCTTACCCGCTCATCCCGGCGAAGGCCGGGACCCAGGCACAAGCCGCAAGTCCAACGCCGGGGCCGGTTGGGGAACGGTGCTTGGACCGCACCCCATCGGTGAGACGGCGTAATTCAGGGACAGTAGGTTTTCGTTGAAGCCTTGGGCTGCTGCGCAGCAGCCCAAGGCTGGCTTGCTTCGAACTCCATGGGTGAGAGGTAGGCCAGGGCGGAGTGTAGCCGC
>DASVMY010000272.1:0-8029 GCA_036384135.1 Caulobacteraceae bacterium | reverse complement strand
CTGGGCGCCGATCCGGCCCGCATTGTCGCCGCCGTCGGCCCCTGTATCGCCCAACCGTCCTACGAAGTGGGCTTGGAATTCCTTGAACGATTCGAGATAGATGACCCGGCGTCGGCGACCTTCTTCGCCCCTGGCGCGGGGCCCGGCAAGCGCCAGTTCGACCTGCCCGGCTACGTCCTCGAACGCCTGCGCCGCGCCGGGGTCGAGCGCTGCGAATGGACCGGCCACGACACCTGCGCCGACGAGGCCCGGTTCTTCTCCAACCGCCGGGCCTTCAAGCGTGGCGAAGCCGACTACGGCCGCCTGCTCTCGGCGATTAGCCTTTTGGATTCAAGGGTTTGAATTTCACGAACACCAGCTCCGGATCGCCCGGGTCCAGGTTCTCGATCACCCCGCTGACCTGATACCCCGCCCGCGCCAGCAGCGCCCGCATCGGCGCGTTGGACTCGTTGGTGGAGGTGAACAGCCGGTCGTCCTCGTGCGCGCCCTCGCACGCCGCCATCAGCGCCATGCCTATCCCCCGGTGCCGGAAATCCTCCGCCACCACCACCAGCTCAACGAAAGGCCGCGAGAAAAAGTGTGTGGTGGCAATCACATAGCCGGCTATCCGGCCATCGGCCTCGGCCACCCAGCTCTGCCCCAGTTCGAGCATCTCGGCCACCACACGACCTCGCAGCGGGTCCGAATCCAGCTTCGGGTCCGCGGCCGCCAGCCCCGGCAGGTCCGCGCGGCTGGCGCGCCGGATAGTGAACTGGGTCAAGGGCCGCTCCCGCCGTGGGCGCGCACCCTAGCCTTGCCCGCACTGTGGCGTCGATGCCTGCGACGCTCCGTTTTTCGGTTGGGGGCTTGCCCCCTCGCCCCCCCCTGCTAGAAGCCTCGCGCGAGGTCCGGCGGGGACCCGTGCCCAAGGGGATCGCGCGATGAAGCTGCTGGCTGGCAACTCCAATCGATCCCTAGCCGAAGCCATAGCCCAGTCCCTGGACATGCCCCTCACCCGGGCCCAGGTGAAGCGGTTCGCCGACAACGAGGCCTGGGTCACCATCGACGAGAATGTCCGCGGCGAGGACGTCTTCGTGATCCAGTCCACCAGCTACCCCGCCAATGACAACCTCATGGAATTGCTGGTGATTATCGATGCGCTCAAGCGCGCGTCGGCGCGGCGGATCACCGCCGTCACCCCCTATTTCGGCTATGCCCGGCAGGACCGCAAGGTGGGCGGCCGCACCCCGATCTCGGCCAAGCTGGTCTCCAACCTGATCACCCGCGCCGGCGCCGACCGGGTGCTGACCATGGACCTGCACTCGGGCCAGATCCAAGGCTTCTTCGACATCCCCACCGACAACCTCCAGGCCGCCCCCCTGATGGCCTCGGACGTCAAGGAACACTATCCGGTGGCGGAGGACCTGCTGATCGTCTCCCCCGACGTCGGCGGCGTCGTGCGGGCCCTGGCGCTGGCCACCCGCATCAATGTCGGCCTGGCCATCGTCGACAAGCGCCGCTATGCGCCGGGCCAGTCGGAAGTCGCCAACATCATCGGCGATGTGGCGGGCCGCCGCCTGATCATGTTCGACGACATCGTCGATTCCGCCGGCACTCTCTGCAACGCCGCCCAATCCCTTATGGACGCCGGGGCCAAGGAGGTTTCGGCCTACGTCACCCACGGCGTCCTCTCCGGCGCGGCCATCGAGCGGGTCAAGAATTCGGTGCTCAAGGAGCTGGTGATCACCGACTCCATCGAGAGCGACAGCCGCATCGAGGTCGGCGGCAAGATCCGCATCGTCACCTGCGCGCGCCTGATCGGCGAAGCCATCCGCCGGATCGCCAACGAGGAATCGGTCTCCAAGCTGTTCGACTAGAGCCTGTCCCGTTTTGATGGAATCATCAAAACGGGAAAAACAGGCTCGACTCTTTGGTTTGCGAGCACGATTCAGACTTTTGTCGGTTCCGACAAAAGTCATCGTGCTCTAGCGGGTGAGGCGACTGGACGCACTACCCCGACACGTCACATTCTCGCCCGGTCCGTGCGGCAAGCGCGGCGCCACTTTCAAGGCTTAGGGAGACCGCAGGCTGATGATTCGAGGCTCCAGTAGCGGCCCCGCGAGCAGAAGCCCAGCGCACGTCCCGGCTTTGCGAGCCCCAGTTTCGCGGACTCTGGCCATGCTGGCCGCCGCCGCCCTGGCGGTCGCCCTGCCGGCGACACAGGGCGATGCGCGTCCCAAGCCGCCGCCCCCGCCGCCGGTGGAGATCTACGTCCCGCCGCCCCCGCCGCCCTTCCTGGGCGTCGGCCTGAACGACCGGATGGTGGCCGACGCCGCCGCCTACCAAGCCTATATGCAGCGCGCCACCAGCCTGTCGCCGGCGTTCCACGACGGCCCCACCGTCGCCAGCAGCCTGCGCACCGGCGCGGCCTATGAGCCCGCCGCCCTGGTCCGCGGGTCGGTGGCCTTCGCCGCCATCGCCGCCCTGCAGGAGCCGACGTTCGTGGCCGGCCTGCGCACGGCCGGCAGGGACCCCGAGGCGCGGCGGTTGATGCTGAACCGCATGATCGCCGAGCCAGCCTACGTCTTCACCTTCCCCGGCGCCGACGCGGCGGCCCGCAACGCCAAACTGGCTATCGGCGGGGCTGGCCTTCGGCTGCTGGCCGTCGGCAAGGCGGTGAAGCAGTCGGCCTACGACGTCCAGCACGAGGCCTGGTCCAAGGATTTCGTGGTCGATCCCTCCGGCCGCCTGGCCGCGGTCAAGGGCCTGTCGTCAGTGGCCCCGCAGCCTGCCCCGGACATGGCCAGCAGCCTTCGCACCGGCATCGCCGGCGGCGCGCCGCTGGGCCTGGGCCAGAGCCCGGTGGTCCGCTACCAGACCCCCCTGATCGCCAAGGCCATGATCCTGGCGGCCTTCGCGGCCGTGGGCGAGGCCGGCGACGCCGCCTACCAGCGGCTGACCTACCTGACCACCGAGCAGAACGCCGCCTACTGCCTGTCCATGGCCAAGCTGAACCTCAACCAGTGCCTGGCGGTGGCCAAGCCGCACTACGAGGATATCTTCTGCCTGGGCCAGCATGTGCTGATGGATACGGGCCAGTGCCTGGCGATGAACGGCGGCGGCCTGATGCCGATTGAAATCCGCACCCCGCCCCTCAAGCTGACCCCGCTCCGCGGCGCTGCCCGGCGGCCGGTCAAGCATCACCGGTAGCGGTACGCAGGCTTTGGCGAAGCTCTCGGCGCTGAATCGCCTCGGGCCGTTGCAATCCCGCGCGCGGGCGTGTATTTAGCGCCACCCTTTTTCAGGCCCTGAACCGGCCGCTAGCTCCTCGCCGTGCGGGCGCTCCCTCGCGCGGCGGTTTTTGTTTTCGAGGCAAGGCCATGGCCGATATCGTTCTGAACGTCGAAGTCCGTGAACAGTCCGGGACGGGCGCCGCCCGCGCCGTCCGCAACGCCGGCAAGGTGCCGGGCGTGCTCTACGGCGGAACCCAGGCCCCCGTGGGCATCGCGGTGAAGTCCAACGAGTTCCGCAAGGCGCTGCACACCGGCAAGCTGCTGGGCCACCTGGTGACCCTGAAGTACGGCGACGAGACCCAGCCGGTCATCGCCAAGGACATCCAGTTCCATCCGGTCACGGACGAGCCGGTCCACTTCGACCTGTTCCGCGTCGGCGCCCACCAGAAGATCCGCATCTCGGTGCCCGTCCACTTCAAGAACCACGAAGCCTCGCCGGGCCTCAAGCGCGGTGGCGTGCTGAACGTCAACCTCCACGAGCTGGAAGTCATGGCCCTGGCCGACGCCATCCCGGAAGAGTTCATCGTCGACCTGACCGGCCGCGACATCGGTGACGCCATCCGCGCTTCGGACGTCGAACTGCCCAAGGGCGTCGAGCTCAGCCTGCACGACCGCGAGGCCACCGTGGCCTCCATCGCCACCTCCTCGGCGATGTCGGCGGCCGAAGAAGGCGAAACCGCCGAAGAACCCGAAGCCTGATCCATCAGGCGGCCTCGGCTGACCAGCTAGAGCACGATGACTTTTGTCGGAACCGACAAAGGTCTGAATCGTGCTCGCAAACTCAAGAATCGAGCCTGTTTTTCCTGTTTTGATGATTCCATCAAAACAGGACAGGCTCTAGCCGCTTCAGCGAGGCCGCCATGCTGATCCTGGCCGGCCTGGGCAATCCAGGTTCGAAATACGCCAAGAACCGCCACAACATCGGAGCGATGGCCGTCGACGCCATCGCCCGGCGCTGGGGCTTTTCCGGCGAGCGGGCGCGGTTCCACAGCGTGACCAGCGAGGGGACCATCCCTACGCCTGAAGGGCCGGTGCGCGCCCTGATCCTCAAGCCCCAGACCTATTACAACGACAGCGGCCTGGCCGTCGGCGAGGCGATGAAGTTCTACAAGGCCGCGCCCGGCGACGTGGTGGCCTTCTACGACGAGATCGACCTGGCCCCGGGCCGCTTCCGGATGAAGACCGACGGCGGCGCGGCGGGCAACAACGGCATCCGCTCCATCACCGCCCACATCGGCCCCGCCTTCCGCCGGGCGCGCCTGGGCACCGGCCACCCGGGGCACAAGGAGTTGGTCCAGCACCACGTGCTGTCGGACTTCCATAAGGTCGAGATGGAATGGGTGATCCCGCTCATCGACGCCTGCGCCGACGCCCTGCCCTTCCTGGCCGCTGGCGACGACGAGCGCTATCAGGCGGAGGTTCTGCGCCTTGCGCCGGCGCCGAAGCTGGATCCGCGGGCCGCCGCGCGGGGCGCGGATTGACGCTCTCCAACCCCGCGTGGGATAGCGCGCGGCATGGGACGTAGATCATGACCATGGGACTTGGGGCCTTCGGCCTGTCGCTGCTGCTCTCAGTCGCTCTGTGCGTCCACGTCGTGCGCACCAACCAGGCGATGTGGTGGATCGCCATCATCCTCTTCTTCCAGCCGCTTGGGGGCGTGGTCTATGCCTGCGCCATCATCCTGCCCGGCCTGCTGGGAGGAAAGACCGCCCGGACGATCGGCCAGGCAGCGCGCGACACCCTCGATCCCGGACGCGAATACCGCCAGGCCAAGGCGGCCTGCGACGACACGCCGACCGTGCACAACCAAATGCGCCTGGCCCAGGCCGCCGCGGGCCTCGGGCGGCATGAGGAGGCCGAGCGGCTGTTCGCCGAGGCGGCCCAGGGCATCCACGCCGACGATCCGACCCTGCTGCTGGGCCGCGCCAACGCCTTGGTTGAGCTTCGACGCTTCGACGAGGCCCTGCCCCTGCTCGACAAGTTGAACGAAGATCCCGACAAGGGCCGCACGCCCCAGGTCGCCGTGACCCTGGGCCGCGCCTTCGAGGGCCTCGGCCGCAACATCGAGGCGGAGACGGCTTACAAGTGGGCGTCCGAGCGGTTGCCGGGGCTCGAGGGCCTGGCCCGCTACGCCGCCTTCCTGGCCCGCACTGGCCGCAAGGACCAGGCCCGCGAGATCGTCGCCGAGATCGACAAGCGCGTCGCCCGCACCCGCGGAACCTTCCGCACCGAGGCCCGCATCTGGCGCGACCTGGCGGCGGCGGCGCTTGGATAGGCTCGCGGTTTCGCCCTTGGCCCTGGACGTGCTAGGTCCCCCGCTTCGCATTCACACATAGAGACTCCATGGCCCTCAAAGTCGCCATCGTCGGCCTGCCCAATGTGGGCAAGTCGACCCTGTTCAACGCCCTGACCCAGACCGCCCAGGCCCAGGCGGCCAACTATCCGTTCTGCACCATCGAGCCCAATGTCGGCGACGTGGCGGTGCCGGAGGCGCGCCTGGACGCCCTGGCCAGGATCGCCGGCTCCAAGGAGATCATCCCGGCGCGGATCAATTTCGTGGACGTGGCCGGCCTGGTGCGCGGCGCGTCCAAGGGCGAGGGCCTGGGCAACCAGTTCCTGGCCAATATCCGCGACTGCGACGCCGTGGCCTTCGTGACCCGCTGCTTCGAGGACGACGACGTCACCCACGTCGAGGGCCGCGTGGACCCTCTCTCGGACTTGGACATCATCGAGACCGAACTGATGCTGGCCGACCTTGAGAGCCTGGAAAAGCGGGTCGCCAACCTGGAGAAGCGGGCCAAGGGCGGCGACAAGGACAGCGCTACGACCTTGCGCCTGGTGAACCTGGCGCTCACCCAGCTCAACGCCGGCCGCCCCGCTTTCACCGCCAAGGTGCCGGCCGACGACGAGAAGGCCTGGCGGATGCTGCAGCTGCTGACCTCCAAGCCGGCCCTTTATGTCTGCAACGTCGACGAGGACTCGGCGGCTGCCGGCAACGCCTTGTCGGCCACGGTGCTGGACCGCGCGGCCAAGGACGGCGCCAAGGCGGTGGTGATCTCGGCCAAGATCGAGAGCGAGATCGCCATGCTCGCTCCGGACGAGCGGACCGAATTCCTTGAGACCCTGGGCCTCGAGGAGCCGGGCCTCAACCGCCTGATCCACGAAGCCTACGCCCTGCTGGGCCTGCAGACCTATTTCACCGTGGGGCCTAAGGAGGCCCGCGCCTGGACCATCCCCGTGGGCGCTACCGCCCCGCAATCGGCCGGGGTGATCCACACCGACTTCGAGAAGGGCTTCATCCGCGCCGAGACCATCGCCTTCGACGACTATGTACGGCTGAACGGCGAGAGCGGCGCGCGGGAGGCCGGCAAGCTGCGGGCCGAGGGCAAGGAATACGTGGTCAAGGACGGCGACGTGCTGCACTTCCGGTTCAACGTTTAGAGCAATGTCGGCTCAGGTTGGCGCTATGGCCTTGCGCCCCCTCCACCCCCGAGCCTGACGGCTCGGCGGTCCCCCTCCCCCGTTCCGCTGCGCTTCACGGGTGAGGAGAGGACGGCGTTGCCCCTCCTCCTCCCATGCGAGCCGAAGGCGATGCGGGGGAGGTGGCTGGACGCGAAGCGGCCAGACGGAGGGGGCGCAAGGCCGGCGCACGGCCGATTCATTCAGACGTGACTTCGCTTTGGGTCTCAAGGGACGTCGGCCCGCGGGCCGGTGTTAGATTCCCTGCGTTGCCCTATCCAGCACCCCTGGCTTACGAAGACAGGGCACAGGGAGAGACGCATGGCGCAGACAATCAAGATCAAGAGCACGGCCCCGGACGGCTTCGAGTTTTCCGCCCTGCACGCCGATGCGGTCGGCAAGCGCCGCGGCGGGGTGATCGTGATCCAGGAGATCTTCGGCCTCGACCAATACGTCCAGGCGGACGTGGAGCGGTGGTCGAAGCTGGGGTTCGAAGCGGTGGCGCCCTCGATGTACGACCGGGTCGAGCCGGGCTTCACCGCCGGCCACGACGACGCCGGCATGGCCGCCGCCTTCGCCACCGTGCGCGCCGCCAAGCCGGAGCACGCCCTGGCCGACATCGCCGCCTGTATCGCCTTCCTGAAGGCCAAGGGGCCGGTGTTCATCGTCGGCTACTGCTACGGCGGGACCATGGTCTGGCAGGCGGCCGGACGCCTGGAGGGCCTGTCGGCCGGTTCCAGCTACTACGGCGGCGGCGTCGCCGGGGCGGCGGACCTGACGCCCAAGGTCCCGGTGATCTGCCATCTGGGCCGCAAGGACGGCCACATCCCCGCCGACGAGGTCAAGGCCACGCTGAACGCGGCCCAGCCCCAGGTCGAGGTGCACATCTACGAGAACTCCGGCCACGGTTTCAACAATGACGGCCGCCCCGACTCCGACGCCGCCGACGCCAAGCTGGCCCGCGAGCGGACCCTGGCCCTGTTCGAAGCCAACGGCGCCCTCTGACATGGGCGAGGCCATCCGCCTGACCAGCGGCGCCGATGGGTTCACCTTCGGCGCCTACCGCGCGCCCACCGAGGACGCACGGCGCGGCGGCCTGGTGCTGGTCCAGGAGATCTTCGGCGTCACCGGCCACATCCGCGAGCTGGCGGACGGGTTCGCGGCCGACGGCTACGAGACCATAGCGCCAAGCCTCTACGATCGCCGCCAGGCGGGTTTCGAGGCTTCCTATGACCCGGAGGCCGTCGCGGAGGGCGTGCGCCTGTCGCAGGCCACGCCCTGGGACGAGGTGGCCGGCG
>DASVMY010000271.1:0-20983 GCA_036384135.1 Caulobacteraceae bacterium | reverse complement strand
CTACGTCGCCTGCGCCCTGATCCGCGCGGCCCGGCGGCGCGGCCTGACCGTCGACGCCCTCAAGCCGCTGGTCAGCGGCTTCGACGAGAACGACTGGTCCGGCAGCGATCCGGATCGCCTGATCGACGCCCTGGGCTGGCCAAAGACCGCCGACACCCTGGCCGCCCTCTCGCCCTGGCGCTACCGCGCGCCCCTGTCGCCGCCCATGGCCGCCGCCCTCGAAGGGGCCAGCCTGGACTTCGAGGACGCCGTGCGCGCCTGCCGCCGCCGGGTGTTCGAGACCACGGCCGAGCTGATGGTGGTGGAGGGCGTCGGCGGGCTGATGTCGCCGATCACCCAGGACCATACCGGCCTCGACCTGATGGCCGCCCTGGCCATTCCCGCGGTGCTGGTGTGCGGCTCCTACCTGGGGTCCATCAGCCATACCCTGACCGCCCTGGCCGCCGCCCGCGCCCGGGACGTGGACGTGCGCGTCCTGGTGGTCAGCGAAAGCGCCGCCGCCGACGCCCCCTTCCAGGCGACCGTCGACAGCCTGATCCGCCTGGCCGCCCCGGTGAAGGTCCTGACCGCGCGGCGCAATGGCGACATGGCCTTCGCCGAGGCGGCGCTGGACGCCTGCTGAGGACGACCTTCTCTTCCTTAGCGTTCGTCCTCGCCCCGCTCCGTGCGTTTCGCCTGCGCCCAGGCCAGCAAGGCGCCGCCCGCCAAGGCCGCGAGCAGGGACGCCGCGATCACAGCCAGACGCACCTGGGTCCGCGCCAGGGGATCCTCGCCGAAGGCCAGGGCGCCGATGAACAGGCTCATGGTGAAGCCGACGCCGCTGAGCATGGCCGCGCCCAGCAGCTCCAGCCAGGTCACGCCGGTGGGCCGCCGGCCGATCTTGAAGGTCGCCGCCAGCACCGAAAAGCCGAACACCCCCAGCGGCTTGCCGATCAGCAGGCCCAGCCCGACCCCCAGCGGCGCCGGCGCCAGCAGCTGGCCGGGCGAGTGGCCTTTGAAAGCGAACCCCGCCGCGGTGAAGGCGAACAGGGGCAGCACCGCGTAGGCGACATAGGGGTGCAGGCTGTCGAGGAAATAGGTCAGCACGCTGTCCTGTCCCAGCCGCCTCGCCCCCACCGGCACGGTCAGGCCGCAGGCGACCCCGGCCAGGGCGGTGCTGACCCCGGACTCCAGGGTGAAGGCCCAGACCACCACGAAGCCCGCCGCATAGAACAGGAACGGCGCACGCTTCCACCAGCCCATCAGCGCCAGCAGGGCCAGGGTCAGGCCGGCCCCCGCCAGGGCCTTGAAATGAACGTCTCCGGCGAACAGCGCCCCATTCACCACCACCGCCACCAGGGTATCGGCCAGGGCCACGGTGAGCAGGAAGATGCGCAGGGACGAGGGCATCCGGGGGCCCGCCACGGTCAGCACCGCCAAGGCCACCCCGACGTCGGTGGCCATGGGCGTCGCCCAGCCGCCGGCCATGCGCGGCACGCCGATGTTCAAGGCCAGGAAGGTCGCCGCCGGAACCACCAGCCCGCCCAGGGCCGCGGCCAGGGGCAGGGCCAGGCGGCGGGGGCTGGAAAGCTCGCCTCGCAGCGCCTCGAACTTGATCTGCATGCCCAGCACGAGAAAGAACACCGCCATCAGGGCGTCGGTGACCCAGCGCCCCACGGTCTTGGTCTCGGCGAAATCGCCCAGGCGCACCGGGATCTCGGCCCCGATGAAGGCGAAGTACCGCCAGGCCGACGGCGAATTGGCCATCGCCACCGCCAGCAGCGCCGCCCCCGCCAGCAACAGGCCCGAGCCGGAGGCAGTCTTCAGGAAATCCAGGGTCAGACGGCGCGCCATGCCGTGCCGGTTAGCATGCGGGCGGCCATCGCGCCGCCCCAAAAGTCGGCTATAAGGTTGGCCATGGCGATGAGGGCCGATGCGGCGGACAGGCACATCCTGGTGGTCGATGACGACGACCGCATCCGCGACCTCTTGAAGCAATACCTGACCCGCTCCGGCTTCCGCGTCGCCGCCGCGCCCGATGCCGCCACCGCCCGCCGCTTCCTGGCCACCCTGGACTTCGACCTGGTGGTGCTGGACGTGATGATGCCGGGCGAGGATGGCCTGTCCCTGACCCGCTGGCTGCGCGCCCGGGCCGGCGCGGCGGGCCGCACCCCGGTGCTGATCCTCACCGCCCGCGGCCTGCCCGACGACCGCATCGAAGGGCTGAAGCTGGGGGCCGACGACTACCTGCCCAAGCCCTTCGAGCCGGAGGAGCTGCTGCTGCGTATCGAGGCCATCCTGCGGCGGTCCGCGGCCCCCGCCGGCCGGCCCTTGAGCCTGGGCCACTGCGCCTTCGATCCCGGCCGCGGCGAGCTCTTCCGGGGCGAGAGCCCCGTGCGCCTCACCGAGGCGGAGACCCAGCTGATGCGCCAGTTGGCCCGCGCCCACGGCGCCGCCGTCGACCGCCTGGAACTGGCGCGGGAAACCGCCGACCCTTCCGGCCGGGCCGTGGATATCCAGGTCACCCGCCTGCGCCGCAAGATCGAGGCCGACCCCAAGAACCCGCGCTACTTGCAGACCGTGCGCGGTGTCGGCTACCGCCTGGCGCCCGACTGATGCGCCTCACCCCCTGGCCCCGTTCGTTCTGGCGCATGGTCAAGCGCCGCACCCCGGCGACCCTGTTCGGCCGCAGCTTGCTGATCATCGTCCTGCCGGTGGCGATCATGCAGATCGGCGTCACCTGGGCCTTCTTCGACGCCCACTGGCAGACGGTGAACAGCCGCCTCACCGAAGGCCTGGCCGGGGACGTCGCCATGGCGGTGCAGGCCTATGACGACGACCCCAGCCCAAAGGGCCTTGGCCGCCTGGCTAGCCGGTTCCAGCAGAGCGCCAACCTCTCCATCGAGTTCCAGGACGGCGGAACCCTGCCGAGCGGGCGTCGGTCCTCGCTGTTCGCCGCCGTCGACCGCTCGTTGCAGACCGCCCTGGCCCAGCGCCTGGACGCGCCGTTCTGGTTCGACACGGAGCGCTACCCCAACTATGTCGACGTCCGGGTAAAGGTATCAGGCGGCGCCCTGCGCATCATCGCGCCCAAGGACCGGGTGTTCGCCACCCAGGGCCATATCTTCATCCTGTGGCTGACGGTCGCCACGGTGTTGCTGACCAGCATCTCGATCCTGTTCATCCGCAACCAGGTCCGCTCCATCGAACGCCTCGCCGACGCCGCCGAGGCCTTCGGCAAGGGCGCCGACACCCCATTTCGCCCCCATGGCGCGCGGGAGGTCCGCCGCGCCGCCCAGGCCTTCATCGCCATGAAGATGCGCATTCAGCGCTATGTGGACCAGCGCACCGCCCTGCTGGCCTCGGTGAGCCATGACCTGCGCACGCCGCTGACCCGCCTGAAGCTGGAACTGGCCCTGGCCAAACCCACCTCGCGCACCGCGGCGATGAAGGCGGACCTGGCCGAGATGGAGCACATGATCGACGAGTACCTGGCCTTCGCCCGCGGCGAGGGCGGCGAGAGCGTCGAAAGCGTCGATGTGCGCCGCCTGCTGCTGGAGGTGTCGGAGGGGGCGCTCCGGGCCGGGGCCCAGGTCACCGTCGCCGCCGACGCCGGCCTGCGCGCCAGCGTGCGGCCCAACGCCCTCAAGCGCGCCCTGGCCAACCTGGTGATGAACGCCGCCGTCCATGGCGAGCATGTGGAGGTCGCCGCCCACGCCACCCCCGCCGGCGGGGTGGAGATCCTGGTCGACGACGACGGCCCCGGCATCCCTCCCGAACGCTTCGAGGAGGCCTTCACCCCCTTCGGTCGCCTGGACCAAGCCCGCAACCAGAACGCCAAGGGCGTGGGCCTGGGCCTGGCCATCGCCCGGGACGTGGCGCGGGGCCACGGCGGCGAGGTGACCCTCAGCCGCTCGCCGCTGGGCGGACTGCGGGCGGTCGTGCGGTTGCCGGGATAGGTGGCCCAGGGGTTGTGCGACAATACAGCCCTGCGACGACCCGTCCCTTGCTCCGCGGCCCGGCAAAGTCGATAGGATCAGAGCGGCGACGGGGGGCCGCGCGCGCCTATGTCACCTCAGATCGACAGCAAGACCTATGACCTGAACGGGCCCTGGCTCCGCTTTCGCGATCCTGACGTCGAGAGCCTCTTCACTCGCGAAACCTTCGCCCAGTCGATCGTCTTCATTCGCGCTTACCTGCTGGCCGGCGCTGGCCTCTACTTCACCTTCGGTTTCCTGGATCTCATCATCGGTGGCGCCATCGCCGACTATCTGCTGGCTATCCGCTATGGGATCGTCTGCCCGATCCTGCTGGGCATCTTCGGCCTGACCTTCCTGCCGGCCTTCTTCCGGATCGGCCAATGGGCCCTGGCCCTGGCGATGCTCTCGACCGGCCTTGGCGTGGTGGTCATGACCGCGATCATGCCGCCGCCCTTCAACAGCCTGTACTACGCCGGGATCATCATGGTGGTGATCTATTGCAGCAGCCTGATCCGCCTGAAGTACCGCTTTGGCGTGATGATCTCGCTGCTGCTGGTGACCGGCTACCAGGCGTCGGCGATCTGGATCAACCCGATCCCACGCAACATACTGGTCAGCAACGACTTCTTCCTGGTGATGGCAACCGCCGTCGGGCTGTTTTCCGGCTATCTCCAGGAGCTCTACATCCGCAAGGCCTACGCCGCCCGCAAGATCGTCGACGAGGCGCGGCAGGTCGCGGACGCCGCCAACCAGGCCAAGAGCGAGTTCCTGGCCACCATGAGCCATGAGATCCGCACCCCGCTGAACGGGGTTCTGGGCATGGTCCAGGCCATGGCGGGAGAGGCCCTCTCAAGCGCCCAGCGGGAGCGCCTGACGGTGATCGGCGAGTCCGGCGAGATGCTGCTGGCGATCCTCAACGACATGCTCGACCTGTCGAAGATCGAGGCCGGCAAGCTGACGCTCGAGAACGGCGACTTCGATCTGGCGACGTTGGCGTGCGGCGTGCGTACGACGTTTGCGCCCCTGGCGGCGGCCAAGGGCCTGGCGTTCAGCGTCGAGGTCGCCACCGACGCCGCGGGGTTCTATCGGGGCGATGCGCTGCGCGTGCGCCAGATTCTCCACAACCTGGTCTCCAACGCCGTGAAGTTCACCAACGCCGGCCGGATCGACCTTCGCATCGGCCCCGCGGACGGCGGCCTGCGGTTTTGCGTGACCGACACCGGCATCGGCATGTGCCCCGACCAGATCGAGGGGCTGTTCGACAAGTTCGTCCAGGCCGACTCCTCCACCACCCGGCGGTTCGGCGGGACCGGCCTGGGGCTGTCGATCTGCCGGGAGCTGTGCACCGCGATGGGAGGCCGGATCTGGAGCGACAGCGATGTGGGTCGCGGCAGCCGCTTCACCGTGCAGCTGCCCCTGGCGCGGGTCGGTGAGGACCAGGCCGCCGCGCCGGCGGTGGCCGACGTCGAACATCCCCCGACGGAACGGCCGCTGCGTATTCTGGCGGCGGAGGACAACGCCGTGAACCAGCTGGTCCTGAAGACCCTGCTGGCCCAGGCGGGGATCGAGCCCGTCCTGGTCGGCAACGGCGAGGAGGCCGTGGCGGCCTGGGAACAGGGCGGCTGGGACGTGATCCTGATGGACGCCCAGATGCCGGTCATGGACGGGGTCACCGCGACCCGCCAGATCCGCCGGCGCGAAGCCGAGAGCGGCCGCGCCCCCACGCCGATCATCGCCCTGACCGCCAATGCCATGGACCATCAGGTCGAGGGCTATCTGGCCGCCGGCATGACCGGCCTCGTAACCAAGCCGATCCAGGTGGCGCAACTGTTCGACGCCATCGACGCGGCCGTGCTGGACGACGCGCCAAGCAGGGCCGCGGCCGTCTAGAGCACGATGACTTTTGTCGGAACCGACAAAAGTCATCGTGCTCGCAAACTAAAGAATCGAGCCTGCTTTTTCCGTTTTGATGAGTCCATCAAAACGGGACAGGCTCTGACGGCGGGGCCTGAACCCCTCACTGCTGCGCCCTTGGACATCTCCGGCCCAACGGCGGAGTCTCGAACGGCGGTTGACGTCGTCGCGTCAACCTCGCTTGGGTGTGCGCGGCGCCCCTCTCGCCACTTGGAGAGGGGAAGACCGCATTTGAGAGGAAGCGCCATGGCCGCAAAAACATTTCCCGTCGAGGCGGGACATATCCTGATGTTCGCCCGCTCGGTCGGGGACGACAATCCGGTCTATTCCGACCCGGACCACGCCAAGCAGACTGAAGCCGGAGGGATCATCGCCCCGCCGACCTTCGCCCAGTCCAGCGCCCAGTTCGATCCCGACTATTTCCTGCGCCCCAAGGTCGGCAAGCCGTGGTTCGGCTCCGGCAAGAACCCGACCGGCATTACCCGCACCGAAGGCGGCGGTGGGGGTGGCGGAGGCGGCGGCGGCCTGCACGCTGAACAGCACTTCGAATACCATCGCCACCTCAAGCCCGGCGACGTGCTCACCGCCACCCAGCTTCCCGGCAAGACCTGGGAGAAGGAAGGCAAGCGCTCGGGCAAGCTGGTGTTCTCGGAGTCGGTCACCGAATACCGCGACCAGAACGGCGAGCTCGTCATCACCGCCCGCGGCGTCGGTGTGCGCACCGAACGTCCCGTCGATTCCAAGGCTTAGGGAGAGCGAACATGGCTTTGAGCGCCAGCAAACTGAAGGTGGGCGACACCCACACCGCGCGCCTGGTTGAAGACCTGAAGCGCACCCAGATCGTCCAGTACGCCGGGGCGTCCGGCGACTACAATCCGCTGCATACGGATGAGATCTTTACGACCAAGGTGGCCGGCTATCCGTCCGTGTTCGCCCACGGCATGCTGACCATGGGCATGACCGGCAAGATGCTGACCGACTATGTCGGCGATGCCCGGCTGACCAAGTACGGGGTCCGCTTCACCAGCCAAGTCTGGCCGGGCGACACCCTGGACTCCACCGCCACGGTTAAGGCGATCACCGAGAAGGACGGCGTCAAGCTGGTGGAACTGGACGTGGCCACCGTCAACCAGGACGGAACCCAGGTGCTGAGCGGCTACGCGGAGGCGCGGATCGACGCGTAAGGACCTTCTAACTCGGGGCCACCGCCATCGCCTTGGCATAGGCGGCGGCCCCGAGCAGTCCGGGTTCTTCCCCGGCCGCGGCCAGCCGCACCGCCGCGTCCCAGTCCTGGCCGGCGCCGTGCCAGGAATAGGTCTCCGCCGCCGTAGCCACCATGGCCCGGAACGGCTCGCCCGCCGCCACGGCGAAGCCGCCGGTGAGAAAGAACTGTTCCAGACCCGCCGCCAGGGCCAGGGCGGCCAGGGACGCCCCCAGATAGTCCGCCGAAGCCTCCAGGCTGGCCACGGCCCAAGGGTCGCCGTCGTGGAAGGCTCGGACCAGTTGCTCCGGGGTCAGGGCCGCCGCGTCGCCGCCGCACAGAACCGCCGCGCCACTGCCTCGGAAGCCCTTGGGGTCCTCACCCGCCCGCCATTGCGCCAGGCGCACGGCGCCACGGCCGGAGGACAGGCCCGACAAATGCCCGCGCCCGCCACAGTCGCAAGCGGTGAGCGGGGCGCCGGGCACCCGCCAATGGCCGATCTCGCCGCCGAATCCCAGGCGCCCTAGCAACGGCTTGCCATCGATGAACAGCTTGCCGCCGACCCCCGAGCCCAGGGTCAGCACCCCGAAGTCGCGATGCCCACGGCTGACATAGAGGTGTCCGGCCGCGGTCAGGTCGTTGCAGATGAACACCGGATGGTTCGGCCACAGCCGCCGCGCCAACGCGCCGAAGTCCACACCACCCTTGTAGGCCGGCCCCACCAGCGAGGGCAGGCGCTCTACCACCCCGTCATGGACCGGACCCGGAACGGCCATGGACACGGCTTCCGGCGTCTCGCCGGCCAACACCTGGGCCGCGAGGTCGGTGATCGCCCGCTCCAGGCGGGGCATGAAGTCGCCCTCGCCGCGCACCACGTCGCTGGCCAGGCGCGCGGTGGCCACCAGGTCGTCGCCCCGCACGGCGCCGGCGCGCAGCAGGCTGCCGCCCAGGTCGAAGACGAGAATGGTCACGAAGACGTCCGCACGGCCCCCAAAGCACGCCTCCCGAAAACACGCCTCTTAGCCGGGTGGGGCGGCAAGGCGCCAGGGGCGTGCGGACGTTTGCGGGTTCAGGCCGCCTGGGCAGCCGCCTGGCCTGGAACCGGTGCGGGATGACGCCACACCGCGCCACCGCCCTTGGCCGCCGTCAGCTGCGAGGCGGCGAAGTCCCAGTTGAGCAAGGCGTCGAACCAGCCTTCCAGATAGTCTTTCCGGTCGTTCTGGTGGTCCAGGTAGTAGGCGTGTTCCCAAAGGTCGCAGACGATCAGGGGCGTGATCTCCGCATGGGTGACCATGTCGTCGGCGTCGTGAGTCGTGCGCACAGACAGGGCGCCGCCGCTCCCGGCCACCAGCCACGCCCAGCCGGAGCCGAAATGGCCGGCGCCCTCGGCGACGAAGGCTGTCTTCAGCCCGTCCAGGCCGCCGAACGCCTGGTCGATGGCGTCCAAAAGCTCGCCAGAGGCCTGCGCCTTGCGCGGCGTCATCGCCGTCCAGAAGAAGGTGTGGTTCCAGGTCTGGGTGGCGTTGTCGAACAACGTCTTCGCGCCGCCCCGCGCGGCCCCGATGATCACCTCCTCCAGCGAGGAGGGGGTGGCGCCGGCCTCTTCCAGAAGCGCGTTGAGCGTCTTGATGTAGGCAGCGTGGTGCTTGTCGTGGTGGAAATGCATCGTCCGGTCGGAGATGACCGGCGACAGGGCGTCGTAGGCGTAGGGTAGGTCGGGAAGCTTGAACATATGCGGGTACTCCTGGTTCGCAGAAGAACCCCCGGGGCCGCGGCCTGGTTGCCGGTTGGGGCGAAAAGATCGCTTTGCAAGGCCTGCCCGCGGCCCAAGGCTTGCTTAGTTCGGCCGCTGCTCCACCCCCACGATGGCGTGCCCGGCGCCCTTGATCACCACCAGCCGCGCCAGGGGCCGGGCCAGGGAGATGTGGTCCCGCAGGTTGGGCAGGTTGATCCGCTCCCAGACCATGCCGGCGAAGGCGCGGGCCTCCGTCTCGCCCATGCCGCCGAAGCGGGCGTAGAAGCTGGCCGGGTCGTGCTCGGCCGCCGCCCAGAGGCCTACGAACCGGTCGGCGAACCAGGTTTCCAGCAGCGCCTCCTCGGCGTGCAGATAGATCAGGGCGTCCACCGGCGAAGGATCGATCTGCAGCGACAGCCCCTCGACGATCAGCACGTCAGGCGCCGTCACGGTGCGGGTAAGCGCCGGATCGACGTCATAGGTCACATGCGAATAGGCCGGAAAGTCCGCCGCCCCGGCGCGGATGTCCGCCAGGGCGCGGCGCAGGGCGGCGACGTCATAGGTCTCGGGGAAGCCCTTGCGGTTGGTCAGGCCGGCGGCGTCGAGCACCGCGTTGGGCAGCAGGAAGCCGTCGGTGCAGACCAGGTCCACCGCCGGGGCCTCCGGCCAGGCGGCGATGGCGCCCTTGAGCGCCTCGGCCAGGGTGCTCTTGCCGGAAGCGACGCTGCCGGTGACCCCTACCACGAACGGCGCCTGCGTCGGCCTCAGTCCGCGCAGGCGATCGGCGACATCGGCGAGCCCGGGATCGGCGGCGAACATGGCCTGCGCTCAGGCCACGGGGGCGATGAGTTCAATGACCACACCGTTGGGATCGCGAAAGAAGATCTGGTCGTTGCGCCCGTCCGGCGAGCGGATCTCGCGGAACTTGATCGCATTGTCGCTTAGCCGCGCCCGCGCCACGGCGATATCCGCCACCTCGAAGGAGGCATGGTCCAGGGGCCCCGCCGCCCCACGCTCCGATGGTTTGGCGTTGAAGGAGGACCCCAGTTCCTGCAGGTGGATCACCGCCTTGTCGCCGGCATAGAGCCAAGCGCCGCCGAAGTCGAAATCGGGTCGGTAGCCGGTGGTCAGGCCCAGCACCCGCTCGAAGAAGGCCCGGGTCTCCTCCACCTTGTCGGTGACGATGTTGACATGGTTGAGGTCGATGATCATCGCCTTGACGCCTTTCCTGGAGCAGGGGCCTTGAGAACCGGCCCCCACGCTGACTTTCTTCGCCGACTCTCTCTAGCGAGGCGCGGCGGCGAGTCACGGCCCTTCGCTTTTTACGTTTGGTTTGCCATATAGGGGCCCATGCAGTCCCAGAACCCTTTCCTCGACGAAATGGCCAAGCTGACCCAGGCCGCGATGGGCCTCGCCCAAGCAGCCGGCGAAGAGGCCAAAACCGCCTTCCGGTCCCAGTCCGACCGGTGGGCCGCCGACCTGGATCTCATACGGCGCGAGGAGTTCGAGGCCCTGAAGACCGAGGTTGCGACGCTTCGCGCGGAGATCGCCGCGCTCAAAGCGGCTAAGGACGGCTGACCCGCCGCCTCAGGAAGGCCCCAGACCCGGCTTGGGCGAACACTGCTCGCCCGAGACAAGAAGCCCCCTTACGGAGGGGGCGAAGCAGACTAGGGTGAACGCCCGTTAGCGATTCACCGGCGCGGCCCCGCCGGCAGGTTGGCCGCCATCGAAGCTGAAGGACGCGAGAAAGTCTTATGGACATACCCCGCCCCGAGGAGGACGACGTGCTGGTGGCGATGGATCCGCTTGAGGTCGTCGAGCGCGTCCTGTCGGCCGAGAACCTGACTTTCGATCGCACCGAGGACGGCGATCTGGCCTTCGCCCTGACCGGCGACTGGAAGGACTATGAGCTCTGGTTCGCGTGGCGGCCGGAAGCCGACTGCCTGCAGCTTTGCTGTTCCATCGACCTGCGCGCGGGCAAGGCCCGCCGCGCTTCCGCCTTCGAGCTGATCAACCTGATCAACCAACGCGTCTGGCTTGGCCACTTCGAGATCTGGGCCGACGACGGCGAGGTGGTGTTCCGCCATTCCCTGGCCCTGCCCGAGGGCGAGCGCCCAACCATGGCCCAGACCGCCTCGATGATCGACGCCGCCATGGAAGCCGCCGACCGCTTCTTCCCGGCCTTCGACTTTCTCATCGCCGGCGCCAAGAGCCCCGAGGAAGCCATGGCCGCCTGCATGTTCGAAACGGTCGGGCGGGCCTAGAGCCTGGTTCTGCCGCCTCGCGCATCAGCACCGACCGAGCTTCGTCTACTTGGTGCCGTACAGCCGGTCGCCCGCGTCGCCGAGCCCCGGCACGATATAACCGTGGTCGTTGAGCCGCTGGTCCACGGCCGCGGTCCAGATCGGCACGTCGCCGTGGTGGCCGTGGAACTTGGAAATCCCTTCCGGCGCGGCCAGCAGGCAGGCCAGGCGGATCGACCTGGCCCCCACCTCCTTCAGCCGGTCGACGGCGGCGATGGCGGTATTTCCGGTGGCCAGCATGGGGTCGACCACGATCACCTCCCGCTCGGCGATGTCGGTTGGGGCCTTGAAGTAGTATTCCACGCAAGAGAGCGTCGCGGGGTCGCGGTAGAGGCCGATGTGGGCGATGCGCGCCGCCGGGGCCATCTCCAGCATCCCGTCCAGCATCCCCATCCCCGAGCGCAGGATAGCGGCGAACACCAGCTTCTTGCCCGACAGAACCGGCGACTGCATCGTCGTGATCGGGGTCTCGATCTCGATCAGGCTCACCGGCAAATCGCGCGTGACCTCGTAGCAGATCAGCCCGCCGATCTCCTTGAGCAGCTCGCGGAAGCTCTTGGTTGAGGTGTCCTTCTTCCGCATCAGGGTCAGCTTGTGCTGCACCAGCGGATGGCTCACGACGGTGACGCCCTTCATGTTCTAGCCTTCACAGAAAGAACCCCTTCCCCCTTGCGGGGAAGGGGCAGGGGATGGGGGTGAAACGCCGATGCCGGACGGTTGGCAAACAGCCGCACAAACAGTCGGCCGAAGTTCACGCTGGCGCCCCCACCCCAACCCCTCCCCGCGAGGGGGAGGGGCTTTGCCGCCCCAGCTTCGATTTCGAGCGACTCAACCATCATCAAAACACCGTGCCGTCGCTGGTCACTGTGATTGGCGGGCCGCCGTCGCCTGGGCGCAGCTGGCGGGCGATGCGCCGCCCGGCCGCCCAGGAGCCGCCCTCCAGCACCCTGGCCAATGGGAAGTCCTCAGCCGCCACGCCCAGCCGCTCCCGCACCAGCGGCGCCAGACGATCCAGCAAGGCCACGGTCAGGGCGCGCCAGCCCACCACCAGCGGCCCATCCACCGGATGCGTCCGGCCCGCTTCCTCCGGATGGCGCAACACCAGGACACCGGTGTCCACGAACAGGCCGCCGTTGCGGTACTCCGCCAGGCCGGTGAGGCCATCGATATCGATCACCTCGACCCCGCCGGCCATCAGCGGCTCGATCAGCGAATAGGACATCCACTGGGATAGCTTGTGCAGGGGCACGAGGCCGTCGGTGGCGTCATCGCGCTTCAGGGCCGGGTGGCGCCAGCAGTCGCCCAGCGGCAGGCCGCCGAGGCTGAGCCGGCTGGGCCAGATCGGGCCGAGCGCATCCAGCAGCACCTCCAGGATCACTGGCGCCGGCAACTGGCCGCCCACGGCGCGCGCCGCGATGCGGTCGAACAGCAGGCCCGGACGGCCCACGGCCTGGCCCAGGCTGCGCAGCAGGGCGGCGCGACCCTCCAGGCCCACCAGGGGATTGTCGTCGCCGACCTGGAACGCCCTGGCCAACAGCGCCGCGTCGACCTTGCCCAGGCCATCGGCGCGAAGCGGATCAGCGGGGTCGACGGACAGGGCGCCGGACTCGAACAGGCGCAGCGAAGCGATCCCCAACCCCTCGGACCGCCCCAGCACCGCCCCGGTCGCCGCGTCGCGATACCGCCAGGCCGCGCCGGCGCCGGCGTCCAGCAGCACCGAGGTGATGGCCAGGTCGAAGGCCGCCCGGCCCGCCTCCGCCTTCGACCACCTCAGCCCGGCCGTGCGCTCGGCCCAGAGGTCGCGGCCACCCGCCATGAAATGCCGCCAGCGGGCGTGGAAGGGAACATTCAGGTCCGGATAGCTGTCGCGGACCACCTCAGCCGTGAGGTCGGCGGCGACGTCCAGGCGGGCAAGGTCGATGCGCCACTCTGCCAAACCGTCCGCCAGGCCGATGGCCAGCAGCTCATGCGCCCGCTCGCGCACCGCCGCGGCGGACAGTAGGCTCCGCGCGGCCGAGACCTCAGATGGGGGCAAGGTGGTCAGGCCTCAGAATTCCTTCAGGTCGCGGCCCAACACCCGGGTCAGGTCCTCTTCTGTCGGCACGGCGTCGGGGGTGAAGTAGCCTGCCGCCTTCTTGGCCTCCATCTCCACCGACGCGTCGTCCGGCACCAGGTCGGCCGGGATCGGCACGCGCTCACCGATCTCGATGCCGCCGGCCACCAGGGCGTCGTACTTCATGTTCGACATCGACACGAACCGGTCGATGCGGCGGATGCCCAGCCAGTGGATCACGTCCGGCATCAGCTGCTGGAAGCGGGCGTCCTGCACCCCCGCAACGCATTCGGTGCGTTCGAAATAGGTGGCCGCCTGGTCGCCGCCCGGCTGGCGTTTACGGGCGTTGTAGACCAGGAACTTGGTCACCTCGCCCAACGCCCGGCCTTCCTTGCGGTTATAGGCGATCAGGCCGACGCCGCCTTCCTGGGCCTGGCGCACGCACTCCTCGATGCCGTGGATCAGATAGGGCCGGCAGGTGCAGATGTCGGAGCCGAACACGTCCGAACCGTTGCACTCGTCGTGCACCCGGCAGGTCAGGCTGTATTTCCGATCTCCCAGCCTGGCCGGGTCGCCGAAGATATAGAGGGTGATGCCGCCGATGGGGGGCAGGAACACCGACAGGTCCGGCCGGGTGACCAGCTCGGGGTACATGCCGCCGGTCTGTTCGAACAAGGTCCGGCGCAGGGACTGTTCCTCCACCCCGAACCGCTGGGCGATGCCCGGCAGGTACCAGACCGGATCCAGCGCGGCTTTGGTCACCGCCACCTCGCCCGCGTCCTTCACGATATCGCCGTCGATCTTCAGCCGGCCCTTGGCAATCGCCTCGTTGATCTCCGGCAGGGTCAGGCGGGCCTTGGTCACGGCGATGGTGGGGCGGATGTCGACGCCCTCGGCCAGTTCCTTGGCGAAGTCCTCGGCCACCCGGTGGCCCCAGGGGTCCAGCGAGACGATCTTGCCCGGCTCCGACCACTGTGGGTGCGGGCCGACGGCTGCCGCCGGATAGGTGTTATCCAGTTCGGGGCGGATCACCGGGTCCAGGGCGCCGGCGGAAATCGCCAGGGCGCGATAGATCGAATAGGCGCCGCCGTGGGCGCCGATGGCGTTGCGGTCGGCGCCGGCGTTCGTGGTGACCACCACCGGTCCGCGCTCTTGGGCGGTGGCCGCGCCCCAGCGGATCGGAAACCGGCCGGACGAACCGCCGCCCGGGTGCGAGGTGAGCCGGATATGGGATGTCCTGTTGCCGGACATGGACGAACCGAAGCCTCCAAATGAGAAAAGCCCCGCCGCCGTTCGCCGGCGCGGAGCCTTTGAGAGCGAAGACTGATCCCCAAAGCCTAGGGTTGGCAAGCCTTTAGGCCGCGGCCTACGGGCGCGGGGCGGGCGGCCGCGGACTGGCGCCCATTTGTTGGGCGCGGCCGGCCAGCCGGCGGGGGGCTTCCGGCGGGTGCTGGACAAGCCAAGCCCGCCCCTCCTAGGGTCGGACGTGAACCTGCAACCGGCCATCACCCTGTCCGATCCCCAGCCGCTTCAGCGGGCCGTTGGTCTTGGCCGGATCGCGGTCAAGCAGGACGGTGGCGTCACCCGCCTGGACCGTCTGTACCAAGACGGCTGCGCCAAGATCCGCCTGCCCCGCGACCACGCCGCCACCAGCCTGGAGGCGGTGCTGATCAACAGCTCCGGCGGCCTCACCGGCGGCGATCGGATGAGCTGGCGGGGAGAGGCCGGCGACGGCGGCGCGCTCACCCTCACCACCCAGGCCTGCGAGAAGGTCTACCGGGCCCGCGACGGCCGCGCCGAGGTCGAGGTCAGCCTCACCGCCGGCGCCAGTGCGCGCCTGGATTGGCTGCCGCAGGAGACCATCCTGTTCGACGGAGCCGCCCTCTCCCGCCGCCTGGACGCCGACCTGGCCGCCGACGCGCGGCTACTGGTGATGGAGGCGGTGGTGCTGGGCCGCGCGGCCATGGGCGAGACCGTCCGCCAGGGCGAACTGCGCGACCGCTGGCGCATCCGCCGCGAAGGCAAGCTGATCTTCGCCGACGACCTGGCCTTCGCCGGCCCCGTCGCCGCCACCGCCGCCCTGGCCCCGATCCTGGCCGGAGCCGGCGCCTTCGCCTCCCTGCTGCTGGCCGCCGACGACGCCGACCGCGTCCTGAGCCCTCTACGCCAGGTCATCGGCCCGGCGGGCGGGGCCAGCGCCTTCGACGGCAAGCTGTTCTGCCGCATCGTCGCGGCGGACGGCATGGCCCTGCGCCGCGTCCTGCTGCCGGCGATCTCCCTACTGCGCGGCGGCGAGCTCGTTCCTCGCGTCTGGCATATCTGAAGGCGCCTCGATGAACCTGACCCCCCGCGAAAAGGACAAGCTGCTGATCGCCATGGCCGCCATCGTGGCCCACAAGCGGCTTGAGCGCGGGGTCAAGCTGAACCACCCCGAAGCCATCGCCCTGATCACCGACTTCGTGGTCGAGGGCGCCCGTGACGGCCGCACCGTCGCCGAGCTGATGGAGGCCGGCGCCCATGTCATCACCCGCGACCAGGTGATGGAGGGCGTGCCCGAGATGATCCACGACGTCCAGGTCGAGGCCATGTTTCCCGACGGAACCAAGCTGGTAACCGTCCACCATCCGATCCGATAGGGAGGGTCAGATGATCCCGGGTGAAATCATTCCGATGGCAGGCGAGATCGAGCTCAACGCCGGCCAGCCCGTCACCACCCTCACGGTCGCCAACCGCGGCGACCGGCCGATCCAGGTGGGCAGCCACTACCACTTCGCCGAGACCAACCCGGCCCTGGCCTTTGACCGCGCCGCCGCCCGCGGCCTGCGTCTGGACATCGCCGCCGGCAGCGCCGTGCGCTTCGAGCCGGGCCAGTCGCGCGAGGTCAATCTGGTCCCGCTGCTGGGAACCCGCCGCGTGTTCGGCTTCCGCGGCGATGTGATGGGCGACCTTTGACATGCCGGCCCGCATCCCCCGCGCCGCCTATGCCGACATGTTCGGCCCCACCGTCGGCGACCGCGTGCGCCTGGCTGACACCGAGCTGTTCGCCGAGGTCGAGAAGGACTTCACCACCTATGGCGAGGAGGTGAAGTTCGGCGGCGGCAAGGTGATCCGCGACGGCATGGGCCAGTCCCAGATCTCCCGCGCCGATGGGGCGGTGGACACGGTGATCACCAACGCCCTGATCATCGACTGGTGGGGGATCGTGAAGGCCGACGTGGGCCTGAAAGACGGCCGCATCGCCGCCATCGGCAAGGCCGGCAATCCGGACACCCAGGCCGGCGTCACCATCATCATTGGCCCGGGCACGGAGATCATCGCCGGCGAGGGCAAGATCCTCACTGCCGGGGCCATGGACTGCCACATCCATTTCATCTGCCCCCAGCAGATCGAGGAGGCCCTGATGAGCGGGGTCACCTGCATGCTGGGCGGCGGCACGGGGCCGGCCACGGGAACCAAGGCCACCACCGCCACGCCCGGCCCCTGGCACCTGGCGCGGATGATCGAGGCCGCCGAGGCCTTCCCCATGAACATCGGCTTTTCCGGCAAGGGCAACGCCAGCCTGCCACAGGCCCTGGTGGAACAGGTGGAAGGCGGCGCCTGCGCGCTCAAGCTTCACGAGGACTGGGGTACGACACCGGCCACCATCGACTGCTGCCTGAACGTCGCCGACGCTCACGACGTCCAAGTGATGATCCATACCGACACGCTCAATGAAAGCGGCTTCGTCGAGGACACCATCGCCGCCATCAAGGGCCGCACCATCCACGCCTTCCACACCGAGGGCGCCGGCGGCGGCCACGCGCCGGACATCATCAAGGTGGCGGGGCTGGCCAACGTCATCCCCTCCTCCACCAACCCCACCCGCCCCTACACCCGCAACACCCTGGCCGAGCACCTGGACATGCTCATGGTCTGCCACCACCTGGACCCGTCGATCCCCGAAGACGTGGCCTTCGCCGAGAGCCGCATCCGGCGCGAGACCATCGCCGCCGAAGACATCCTGCATGACCTTGGCGCCTTCTCGATCATCTCCTCCGACAGCCAGGCCATGGGCCGGGTGGGCGAGGTGCTGATCCGAACCTGGCAGACCGCCGACAAGATGAAGAAACAGCGCGGCGCACTGCCTGGCGATGCCGCCGACAACGCCCGCATCAAGCGCTACATCGCCAAATACACCATCAATCCCGCCATCGCCCAGGGCATGAGCGCCCACATCGGCAGCGTCGAGGTGGGCAAGCGCGCCGACCTGGTGCTGTGGGACCCGGCCTTCTTCGCGGTCAAGCCGGACCTGGTGATCCTGGGCGGCAGCATCGCCGCCGCCCCCATGGGCGACCCCAACGCCTCCATCCCCACCCCCCAGCCGGTGCACTACCGGCCGATGTTCGCCGCCTACGGCAAGTCGGTGACCCGCTCCTCCGTGACCTTCGTCTCCCAGGCTGCCCTGGACCTGGACCTGCGCGGGCGCCTGGGCCTGGACAAGCAACTGCTGGCCGTCGGCAATGTCCGCGGCGGCCTGACCAAGGCCTCAATGATCCACAACGCCGCCACCCCGGTGATCGAGGTCGATCCCGAAACCTACGAAGTCCGCGCCGACGGCGAACTGCTCACCTGCGAGCCGGCCGAGGTGCTACCGATGGCGCAGCGGTATTTCCTGTTCTGAGATGACCGAACCTGTCCCCATCCTCGCCGTCCTGCCCGCCGGAACCTGGGACGGCGCGGCCGTCGACCAGGCTGTGCTGGACTACGACGGCCGCCACCGCCGCCGGATCGTCATCACCGGCCAGTCGGGCCGTCGCTACCTGCTGGACCTGGCCGAGGCGACACACCTGCGGGACGGGGACGGCCTGACCCTCAGCGGCGGCGGCGCCCTGCGCGTCACCGCCAAGCCCGAGCCGCTGATGGAGATCCGCGCCGCCACGCCGGACCGCCTGCTGCGCCTGGCCTGGCACATCGGCAACCGCCACCTGGCCGCCGCCATCCAACCCGAGCGCATCCTGATCCGCCGCGACCACGTCATCGGCCTCATGCTGGAGCACCTGGGCGCCCAGGTCCGCGAGGTCGAGGCGCCCTTCGATCCCGAGGGCGGCGCCTATGAGGACCACGGCCCGCACCACCACGACGCCCATCACCACCATGATCACTGACGCCCAGCTCCTGCGCCTGCAGACCTGGCTGTCGCCAGCCTTCCCGGTGGGGGCCTTCGGCTATTCCCACGGGCTGGAGACCGTCATCCAGGCCGGGACCGTCACCGACGCCGACACCCTCACCGCCTGGATCAGCGGCCTGATCGAGTTCGGCTCCGGCTGGACCGACGCCGTCCTCCTCGCCGCCGCCTGGACCGCCGCCGCCGACCCCGCCGCCCTGGCCGACATCGCCGAACTGGCCGACGCCCTCAGCCCCTCCCTCGAACGCCGCCGCGAGACCCTCGGCCAGGGCGAAGCCTTCCTGACCGCCGCCCGCGCCTGGGGCGAACCACCACTAGCTGGCGCGGTGGCCTATCCCGTCGCCGTCGGCGCCATCTGCAGCGTCGCGGCGATCCCTCTGCGGGCCAGTCTCACCGCCTGGCTGCACGCCTTCGCCGCCAACCTCACCAGCGTCGCCGTCCGCCTGGTTCCCCTGGGCCAGACCCTGGGCGTGGCCATCATCGCGGCCCTGGAACCCCTGCTGCTGCAGACCGCCGCCCGCGCCGCCGCCTCCACCCTGGACAATCTGGGCTCGTCGGCGCTGCTCTCGGACATCGCGTCGATGCGGCACGAAACCCTGGCCTCGAGGATCTTCATCTCATGAGTAGACACGGTCCCCTGCGCGTCGGCGTCGGCGGCCCGGTGGGCTCGGGCAAGACCACCCTGGTGGAAAAGCTGTGCAAGGCCATGCGCGACCGCTGGTCCATCGCCGTGGTGACCAACGACATCTATACCCAGGAAGACGCCCTGATCCTGTCGCGCCTGCAGGCGCTCAGCGAAGACCGCATCCTGGGGGTGGAGACCGGCGGCTGCCCGCACACCGCCATCCGCGAGGACGCCTCCATCAACCTGGCCGCCATCGCCACGATGAACCGCCGCCACCCCGACCTGGACGTGATCTTCATCGAAAGCGGCGGCGACAACCTGGCCGCCACCTTCTCGCCGGACCTCGCCGACCTGACCATCTATGTAATCAGCGTCTGCCAGGGCGAGAAGATCCCCCGCAAGGGCGGCCCGGCCATCACCCGCTCGGACCTGCTGGTGGTCAACAAGACCGACCTGGCCCCGCATGTGGGCGCCGACCTGGCGGTGATGCGGTCGGACACCGCCAAGGCGCGCGGCGAACGGCCCTATGTGTTCTCGGACCTGACCAGGCTGGAAGGCGTCGCCGAGATCGAGGCCTTCATCGTGGCGGCTGGCGGCTTGCGCGCGCCCCAGGGTGCTGGCGTGGAGGAAGCGATCAGCTCTTCAGCGTGAACAGCGTCGTTCCGAACCGCCGCACTTCCACTGCCTTGGCGCCCTCGTCCGCCAGGCGGCTCCGCACCACGGAGATCAGCTCCGCCTCGGACCGGCAGGTCAGCGCCTCGAACCGCACGGGCCCGTCGGCGTCCTCGAAATAGAGCTCATAGGTCTGGTACATCAGCGATCGCGGGCGCTCTTGGGGTCTGGACATGGCGCGCGCCGTGTCCAAACCCCAAGATTAGCGCCCCGCCGGAACGGAGCACGCCCGGAAAACTACGTACCCGTCCTACCTCCAGACCGTCAGTGTAGACGCCGATTGGGGCCTTTGCCCGCCTGACCGCCTGCATAGGCCCGCAGCACCTCGGCGTAGTGGCTCTCGATGGACACCGAGACGATGTCCTCGAACGGATAGTCCAGGGCGCCGTCCAGCCAGTTGCCGCCGCCATCGATGGCCTTGATCACAACGCTGGCCTCCTTCACCTCGACGATGTCGCCGATCTCCACATCGTCGTTGTCCGACAGCATCACCGTCGCCCCCCGCCCCCGGAGGGACGCGAACAGGGCCTTGAAGTCGGAGATATCGATCCAATCATAGCGGCCGGTCCGGCTGACGCCATTGCAGGCCAGGATCGCCAGGCGGTCCGTGTGGACCTCGAACTGGTCAAAGCTCTTCACCCACCGCAGCGGCACGATCATCGCCCCGTCGTCGCGCCAGTCGTCCACCGACTGCAGCAGTACGAACCGGCCGCTGACGCCCAGCAGGAAGCCGGAATACTCCCGCGCCCCATCCTCCTCGGTGGTCACCAGATCGCCGTAGCCGGGGCCACGAAGCGCCTTCTCCAGATCAGACCGGTCGACCAAGACGATTATCCTTCCGCGCGGCCCGGCCGCCCTGGAGGGTTCTTATCGCGTCGCGGCCTGCGGAGCACCCGCTCCGTCGCCTCCTTAAGCAATTGCGGCGCGGGACGTGGTCTGGCGCGTGGCGTGACGGAGTGCCGGCGGTAAGCCGAGGCGATTGATGTAGCGATTGCTACAAGCGCATGCCATTCTTGTAGCGATCGCTACATGGAGCTTGCCCATGACCCAATTCTCCCCGTCCGCCGGCGAACCCAGCGCGCGCGCCGCGCCCGCCGGCCTTCGCGCTATCGTGGCTCCGGCCGCCCTGGGCGCCGTGCTCTGGTTCCTGGCTGTACTGTTCATCCGCGACGTCGGGCCCCTGGGCGCTTTCCGGGGTGGCTGGCGGTTGGTGACCTACGCCGCCATCTGGCCCGCCACCTGGCCGTGCGTGTTCCTGGCCTGCCGCCTGGCCGACGCGCCCAGGACCCAGGCGCTCGCCGTCGTGAGCGTGGCCTCGGCCACCGCCCTCTTCCTGGACGGGGTCGCCCTGGCCTGG
>DASVMY010000270.1:0-27252 GCA_036384135.1 Caulobacteraceae bacterium | reverse complement strand
GGCTCGCCGATCGGGCTGGCCACGCGCACGAAGGCGCTCAGCAGCACATTGGCGCCGTCGTCGACCACGGCATATTGCATCAGCCGCCAGGCGCCGTCGGCCGCGACCGAGCGGATGTGCAGATAGCCGCGGTCCGCGTCCACGTCGGGCGGACCGCGCCGGGGTTCCGTTTCCACGCCGCGCCCCCGCCGCCATTGGTCCAACCACGCCATGCTTTTTCACCCGCCGAACTATGTTTTGCACACTGAACTTGCGGTTGATTAGGCGCCGTCGCGGCCCGGTCTTCAAGCCCCTGGGCGCCCATTCCGAGCCTTCGCATCGCCGCCCAGATCGGGCGCCAGGCGGCTTGACTCGTCAGGGTCGACTTCAGCGCCCGGCGGATTGGATAGGCCGGTATCGATCCACGGAATGGCGACGCCCGTATTTAACATGTCGCTTGCATCGTGTTAAAAAGTTCGGGATTTCCGAACATGTGAGAAGTGACGTGTTAAGGGCAACCTACCGTCTGCCAACCCTCCCGCCGCCCGGTGAACTTGAAACGCCGGCGGTGTTGCGCGCCCTCGCCGATGCTCACCGACATTTGGCGGAACTGAAGGGACGCGCCGCCAGCATCCCCAACCAGGAAATCCTCATCGACACGCTGGTGCTACAGGAAGCGAAGGCGAGTTCGGAAGTTGAAAACATCGTCACCACACAAGATGAGCTGTTCCAGGCAGGCCTTTTCATGGAGGGGCCGGCATCTCCCGCCGCCAAGGAGGTCGCCAGCTACCGGGATGCCCTGAAGCGCGGATTCGACAGCCTGCGCCAGAACCATGGGCTGCTGACAAACAACACGATCATTGAGATGTTTCGCGTGCTGAAGCGCACCGGCGAAGGCTTTCGCGCAGTGCCTGGAACCGCACTTAAGAACGAGGCGACAGGCGCGCTGGTCTACATTCCGCCTCAGAGCGCGGAGGAGATCACCGCGTCCATGATCGCGCTGGAGCGTTTCATCAACGATGACGGCGCCAGCGCGCTCGATCCGCTGGTGAAGATGGCGCTGATCCATCATCAGTTCGAGAGCATCCACCCCTTCTCGGACGGCAACGGCCGGATCGGCCGGATCATCAACGTCCTCTATCTGACCCGGGCCGGCCTTCTGGACATCCCGATCCTCTATCTCAGCCGATATGTGACCACCCACAAGGCCGACTACTACCGGCTGCTCCAGGCCGTACGCGATGACGGCGCCTGGGAGGAATGGCTGCTCTACGTCCTGCGGGCGATATCAACGACGTCGCGGCAGACACTTGAGCTGATTGAGGGCATGCGCGCATTAATGGCCGACTACAAACGCCGCCTGCGGGAGCACCCGTCTGTCCGCTACTCCCAGGACCTGCTCAACAACCTGTTCCGGCACCCATATACCCGGATCGAGTTTTTACAGGCCGACCTTGGCGTGACACGTCAAACCGCGGCGAAGTACCTCGACCAACTCGCCGAGGCCGGCTTCGTCAAGAAGCGTCAGCAGGGCCGCAACAACTACTACGTCAACACACCGCTGATCGCACTCTTCATGCGGGTGTCAGAGAGCGGGTGAGGCGCCGAATCCTCGAATCTTTCCGACCCCGGATCGCCTAGGCGCTCGCCGGGTGAGCGTAGGCTTGGCTGCCGCGGGTGATCACGGCGTCGTGGGGGGTCACGTCCTCGATCCCCAGGTCCGGGGCCTGGGCCAGGCGGTCGTAGATCGGGCCGAAGTCCCGCAGGGTGGCGTCCAGCAGGGCCTGCAGCGACGGGATCACGAAATAGACCTGCTGGAAGTCGTCGATCCGGTAGGGGGTGCGCATCACCCGCTCCAGGTCGAACCCCAGGCGGTTGGGTGAGGGATCCTCGAGCGCGAACCGGGTTTCGGCCCGCGACGAGATGATGCCGGCCCCGTAGAGCCGCAGGCCCGCTGGCGTCGCCATCAACCCGAACTCCACCGTGTACCAGTACAGCCGCGCCAGATGGTGCAGCTGATGCAGATGCCGCGCCCTTTGCCCGCCGCGGCCATAGGCCTGCATGTAGTCGGCGAAGGTGGGGTCGGTGAGCATCGGCACGTGGCCGAACACGTCGTGGAAGATGTCCGGTTCCTGCAGGTAGTCCAGCTGGTCCGCGCGCCGGATGAACTGTCCGGCCGGGAACCGGCGGTTGGCCAGGTGGTCGAAGAAAACCTCGTCCGGCACCAGGCCCGGCACCGCCACCACCGACCAGCCGGTCAGACGGGTCAGCTCCGGATTGATCCGCCGAAAGTCGGGGATACCGCCGCGGTGCAGGTCCAGGGCGTCGAGGCCGCGCAGGAACTCGTCGCAGGCGCGGCCGGGCAGCAGGGCGGTCTGGCGCTCGTAGAGGGTGGTCCAGACAGCGTGGTCGCCGGCGCCGTAGTCGTCCCAGGCCTGATCGATGGTCCAGTCGGGCGAGGGGGCGATGGAAATGACGCTCATGGCCTAAGAATGACCCCAAACGGGCGCAAGTTCCTTTCGAAATGACCCCAAAGACACGGCTTCAGCGCGGTTTTGCACCGCTTCGCGCCCGTTGGCGCAGGTCATTTCACCTCACCCTAGTGGGTGACGCGCGGCCTCAGCTCGTAGTGATCACCCTTGAAGGTCTCGAAGATCAGCGCGGTGTGCGGATGCTGCACCGGCTCCCCGGTCTCGTCGGGCAGTAGATTCTGCTCTGAGACATAGGCGACATAGGTCGTCTGATCGTTCTCGGCCAGCAGGTGATAGAAGGGCTGGTCCTTGCGCGGCCTGGCGTCTTCCGGAATCGCCTGCCACCACTCGTCTGTGTTGGCGAACACCGGATCGACGTCAAAGATCACGCCACGGAACGCATAGATCCGGTGCTTGACCACTTGGCCGATGGCGAACTTGGCAAGTCGAACACTCATGCGGAAAACGGTACACCCCAACCCCTGACTGGAAGATGAACGTAAAGAGTCCGTTTGCCTTCTCCAAGGCCCAGCTATCGCTGGGGTGAAAGGATTGCTAAGGTCGGCGTTGAAACGAGGCAGGGGCGCCCGAATAAAGCCTTTGCCTTCAGAGCGTTAGGGCACCACATGGGCGAGGCGGCTACCGCGCCGGCTGACCGCGGGGGCGGTCACAGGCGCACGCCGGACGAGCAGCGGACCTTTGCCGCGCTCGATCTGGGTACGAACAATTGCCGCCTGCTGATCGCCACGCCGACCCAGCGCGGCTTCCGGATCGTCGACGCCTACTCCCGCATCGTGCGCCTTGGCGAGGGCTTGTCCCAGACCGGCCGCCTGTCCCCCGACGCCATGGAACGGGCCATGGGCGCGCTCAGGATCTGCGCCGACAAGATCCAGCGGCGGGGGGCGACCAAGATCCGCGCCATCGCCACCCAGGCCTGCCGCTCGGCCGAGAACGGGCTGGAGTTCATCGAGCAAGTCGCTGAAAAGACCGGGCTTCAGCTTAGCATCATCACCCCGCGCGAAGAGGCGCAGCTTTCCGTCGCCGGCTGTCTGAACCTGCTCGACCGCGACGCCGACGCGGCCCTGGTGCTCGATGTCGGCGGCGGATCGACGGAGTTGTCCTGGATCGACCTATCCGCCAGCGGCCTCGACGTCGATCCGCGCCACATGGCCCACTGGCGCCTGCCCATCAAGGCGTGGCTGTCGATCCCCATCGGCGTGGTCACCCTGGCCGAGCGCTTCCCCGAGCGGGTGGGTGACCGCGCCTGGTTCCGCGACATGGTCGAGGCGGTGAAGGAACAGCTGACCGACTTCCCCCACGCCGAGTCCTTCCGCGAGACCTTCGACGCCGGCAAGGCGCACCTGGTGGGCACCTCGGGCGCCATCACCAGCCTGGCCGGACTACACCTGGGCCTGCGGCGCTATGACCGCACCAAGGTCGACGGCCTGTGGATGACGCGCCAGGAGTGCGATACGGTCGCTAGTCGCCTGGCCTCCCTGGGCCCCAGGGAACGCGCCGGAGAGCCGTGCATCGGCCCTGACCGCGCCGACCTGGTCCTGGCCGGCGCCGCCATCCTCCAGGCGGTGCAGGAGGTGTGGCCCTGCGATCGGGTGCGGGTGGCCGACCGTGGCCTGCGCGAGGGCCTGCTGCTGTCGCTGATGTCCGAACAACGCCGCCGCAGGGGCCGCAGACGCCGTCCTCCCCGGCCTGGAACCGCCCAATGAGCGACGAGCCCCCCCGCAAGCGCATGGTCCGCCCGCCCACCGGCGGCACCGACGCCGGCCGCGCCGTGGCCAAGCGCCTGAAGACCGCCAAGGATCGCACCCTGTCGTCCCAGGCCTGGCTGGAGCGGCAGATCAACGACCCCTACGTGACCGCGGCCAAGGCCCAGGGCTACCGCTCCCGCGCGGCCTTCAAGCTGGCCGAGATCGACGACCGTTTCCACCTGCTGCGCAAGGGCTCGCGCATCATCGACCTGGGCTGTGCGCCAGGCGGCTGGGTGCAGGTGGCCCTGCAGCGGGGGGCCGGGACCGTGGTGGGCGTGGACCTGCTGGCGGTGGATCCCCTGCCCCCGGCCCAGATCATCCAGGCCGACTTCACCGATCCGGGCTGCGGCGAGCGGCTGATGCAACTGCTGGGCGGGGCGCCGGACGTGGTGCTCAGCGACATGGCCCCCAACACCGTCGGCCACCGCCAGACCGACCACCTGCGCATCATGGGCCTGATCGAGGTGGCGGCCGACTTCGCCATGGAGGTGCTGAAGCCTGGCGGCGCCTTCGTCACCAAGGCATTCCAGGGCGGCGAGACCGGCATCCTGTTCGGCGAGTTGAAACGGCGCTTCGCCGAGGTCAAAAACGTCAAGCCCAAGGCCAGCCGCCAGGACAGTTCCGAGGTCTATATCGTCGCCACCGGCTTCAGAGCACGATGAGTTTTGTCGGAACCGACAAAACTCTGAATCGTGCTCGCAAACTAAAGAGTCGAGCCTGTTCTTCCCGTTTTGATGGTTTCCATCAAAACGCGACAGGCTCTAAGGGCTGAGGCCGGGAAGGACCGGCCGCCCGGCGCGCGATCATCCGCGCATTGAGCCTCTGCACCGCCCCGCTGGCCGTCTGCTCGAACAGAAACGGCAGCAGGCCGTGGACCAGGCACGCCAGCCCCGCCCCCAGCAGCACGAACGCAAACCGCGACGCGGCGACCAGATGCTCGCCATAGGTCTCACCGACCGAATGCGGGTGATGGGTGAAGCGATCGAGCATGTCAGGCCTCCGTTGGCGAACGAAGATCATGATCGTCGAGATTGCGGGAATTGCATGTTCGATATGGTCGCGATAAGAGCCATTTGGAGAATTTGGTTCTCTCGATACGGTGAAATACCGCGCCATGTTTCTCGACCAGACCGACTGCCGCATCCTGGCCATCCTGCAGGACGATGCGACCGTCCCGATCGCCGAGCTCGCCGAGCGTGTCGGGCTCTCGCAGACACCGTGCTGGAAGCGGGTCAAGCGATTGCACGACGATGGCGTGATCACCCGGCGGGTGGCCCTAGTGGACCGCGAGGCCGTGGGCGTTCCGCTGATCGTGTTCGTGTCGGTGCGCACCAGCCGCCACGACGCCGACTGGATCGAGGCTTTTTCCCGCGGCGCCAGGGCCCTGCCCGAGGTGCTGGAGTTCTACCGGATCAGCGGCGAGGTGGACTATCTGCTGAAAGTCGCGGTGGCCGACATCGCCGCCTACGACCGCTTTTACAAACGCCTGATCGCCACCGCGCCCCTGGCCGACGTCAGCTCCAGCTTCGCCATGGAAGAGATCAAGTTCACCACCGCCGTGCCGATGGGGATGCGGTGAGGCTGGTGGCCGAAGTGGCTTGAGCCGGTGCGGCGCCCTCAGTAGTCCTTGCGCCAGCGCACGCTGAGGCGCGTATCCCCCTGGCGGGTGAGCCGCGAGACGAAAGACAGGGTCTTCTTCACCCGCCATTCCACCGAGGCCGCCGGCCCTTCTCGGCCGCCGCCGGACAGCTCCAGATAGACGTTGTCGGTCAGATACTTGCCGCCGGCCACGGTGGCGCCGCCGGAGGGGTCGGCCCCGAACGCCAGGCGGTCGAGGCGCGCGAAGTTGCGCAGGCCGCCGATAATGTCGAAGCCGCCGCCGGTGGCCATGGCCGACAGGGCCGAGGCCAGCTGCGCCGCCTGGCCCGCCGAAAGCTGGCTGGCGGAAGATCCGAACAGCACCTGGGACAGCACCTCGTCGGTGGGCAGCACGGGGGTGGAGGTCAACGCGATCCTGGGCCGGGCAGCGGTGCCGGTGATCCGGATCACCGCGGTCAGGGCCGGGTCGTCGCGGGTGGCGGTGAGGTCTAGGCGGATCGCCTCGGCGGACGAGCCCAGGTAGACGACGCCGCGGTTGTCGAACTGGAAGCGCTTGCCGGCGAAGTCGTAGTCGCCGCGCACCACCCGCGCCACGCCGCTGAGCACCGGACTGTTGCTGGTTCCGGAGACATGGGCGTCCAGGGACAGTTCCACGTCCAGGCCGCGGCCCTTCACGAACACGCCGCGATTGGCCTTGAGCGTCACGTCCAGCGCCACCGGCGCCTCGCGCGCGGGCGGACCCTGCACGACCTCGTTGAGGTCCACCGGCTTGTTGATCTCGATCACGTCCATGGGCACGACCCCCGAGGGGATCGGCGGGTTGGCGGCGATGTCGGCCCGGTCGATGCCCAGCGCCCCCGCCAGGCGGATCTTCCCGTCTCCGGCGCGGTCGATGGTCGCCTGGCCGCTGGCGGTGGCGAAGCCCAGCTTGTTGTCGATCAGGCGGAAGGACTTCAGATTCAGGCGGAAGCTGGACACGCCCTCGCGGAACAGGCTGATCCGCCCCTGGCCGGTGAGCTGGCCGCCGTGGCCGTCGGCGCCGGTGAGCTGGCTCACGTCCACGGCGTTGTCGGCCAGGTTGGCGCGCAGGATGACGTCCTGCAGCTTCAGCCCGGTCTCGGAGTCGGTGAAGCGGCCGCCGTCCAGGGCCGCCGTGCCGATGGCGCGCGGATCGCGCAGGGTGCCGCGCAGCTCGCCCTGGGCGGCAATCTTACCCGACACCGACCGCTCCGAACCCATGACCAGGTCCCAGATCGGCTTCAGCTCGCCGTTGATGTCGAACCGGCCCTGCAGGGGGCGGGTATTGACCAGGGCGATGCGGAACGGGGCGGCGGAGGTCTCGGCCGGCAGGATGACATGGACGTTGGATTTCAGCCCATCGGGGCTGCCCAGGGAGGCGTCCACGGTCAGCGAGCCTCCGTTCAAGGTGGCGTCCACCAGGCCGTCCAGCGGCTGGGCGCCCTTCAGATCCCGCCCGCCCGCGCCGGCCAGCTTGGCCTTCAGGGTTCCGCCCAGGGCGGCGCCGCGGCCGCTGAGGTCCAGGTTGGCGTCGAACCGGCCGACGAAGTCCTGGTCCAGCAGGCCGAGGCTGACGTTGGCCAGGGCCGCCTTGGCGTCGAGGACGCCGTCGATCTGGCGCCAGTCCACGTTGGCCGTGCCGTCGCCCAGGCTGATCTGGACCTTGGCGGCCATGCCGTGATCGCCGAAGCGAAGCTCGGCCGGCGCCAGGGTGCGGAAATCGGCCCGCCGAACCCGCCCGGAGCCCTCGAAGGTGAAGGTGTTATCGCTGCCGATCTGCCCCACTACCCCCGAGCCGCCCAGTTTCCACGGCCCGCCGGTGGTCACCCCGTCGGCGGCGATCTGGTAGGGCAGGCGCGCCAGGGGACCGTCGGCCCTCAGGTTGAGGCTCCTCACCGCCATGCCGCCGGGCTTGAGGACCGCATTGGTCGCCTGCAGGGTCAGGTTGGCCCGCGCCCCGCCGGGCGCATCGGTGATCAGCAGGTGGCCCGCGGCCCTGCCCTGGCTGAGGATCACGCCGGGTCCCTGCGCCCGATCGAGGTCGGCGCGGGACGCCGCCCCCCGGCGCAGGGCCAACGCCCCCTCGGCAGTGACGCCGCCGCCGTCGATGGCGATGTCGTTCAGCTCCAGGTCGGCGCCGGCGAAGCGGAAGGCGGCCGCGCCCTTGGCGGGGCCGTAGGGGCTGGTTCCATTCAGCGCGATGCGGCCGTTGCTGTCGTTGGGGCCCTTCATGAACGACAGGACCATATGGGCGTCCCGCAGCGGCAGGTACGGCAGGTCGATCTGGGTGAAATCGGCCGTCAGGTCGGCGCGCGGATCGTTCAGCGTCCCGGTCAGGGCGCCGCCGCCCTTGGCCGCGCCGGCCACCTCGACGGGCCCGAACTCGAACGGCCCGGTCGCCTTCCAGTCCAGCGCTAGCTTCAGCGCCGCATCCGGCCCGATCAGGCCCACCGCGCCCATGGATCCGGCATAGCCGTCGATGGTCGACTCGGAGACCTTGAAGACCCCGCTCTGGTAGTCGGCCTTGGCGCGCAGCCGCGGCGTCTGGCCCAGCAGCCGGTCCAGGTCGCCGAGGCCGCCGGCGAAGCTCTCGCCCTTGGCGTCGACGGTGATCGACCAGGGCCGGCCGCCGTCTCCCGCATGACCACCCTCCTGGTGGGCGCTCCAGCTGGCCTTGACCAGGCCACGGGCGCCACCGTGGGCCGCGGCGAGGTTTGAGATCGCCGCATCGCCCTTGAAGGTCAGGGCGCCAAACAGGGTCTTGTCGCCCTCGCCGGTGACCTTCAGGCCCGGCGCCTCCACCGACAGCTTGCGCATCAAAAGGCGGTCGCCGCTCAGCCAGACGAATTCCGCCGCCGCCGCCGGCCGCGCGCCCAGCATGGCCGCCAGCAGGCCGGACCCCGATCCGCCCTCACCCTTGGCGGTGAGCTTCAGGGTGGTCTCGCCCTTGGTCCGCTCATACTGGAACGGGCCGGAGAGCCGGGCGAGGTTGAACCCCATCAGCGAGCCCTGCATCAGCTCGCCGTCGCCCGCCAGGCTCCAGTGGTCGGCGGCGCCGGTCAGCTTGCCCGCGATGTGGCCGGCGCCCAGCTTGGGCCAGGAGAGGATGCGGTTGGTGTCGACCACTTCCAGGTCCAGCATGACGCCGCCGGGCGCGGTCATCCGCCGGCCAACGTCCGCCTCTCCGTGGGCGCTGAGCTGGGCGTTCTCGGATCCGGCGTTGAGCACGAAAGCATAGAAACCATCCGCCGCCCTGGCGCCGGAGAGGTCGAATTGCAGTTCCGGGCCCAGCCGCCTGGCGTAGCCGGCCAGCAGGCGCGAGGCCCCCAGCGTGACGTGGCCCTGGGCCGATCCGCCCGCCGGGGTCCAGGACCCGATGGCGGTCAGGGGCGCCGTGGCGCCGACCTGGGTGAGCAGGTTGAACGCCCCCTGGCTCACCGAGCCCTTGGCGTGGGCGGTCAGCTGGAAGGGCTGGTCCGCCGCCAGACCAAGCGCCCCGGCCAGGGCGCCGCCCTGCGCCTCGCTGGCGTTGGCGTCGATCAGGAAGGTCTTGCCACGGTTGACATCGAAGGCGGCGGTCAGATGGTCGCCGGCGTGCAGGGCGCTGAGCGCCGTGGCCACGCCCTTGACGCTGGACCGGCGGCCGATGGTGAAACCGGCCGACAGATCATAGACCCCGCGCCGGTAGGAAAAGGCCGGCAGCATCTCCACGCGGGTAGTCAGGCGGTCGATGGCGATGGAGACCGGCGAAGGCCCCGGCTTGCCCGCCGGCCCCAGGACCGGCCGGCGCAGCAGGGTCAGGCGGCTGGCCGAGATGGTCCTGGCGTGGAACCGCCTCGCCAGCAGCTCCGCCCATTTCCAGCGCACGGTCAGGCCCCGGACCTCAACCCAGACCCCTTGGCCGTCGGCCAGGGCCAGCCGGTCCAGGCTGAAATTGCCGAACAGATCGCCCTTGAGGCCCTGGATCTGCAGGTGGCCGAACCGGCCGACCTTCAGCCCGCTCGCCTGCTGCTCCACCAGATGGCGGCCATAGGGGGTCTGGACCCCGAACCGCACCACCGCGAACGTCAGGGCCAGCAGCACGACCGCGGCGCCGGCCGCCAGGACCAGCGCGCGCGTCAGGGCGGCTATACGCCGGATCGGTCCGCCGGGCGGCGGCGCGGTCGCGCCTGGGGCAGTGGTGTCGTTGGCGGCCATCAGAAGCTTTGCCCGATGGAGATGTAGACCTGGAACGGCGCATCGCCCTTGCGCCGCTCGATCGGGGTGGCGATGTCGAACCGGATCGGGCCGAAGCCCAGGTCGTAGCGGACGCCGACGCCGACCCCGGCGCGCATGTTCTTAAAGTCCGGGGCCGAGGTGGACCCCACCGAACCGGCGTCGGCGAAGCCGACGACGCCCCAACGGCCGCTCACCCTTTGGCGCACCTCGACCGAGGTCTCCACCAGAGACAGCCCGCCCTCCGGCGTGTTGTCCGACAGGCGCGGCCCCACCGCCTGGTAGCCATAGCCGCGCACCGACCCCCCGCCGCCGGCGAAGAAGCGGCGGTCCGTCGGCACGTCCGGGATGCGTCCGCCGATGATAGAGCCCACATGCGCCCGCGCGGCCAGGACAGTGCCGGCGCCGCGGCCCAAGGGCAGATAGGCGGACGCCTCGCCCTGCAGCTTGAGGTAGGTCAGTTTGCGGTCGCCGGTCACCACCGTGGGTTCGGCCCGCATGTCCATCCGCCAGCCGTGTGTGGGGTTCAGCAGATCGTTGGATTTGTCGATGGCGAAGGCGGCCAGGATGGAGGGGATGAACAGCTTCAAGGTCTCGCCCACGGGCAGGGCCTGAGAGTTGACGGCGGTCTTCTCCATGGTGGTGACAAAGTCAGCCGCGGCTCCGAGGCTGACGTAGGACGTCCGCGAGTAACGTCGCTCGACCTCCGCCCGCGCGCCGCCACCGTAGTCATTGAAGGCGCGGGTCCGGTCGCCGAACAGGCCAGCGCCGACCTTCAGGGTCTGACCGGGCCGGCGCCAGTGTGGCAGGTCCAGTTCCAGGTCCAGCTTTTGTTGGATGTTGTAGATCTTGGCGCCGAGCGTCAGGGTGTCGGCCCGGTGCAGGCGGTTGTACCAGATCAACTTGCCGTCGATACCCGAGCCCTCGGCGCTGGAGAAGTCCGCCCCGCCCTCCAGGTTGTTGGTGTTGACCGTGGTCCCGCCGGTGGTTGAAAAGCCCGCCCCCAGCTCCAAGGTGTGAGGCGGCCGGTCGGCCAGGCTGACGATCACCGGGCGCAAGCCGTCGATCGCCTTGTCCTTGGGGGCAAGGGCGACGGTGACCTGGTCGTAGACCCCCACGTCGGAGAGCCGCCGCTCCAGCTCCGCCACGGCCTTGGGCGTGTAGACGTCGCCATGCTTCCAGGGGGCCAGGCCGCGCACCCACAGCGGGTTGGTGCGGCCATCGGTGATCACCGTCACCCCGTCCAGCTTGACCAGGTCGCCCGCCGCGATCTTGAAGGTCGGCCGCACGGAGTGGTCGGCGTGGTCCACCACCACCACCCGCGGCTGGGCGACGGCGTCAGCATAGCCCTGCTGCTCGATCGCGGCCACCACCCGCCCCTCGGCCGCCACAACGTCGGCCGCGCGTCCCGGCGCGCCTGGGGTCAGCTTCAGCGAGTCCAGGCCGGCCTTGGCGGCGGCGTCCACCGGCGCTGCGCCGACCCATTCGACGCTGGGGGACTGGATGACGAATCGCGGCCCGGTCTGGACGTGGATGACCGGCTGCGGCGGCTCGCCGTCGGCCACGTCCGGCTCGACGTCGTAGCCGTAATAGCCTTCGGAGCGGAGCACGGCGATGGCGTCGCCCACCGCGTCGCTGGCCCGCTGGCGGGCGTCGAAGCTGGAGTCGGGGCGGGTCCTGGAGGTCCCGACAGCGCGCTGGATTTCCTGGCGCAGGGCCTTGTCCAGGTCCCCGTCAACGGAGGCCTTCGGCTCGTCGGCCAGGGCCGGGGGTGCGCTGATGCCAAGCAGGGCCGCGGCGCCGGCGGCGATGGCGAGACGTCTTGCTTTCAAGCCACGCTTCCTAAGCACGCTTCCCCCGCGCCCCGCCCAACCTCGTGTAGAGGCGTGTTTCGCGAAAGTCACCTGGGGGAACGGGCCACAGAGGAGATGAGGCGAATCCAACCCTCTACCCCGTTCCGCGCCGGCAATGGGCAGGCCCGCGCGTTCCATCCTCCGCCTCCCCTTTCCCACCGGCCAAGAAAGCTGCACAAATGCTGGGCGCCCAGGGAATGCGCGGGGCGCGGAGAGCGGTGGGCGTTGCGGTGGCAGGGCCAGCGTGGGCATGAGGGCTGAAGGTAGAGGATGAGTTCAGGCGAAAGCGTGGCCCAGGTTCAGAGCGCCCAAGTCCAGGCCGTCCAAGCCCCCGAGGTTGAGGCCCCCCAAGTCGAGGGTCTTGAGGCCGCGGGGAACGTCGAGAGTTTGCCCTCGTCCCAATCGGCCTATCTGCCCGGCGAAGCCTACGACGAGATGTTCACCGCCACCGGCGCCACGCGGGCGCACTACGAGCTGTTGCGCAACCGCATCGAGACCCTGGGGGCCGACGAGCTGGAGGACCGCCAGCAGACGCTGGAGCGCTCATTCCTGCTGCAGGGCATCACCTTCACCGTCTATGGCGCCGAGAGCTCCACCGAGCGGATCATTCCCACGGACCTGTTCCCTCGGATCATCCCGGCCACCGAATGGTCGACGATCGAGAAGGGCCTGACCCAGCGCCTGCGGGCCCTGAACATGTTCCTGGCCGACATCTACGGCGACCAGCAGATCCTGATGGACGGAGTGCTGCCCCGCGACCTGGTGCTGGGGGCGCCCTCCTATCGGCGGCAGATGCAGCACCTGTTCGTGCCGCACAAGGCCTACGCCAACGTCTGCGGGTCCGACCTGATCCGCGGCACGGACGGCGAGTTCTACGTGCTGGAGGACAATCTGCGCGTCCCCTCGGGCGTGTCCTACATGCTGGCCAACCGCGACGCCTCGCGGCGCACCTTCCCCGGCACCTTCCGCCAGGTGGGCGTGCGGCCGGTGGAGCGCTATCCCGACCTGCTGCTGGCGACGCTGAAGAGCATGTCCAGCGAGTGGCGCAGCAATCCCCAGGTCGTGGTCCTGACCCCCGGGGTGTACAACTCCGCCTACTATGAGCACGCCTATCTGGCCCGGCTGATGGGGGTGCCCCTGCTGGAGGGGCGCGACCTCGTGGTGCATGACAACATGGTCTACATGCGCACCACCAACGGCCTGCGCCGGGTGGACGTGATCTACCGCCGGGTGGACGACGACTTCGTCGATCCGCTGTCGTTCCGCCGCGATTCGTCGCTTGGCGCCGCGGGCCTGTTCAACGCCTACCGGGCGGGCAATGTGGTGATGTGCAACGCGCCGGGCACCGGGGTCGCGGACGACAAGGCCGTCTACGCCTATGTGCCGGACATCATTAAGTATTATCTCGGCGAGGACGCCGTCCTGCCCAACGTCGAAACCTACCTGTGCCGCGAGCCGGCGCAGCTCTCCCATGTGCTGGCCAACCTCGATAAGTTCGTGGTCAAGGCCGTCGGGGCCTCCGGGGGCTATGGCATGCTGGTCGGCCCCCACGCCTCGGCCAAAGAGCGCTCGGACTTCGCCGAGGCCATCAAGGCCGACCCGGACAACTACATCGCCCAGCCCACCATCCAGCTCTCCACCGCCCCCTGCCTGGTGGACGGCAAAATGGAGCCGCGGCATGTGGACCTGCGCCCGTTCATCCTGTCGGGCGACAAGATCGTGGTCACCCCCGGCGCCCTGACCCGCGTGGCGCTCAAGCGCGGCTCCCTGGTGGTCAATTCCAGCCAGGGCGGGGGGTCCAAGGACACCTGGGTGCTGGCGGAGGACGGCGTCTCCGGACCGCCGAACGGCGCGGGGATCGCGCCATGATGCTCGCCCGCGTCGCCGACAGCCTCTACTGGATCGGCCGCTATGTGGAACGGGCCGAGCACCTGTCACGCCTGGCCGTGGTGATGCTCAACGCCAACCTCGACCGAACCGACGCGGCGGCCCAGGCGGCGCATATCGCCCTGGCGGCGGTGGGCGATCCGGACCCCGCCAAGTCCACCCAGGTGCTGCAGTCGGCCCACGCCCTGGCCCTGGACCGCGAAGACACCGGCTCGGTGCTGATCTCCCTGTCCCGAGCGCGGGAAAACGCCCGCCAGGTGCGCGACCAGATCACCACCGAGACCTGGGAGCGGCTGAACCTGCTGTATCTGAAGGTCATCGATCCGGGGGTGGAAGAAGCCTTCACCGACGACGCCGCCGGCTTCCTGCAGGACATCATCGCCGACCTGCACCTGTTCAAGGGCGCCGCCGACGCCACCATGAGCCACGGCGAGGGCTGGCGGTTCATGCTCACCGGCATCTACATCGAGCGGGCGCAGCTGATGGCCCGCCTGCTGGAGGTCTGTTTCGGCGAGGGCTCCAAGCCGGTGGCCGGCGACCACATCGCCCTGATGAGCCTGCTGCGCATGGCCTGCGCGCTGGAACCCTACCTGCGGGTCTACACCGCCGATATCAATCCGCGCTTCATCCTGGAATTCCTGCTGTTCGACGAGGACTTCCCCCGCTCGATCCGGTTCTCCACCGAGCGCATCGAGGAGCACCTGGCGCACCTGTCGCGGCGCCTGGAGGGCGAGCGGGCCGACGCCCTGCGCCTTGCCGGGCGGCTGAACGCGCGGCTGAAGTACGCCGACGAGGACGAAACCGCGTCGGCGGGGGCCTCGTCGCTGCTGGCCGCGGTGGCCGACGAATGCGCCGCCATCCACGAGGCCATGTACGAGACCTTCGTCGCCTATCCCCTGGAACTCAGCCTGCCGGCCTAGCTGTACTGACTGGAATCCGATGCTGCTCGAAGTCCGCCACGTCACCCAGTACCACTACGACGCGTTCGTCCGTGAAAGCGTCATGGAGGTGTGGATGCAGCCCCAGAAGTCGGCGACCCAGCGGCTGGTCAGCTTCGAGCTGGAGGTCGAGCCGCCGGCGCAGCTGTTCTCCTACGCCGATAATTTCGGCAATCCGGTCTACCACTTCGACGTGCCCCAGCCGCACGAGCGCCTGACCATCGTCGCCCGCTCGGCCGTCGAGACCCAGCCGCCGCCGGAACTGCCGCAGACCCTGGACCGCGGCGAATGGGACCGCCTGCGGAGCGACTTCGTGCGCGGCGAGTGTTTCGATTTCTTGCGCCCGCACGGCTATGCGGTGGAGACCCCGGCCCTGCTGGCCTTCATTGAGAAGCACGGGCTCGAAGACCTGCGCCGCAACGATCCCTTGTCCGCCGTGCGCGACCTGATGGCGGCGATCTACGGCGCCTTCGACTACGAGACGGGGGTGACCGCGGCCGACAGTCCTATCGACCACGCCCTGGCCGAGGGCCGTGGGGTTTGCCAGGACTTCGCCCATATCATGATCGCCATCTGCCGGGCCTGGGACATCCCGGCCCGCTATGTCTCCGGCTATCTGTTCACCAACCGCAACGAGGGCGACCGCTCCGACCCCGACGCCACCCACGCCTGGGTCGAGGTGTTCTTGCCCAGCCTGCGCTGGGTGGGGTTCGATCCCACCAACAATGTGATGACCGGCGAGCGCCACGTGGCGGTGGCGGTGGGCCGCGACTACGCCGACGTGCCCCCCTCGCAGGGGGTCTACAAGGGCGAAGCCGAAAGCCAGCTGGCCGTGGGCGTCTCCGTGCGCCGCGCCCGCACCGCCCTGGCCGAGCCGGAATTCCTGCGCATGTCCAAGCCGTCCTTCAACGGCGGCCGCCGCCGCACCTCCAGCGCCGCCCTGATCGACCAGCAGCACCAGCAGCAGCAGTAGGCCTCCCCTCAAAACCCGCTCATCCCGACGAAAGTCGGGACCCCGGGGCTGTGCTGCGGTTCACCAGAAAACCAACGAATCCTGGTGGTTGAGAGGCCAACCTGGGTCCCGACTTTCGTCGGGATGAGCGGTGGGGGTGGTTAATCCCCCGCCCCTACGCCGAAAACACGTGCGCTGACTGCGCCCTGATGCGGACCGCCTGGCCGTCCTGCACCTGCAGCGCCTCGCCGCGTGACACCGACAGGTCGACCTTGCGGCCGTCGGCCAGGGTGGATTCCAGGCGGCCGAGCGGGCCCTGGACCACCACCCGGTTCACCGTCACCGGCGCGCCCTCGCCCCACAGCACGAACTCATGCGGCCGCACGAAGGCCACGGCGGGCCCGTCGGCCACGCCGTCGGCCGGCAGGGCCAAGTTGCCGGAGTGGAAGGCGCCGCCCCTGGCCTCGCCCTCGAAGCGGTTGGCCTCGCCGACGAAACCGGCCACGAAGGGGGTAACGGGGGTGTCGTGCACCTGGTCGGGCGTGCCGACCTGCTCGATCCGCCCCTGGTTCAGCACCGCCACGCGGTCGGCCAGTTCCAGGGCCTCTTCCTGGTCGTGGGTGACGAAGATGGTGGTGACACCGGTGGCGTCGTGGATGCGGCGCAGCTCCTTGCGCAGGGACTTGCGCACCGTGGCGTCCAGGGCGCCGAAGGGCTCGTCCAGCAGCAGCACCCGCGGGTTCACCGCCAGCGCCCGCGCCAGGGCCACCCGCTGGCGCTGGCCGCCGGAAAGCTGGGCGGGGAATCGGCGGCCAAGCTCGCCCAGTTCCACCAGCTTGAGCAATTCGTCCACCCGCGCGGCGATCTGCGAGCGGGGCGGCTTGTCCTTGCCGCGCCGCACATCCAGGCCGAAGGCGACGTTCTTGGCCACGGTCATGTGCTTGAACAGGGCGTATTGCTGGAACACGAACCCCACCCGCCGCTGGGCGGCGCCAGCGTAGGTGACGTCGTCGCCTTCGAACAGCACCTGGCCCTTGTCGGGGAAATCCAGGCCCGCGATCACCCGCAGCAGCGTCGTCTTGCCCGAGCCCGAGGGTCCCAGCAGCGCCAGCAGTTCGCCGTCGCGGATGTCCAGGCTGACGCCGTTGAGGGCCGGAAACCGTCCGAAGCGCTTCTCGACCGAGCGGATGGAGATGGTCATGGATCGGCTCTCTTGGTCAGTGCGCCCGCCGGGCGGCGGAGGGTTCGGCGGCGTCGGCGACGGTCTTCAGCACCAGGGTGACGATGGCCAGCAGGCAAAGCAGGGCCGCCACGGCGAAAGCGCCGACGATGTTGTATTCGTTGTACAGGATCTCGACATGCAGCGGCATGGTGTCGGTCAGCCCGCGGATATGGCCGGAGACCACCGAAACGGCCCCGAACTCGCCCATGGCGCGGGCGTTGCACAGCAGCACCCCGTAGAGCAGGCCCCAGCGCACGTTCGGCGCGGTGACACGGAAGAAAGTCCTCAACCCGCCAGCCCCCAGGGACACCGCCGCCTCTTCCTGGTCGACCCCCTGTTCCTGCATCACCGGGATCACCTCGCGGGCCACGAAGGGGAAGGTGACGAAGATGGTGGCCAGGACGATGCCGGGCACGGCGAAAATGATCTTGATGTCGTGGTCGATCAGCCAGTCGCCGAACCAGCCCTGGGCTCCGAAGATCAGCACATAGATCAGCCCCGCCACCACCGGCGAGACCGAGAACGGCAGGTCGATCAAGGTGATCAGGAAGCTCTTGCCCGGGAAGTCGTGCTTGGCCACCGCCCAGGCGGCGTTGAGGCCAAAGAAGATGTTGAACGGCACGGCGATGGCCGCGGTGAGCAGGGTCAGCTTGATGGCCGCCACGGCGTCGGGATCGCGGATCGCCGTCCAGGCCTCGCCGAACCCCTTGCGCAGGGCCTCGAAGAACACCGCCACAATGGGCAGAAACAGCACCAGGCCCAGGAACGTCAGCATGACGCCCAGCACCAGGGCCTTGGCCCACCACGGGTCTTCCGTGGCGTGCAGGGCTTGAGACTTGGAGGCGGGAGCGCTCATCCACCGTACCGCCGCGCGAAGGCCTGGACGAAGTTGATCACGAACAGCATCAGGAACGAGGCCAGCAGCATCACCACCGCGATCGCCGCCGCGCCCTCGTAGTTATATTCCTCGAGCTGGATGGTGATCAGAAGCGGCGCGATCTCGGACTTGTAGGGCATGTTGCCGGCGATGAAGATCACCGAGCCGTACTCGCCCACCGCCCGGGCGAAAGCCATGGCGCAGCCGGTGAGCCAGGCGGGCGCCAGGGCCGGCAGGATGACGCGCAGGATGATCTGCCAGCGCGCGGCGCCCAGGGAGGCGGCCGCCTCCTCCACATCCGCCGACAGGTCGCGCAGCACCGGCTCCAGGGTCCGCACCACGAAGGGCAGGCCGATGAAGGTCAGGGCGATCACCACCCCCGTGGGATTGTAGGCCGCCTTGATCCCCCAATGGGCCAGGATGCCGCCCACCCAGCCGTTGGGGGCGTAGAGCGAAGCCAGGGCGATGCCGGCCACCGCCGTGGGCAAGGCGAAGGGCAGGTCCACCACCGCACTCACCACCGGCTTGCCGAAGAAGTTATAGCGCACCAGGGCCCAGGCCGTGATTACCCCGAAGACGCCGTTGATGATCGCCGCGATGGCCGAGGCGCCGAAGGACAGCCGGTAGGCCGCCAACGCCCGGGGCGACAGGGCCGCGTGCAGGAACGCCGCCGGCCCCTGGCCCGCCGCCTTGATCGCCACCGCCGACAGCGGGATCAGCACGATCAGGCTGAGCAATGTCAGGGTCACGCCCATGGTCAGGCCAAGGCCGGGAATGCCGGACTTGCGCCGCAGCCACGGGCCGCGCGCCGGTTGACTGGGAGCCAGCGCGGTCATGGCCTGGCGCCCTCCGCCGTCCCTCGCCCGCCATCCTGCCGCATGTACGCCCTCCGGGCCAAGCGGCCGTGACAGCGCCGTCTATGTCCTACTAAACCGATAGGCAATTTAGAAAAACTGCGCACCGCCCCTGAAAAGGCGCCCTGACGCACAGGAAAACTGGGCGCCCAGGGCCTGTCCCGTTTTGATGGAATCATCAAAATGGGAAAAACAGGCTCGACCCTTGAGTTTGCGAGCACGATTCAGACTTTTGTCGGTTCCGACAAAAGTCATCGTGCTCTAGCCTCAGACCGGCGAACGGTGCGCCTTCAGGATCATCGCCATGTCGGCGACCATGTCCGCCTCGTCGGCCTCCACCGGCTCGTTGGCCTGGGCCAGGGTCAGGGCCGCGCCCGCCATCCGTTCGGCCAGTTCGGGATCGGCGAAACAAACCCGTTCCACCGCGTCGAGGAAGGTCTCGAAACTGGGCGCCAGGCCGGCGGCGTGCTCCAGCAGGCCCTGGATGTCGGCCGCGGTCGCGTCCGGCAACGCCATCTCCAGGAAGACCTCCACCACGTCGAGCTCTTCGGGAAGCACCTCGCCGTCGGCGCGGGCGACGGTCATCAGCGCGCGCAGGGCGTAGCGTACGGTCGCGCGGGCGGAATTGAGGCGGCGCAGGGCCGGATGCGCCATGGCGGCATGGAAGACCGTCTCGGGCGGCCCCAGATCCTCGCCGGTGACGCCGGAACGGATGGACACCATCCTGTCGACCCGGAACGCCCTCAGCGCCTGGCGCTCCAGGCAGCGGGCGCGCAGGAAGACCGCGCCGCCCTCCTCGAACACCTCCAGGGCGACGACGCGGCGCTCGCTGAGTTGTCCGGCGTGGTCGCGGTAGGTGATGACGAAAGCGCGCTGTCCGACCGCCTCGGTGACGGCGTCATCGACCACCGGGCTCGCCGGATCTGGGATGACATCCGCCTCCGGCAGTCGCGGCCCTTCGAATCCCCGCGGCGTCATCGCCGGCTCCGGAATCTGTTCTCCATTGGAAAGGCGACCAATGAACGGAATGACTGCCATGCCCGAAACCTTCACCGACCCAAATCAGCCCCCGGGGGCGCCGCCCGGCGGTCTCCACCCCAGGCTGATGACCAGTTCGCGCCGCCGAAGCAAGAGGGGTCGCCTCTTTAGCATTCCGCTGTCGCCGGGGGCGCCCCCAAGTCCTTCCGCCTTCGCCCATAAAGCAGGACTAGTCCTGCGAAGCGCATAGCGCGAAGCAGGATGGTAGGCCGGGAGGGGATCGAACCCTCGACCATTCGATTAAAAGTCGAATGCTCTACCGCTGAGCTACCGGCCCCCTTGACGGCCCCCCAGTCCCCCGGGGCGCCGATCAAAGCGGCGCGGACCATAGTCGGGCGCCTACCCTCGCCGCAAGTCGCCAATCGGGCGAGGAGACTCTTGGCGCAAACGCAAAGGTCACGCTAGAACGAAGCCATGCGCACCCTCCTCCTCGCCGCCCTGCTCGCCGGATCCCTCGCGGTCCCCGCCGTCGCCGCCGCCGATCCGCCGCCGGCGGGGCAGTTGCAGACCCCGGACCAGGCCGGACAGAGCACCATTGGCCAGGCCGCGTCCGCGCCGATGCACGACATGAACCTCATGCGCCAGAAGATCCCGCCGGTGCTGCTGGCGGCCATGGCCGACCCATACGCCCGGCCGGCGCCGGCCACCTGCCGCAACCTCGGAGCTCTGGTGAACGAGCTCACCGTCGCCCTGGGCGACGACCTGGACGTCATCGCCGACGAGGACGACAGCACCAAGGCCAAGCGCGCGCGCCTGACGCGCGAGGGGCTCCACGCGGGCTCGGAGGCCCTGCTGCCCTTCTCCGGCTTCGTGCGCAAGCTGTCGGGCGCCGAGCAGCACGACAAGCTGGTGCTGGATGCGATCACCGCCGGCGACGTCCGCCGCGCCTACCTCAAGGGGCTGGGCGAGGCCCGCGGCTGCCCGCCACCCGCCACGCCGAGGCACCTGACCCACCCCATCAGCATGCCCGTGGAAGACGACGGGCCGCGCAAGCCGAAGTATCCGATCCACTGACGCGTGCGACGGTGGGCCTACACCGCCTGCCGCGCCTTGAAGTCCCGCCGGAACGCCTCCAGCCGCCCCTCGCGGATCGCCGCGCCGACCTGGCGCAGCAGGTGCTGGAAGAAGGCGATGTTGTGCCAGGACAGCAGCACCTGGCCGAGGATTTCATCAGCCTTCACAAGGTGATGCAGGTAGGCCTTGGTGTAGTCGCGGCTGGCGGGGCAATCGACGTCGGGGGACAGGGGGGCTTCGTCCTCGGCGAAACGGGCGTTCTTCAGGTTGACCGATCCCTCCCAGGTCCAGGCCTGGCCGTGACGGCCCGAGCGGGTGGGCAGGACGCAGTCGAACATATCCACGCCGCGGGCCACGGCCTCCACCAGGTCGATGGGCTTGCCCACCCCCATCAGGTAGCGGGGCCGGTCCGCGGGCAGCAGGCCAGGCGCATAGTCCAACACCTCGCACATAGCCTCGTGCCCCTCGCCCACCGCCAGGCCGCCGATGGCGTAGCCGTCGAAACCGATCTCCAGCAGGCGTTCCGACGACTCCCGGCGCAGGGCCTCGATGGTCGAACCCTGCTGAATGCCAAACAAGGCCTGGGTTTCGCGCTCACCGAAGGCGGCTTTTGACCTCGCGCCCCAGCGGGCCGAGCGGCGCAGGGCGTCGGCCGACTTGGCCTCCTCCGCCGGCCAGGCCACCAGTTCGTCCAACTGCATGACGATGTCGGCGCCCAGCAGATCGGCCTGTATCTCGATCGACCGTTCCGGCGAAAGCATATGGCGCGAGCCGTCGATATGGCTCTGAAAGGTCACCGACTCCTCGGTGACCTTGGAGATCTTGGACAGCGACATAACCTGGAAGCCGCCGCTGTCGGTGAGGATCGGGCCGTCCCAGCGCATGAACTTATGCAATCCGCCCAAGCGCTTGATGCGTTCGGCAGTGGGCCGCAGCATCAGGTGGTAGGTGTTGCCTAGGATGATCTGGGCGCCTGACGCCTTCACCTGGTCCACGGTCAGGGCCTTGACCGTGCCGGCGGTGCCCACGGGCATGAAGGCGGGGGTCTGGATATCGCCGCGGGGGGTCTTCAGCACGCCCGCGCGCGCCGCCCCGTCGGTGGCCGCGATCTCGAAGGGGAAGGCCGTCATGGGTCTGTCCGCCACAGCAGGGAGGTGTCGCCGTAGGAGTAGAAACGGTAACCGGTTTCCACGGCGTGGGCGTAGGCGCCGCGCATGGTCTCAAGGCCGGCAAAGGCGCTGACCAGCATGAAAAGCGTAGATTTTGGCAGGTGGAAGTTGGTCATCAGGCCGTCCACGGCGCGGAAACGGTAGCCTGGGGTGATGAAAATGGCGGTTTCCGCGGCGTAGGGATGAACGATCCCGTCGTCACTGGCGGCGCTTTCCAGCAGCCGCAGGGAGGTGGTGCCGACGCAGACGATCCGGCCGCCGCGAGCGCGCACCGCGTTGAGGGCGTCGGCGACCTCGGCGGTCACCTCGCCGTATTCCGGGTGCATCTTGTGCTCGGACACCACCTCGGTCTTCACCGGCAGGAAGGTGCCGGCGCCCACGTGCAGGGTGACGAAATGCTGGGTCACGCCCATCGCCGCCAGTCGCGCCAGGAGCTGCGGCGTGAAGTGCAACCCCGCCGTCGGCGCGGCCACCGAGCCGTCGTCGCGGGCGTAGACGGTCTGGTAGTCGGTGCGGTCCTGTTCGTCTTCCGCCCGCCTGGCGGCGATGTAAGGCGGCAGGGGCATCATGCCTCGCTCGGCGATGGCGAGGTCCAGGTCCGGGCCGGCCAGGTCGAAGGCCAGGGTCACCTCGCCGTCCTCGCCCTTCTCCGCCACGGTGGCGTCCAGGGCCGACAGCAGGCAGGCGCGGTCGCCGCCCGCGCCGAAGCTGATCCGGTCACCCGGCGTGAGGCGCTTGCCGGGACGCATGAAAGCGGTCCAATGGCTGGGGTCCCGGCGCCGGTGCAGGGTCGCCTCCACCGCCACCACCGATTCGCCGCGCACCCGCCGCCCGTTCAGGCGCGCGGGGATCACCCGGGTCTGGTTGAACACCAGGGCGTCGCCGGCGCGCAGCAGCGACGGCAGGTCGCTGACCTTCAGGTCCGCCAGGGCGCCGCCCTCGCCCACCACCAGCAGCCGGGCGGAATCGCGCGGGACCGCCGGCCGAAGGGCGATCCGATCCTCCGGCAGGGGAAAGTCGAACTCATCGAGCGTCATGCGGGCAGTCTCATCGGGCGTCGCGTAGGGACCGCCCGCTCCAGCGTCAAGCCGCCGGACTGCGCCCAAGCTCGCTCAGGCGCGGCAGCCGGGCCATCGCGGGACGCGCCGGCAGGCTGATCAGACCCAGCATGGACGCGTACTGCCGCGCCACGCCGAAGGGCGAGAGCACCTGCATCGCGTCCGCCGACATGCGCAGCTCCTCGAGCGCGCCCCGCAACAGCCCCACCTTCCGGTGCTTGCGGATGTTGAACACGCCGGGCCAGTCCACCACCGCGATGCGCAACCGACGCCGCACGACCACGTCGTTCAGATAGGCCTCGGCGCCCCAGCGGGGCAGACTGGTCATGGCCTGGGCCGCATCGGCCAGCAGCGGCGCCGGCAGCACCCGCTCGCCGGACACGAAATCCAGGCCGAGCAGGCGATAGATCCACAGGCTGTTGCGCCGCAGGCTGATGCTGACGTCGGCGCGCCCGCTGGTCACCGGCGCCGCCAGGGCGTCGATATCCCGGGCGGTGACACCGGTGAGGTCCGCGTCCAGCAGCATGATGTGCGCCCCGCTGGCCGCCGCGACCCCCAGGCCCATGGCGTAGGTCTTGCCGCGGTTCTGGGCGTAGGAAATCGTGCGGACGGAAGGATACCCCCGCAGCAGGCTCTCGGTGGCGTCGGTGGAGCCGTCGTTGACGACGATGATCTCGCACAGCGCCGGATGCCCCACGACGGCCTCCAGGATATGGCTGATCCGCTGTTCTTCGTTGTAGGCGCAGACCACGCACGAGATGCCGCTGGGCGAAGCGGGTCGGTGTCGCGGTCGCGCGATGGGGGCGCCCAAGCTGTTGCCTCCTTGCGGGCCGATCTTGGCGGCCCCTGTTCAAAAACGCCGCCGAGGCCGGTTTGATCCAGGCCAGCGGGCCACAGCGGGGCGGGCGAGGTTGTGCTCAGGATTCGGATTCCGTATCCCGATGGCTTGCGGCGCTAAGCCAGACAGCCGGGGAGCACGGCGATTATTCAGATTGTCGTCGCGCCCGTCCGTGTCGTGGCCTTCCTGCTCGCCCTGGGCGCGGCCGTGCTCAGCCTGGCCGCCCTCGGCGGGGTGATCAGCCGCTGGCTGGACGTCCTGACCCATTTCGCACCGCTGTATCTGGCGGCCGGCTTGCTGGCTGTCGGCCTGCGCCTGGTTACCGGCCCACAGGGCGCGCGGCCTACCGTCACCCTGAGCCTGGCCGGCATGGCCTTCGCCGGCGCCCTGATGGCGCCTGAACTGCTGGCCATGGTGGGCCGGCCGGCGCCCCCCGCTGACGGCCAGACGATCAAGCTGGTGCAGTTCAACCTGTGGGAACGGAACTTCGATCCGCAGGGCACGGCCCGGTGGATCGTCGCCCAGGACGCCGACGTGGTGGTGCTGGAGGAAGCCAACGAGCGTGGCGGCGCCGTCCCGCCGCTTCTGAAGGCCCACTATCCCTTCGCTACCTCCTGCGAGCCGCCCCAGCCCTGTTCCACCACCATCCTGACCCGGCAGAAGCCCACCGCCGCGGCGGGGCTGGCGCCGCCGCCCAGCCGGCTTTCCGGCGCCTGGGTGACCCTGGGAACCGGCGGCAAGGCCTTCACCGTGGCCGGCGTGCACTACACCTGGCCGACCCCTCCTGGCGGCCAGCAGCGCCAGTCCCTACGCCTGTCGCAGGCCCTATCCGGCTTCGACCGCAAGAGCCTGATCGTGGCCGGAGACATGAACTCCACCCCCTGGTCCTTCGCCCTGCGCCGCCAGGACGCCCGCCTGGGCCTCGAGCGACGCACCCGCGCCCTGTTCACCTGGCCGGTGGCGCAGTTCTCCAACTGGCGGCTGAGGTCGCCCCTGCCCTTCCTGGCCATCGACCAAGTCTATGCCGGCAGCGACTGGAAGACGGTGAGCGTCACGGCGGGGCCACGGCAGGGCTCGGACCACATGCCGGTGACGGTGGTGTTGCGGCGGGTTGGGTAGGGTTCAAGAACGCGGCCCGCTCCCATCTCGCGCGGTCTTAGCGGCGGCGGCTCAAATCTCGCTTCTTCCGTTGCGGGAGTGTGGCGAAATTCGGCGTGTCGCCCTGAAAGCCCCCTCCCCGCAAGGGGGAGGGGAGTTTCGCAGCGGCGCCTCCCGCAAGGGGAGAAGGCTGAGTCAGTGATCTTCGAAGAGGTGTGGTCCTTCGATCAGGTCGGGACTCACAAGCCTGAGCTAATGCCAAGGCCGCCGCTCCGTCGTTTCAGACAAGCCCCTCAGGCCTCCGCCGCCACCTTCATGGAGACGATCTTGCCGGGGCTGCGCGGCGGTTCGCCGGCGGGGAGTTCGTCGACGTGTTCCATGCCTTCGGTGACTTCGCCCCACACCGTGTACTGGCCGTCGAGGAAGGTGGCGTCGTCGAAGCAGATGAAGAACTGGCTGTTGGCCGAGTTCGGGTTGGGCGTGCGGGCCATGGAGCAGATCCCGCGCACGTGCGGGGCGTTGGAAAACTCCGCCGTCAGATTCGGCTTTTCGGATCCGCCCGAGCCGGTGCCGCTGGGATCGCCGCCCTGGGCCATGAAGCCGGGGATGACGCGGTGGAAGACGACGCCGTCATAGAAACCCTCCCGCGCCAGTTCCTTGATCCGCTCGACGTGGCCGGGGGCCAGGTCGGGGCGGAGCTTGATGGTCACCGGCCCCGTTTCCAGGGTCATGATCAGGGTGTTTTCGGCGTCGGACATTGCGAGTGGCTTTCCTTCAGATCACTTGACGTCGGCGATGAGATCGACGTCGCAGACGCCGAATTCGATGACTTTCTGCGTGCGGGCGCGGTCGGCCAGGACGCGGAACCAGGCCCCGCGCGGGTCGAGGACCCGCACCTTCGGCCGCCCGGCCTCGGGCATGTCCGCCAGGACCTGGACCTTGGTCATCTTGTCCTGCGGATCGTCCACCTTGCCGGTCCCCGGCGCACCCAGCTTGATGGCGCGCACGACGTCCAGGCCGCTGACCACGGCGCCGAAGGCGGTGTAGTTCTTGTCGAGGGAATGGGTGGCGCCGCGCATCAGGAAGAACTGGCTGTTGGCGCTGGCCGGATCCTCGGCCCGCGCAGCGCCCACGACGCCCTGGCAGAAGGCGCCCCAGGCGTTGACCTTGTGGTCGGCGGTGAGCACGCCCAGGTCCATGGTCTGGCTGACCACCGGCAGGCTGCCGAGGAACCCCCATTCCAGGCCGCCCACCTTGTCCACGACCGCGATCGGGGTGTCGGCGGCGCGGCGGAAGCTGAATTCGGGCTGCAGGTTGGGCTTGTCGGAACTGCCTGTGCCGTCGTCCTTGGGATCGCCGGTCTGGTCCATGAAGTTGTCCAGCACCCGGAAGAAGCTGCGGCCGTCATAGAAGCCCGCTCGAGCCAGGTCGCGCACGCGCTGGGCGTGCATCGGCGCGGCCTGCGGCGACAGCTCCACCAGGATGCGGCCCTTGCTGGTGTCGATGACCAGGATGTTCTGGGGATCGGGGGTGCGCCAGTCGGCGTCTACGGGGCCGGTCGGTCCCTGTGGAACGGCCGGCGTCTCGGGCGCCTTGGGCTTGGACTTGGCCAGGGCCGCGGCGGGCCCCACGGTCAGGGCGGCGACGCATACGAGCGTTGCAAGGGCTGATTTCATGGCGCCATGCCCTAGAGGGAAACCGGCGCGCGCGCCATACCCCTTTTCAAGAGGCGCTTTCGCAGAATGTGCGCGGGCCGATCGGCGCGGCTCAGGCCGCCTGATACTTGGCCGCCAGCCGGTCCTTCACCCCCGCGGGGACGAAGCGGGCGGGGTCTCCGCCCATCTGCACGATGACTTTCACCAGGCTGGATGCGATGGCCTGGTGGCGCGGATCGGCCATCAGGAAGACGGTTTCGATATCGCGGTCCAGTTGCTGGTTCATCGCCGTCATCTGGTATTCGAACTCGAAATCGGCCACGGCGCGCAGGGAGCGGATGATGATCTGGGCGCCGACGTCACGCGCCAGCTGGATGGTCAGCTTGTCATCGTAGGAGATCACCTCGATCTCGGCGACCTTGGCGCAGGAGAGGGTCTCCTGGCGGATGATCTCGACGCGTTCCTCCAGCGTGAACAGCGGCCCCTTGCCCGGATTGCCCGCCACCCCGATCACCAGCTTGTCCACGAGCTTCACCGCGCGGGCGATGATGTCGAGGTGACCGTTGTGCACCGGATCGAAAGTGCCCGGATAAAGGCCTACGCGCATGTGTCCCCCGCCGCCTGGGTGAAACTCTAAGCCCTGCCCCAAGACGTGGAAATCCGCCCGCTGTCAACCGTGCCGCCGTGGCAGGGGGAAGAGGCGGCGCTCTCCTCCCCTTTTCGTCACCCCGGCCGAAGCGCAGCGGAGAGC
>DASVMY010000269.1:0-2882 GCA_036384135.1 Caulobacteraceae bacterium | reverse complement strand
CCACCTGGGCCTGGCCTTCGACGCCAACTTCTTCGAGTGCGAGAACTGGGCGGTCGAGGAACGCGAAACCCGCCCCCCAGGCTCCCCCTACGCCATGCCCCAGACCGTCTGGCGGCAGAAGGCCAGGGCGCTGCAGGCCGCAGAGGCTGAGGAGCCGCGGGATCAGCGATCGCCCTGATCCACCGGCCGGTGCGGCGGCTAATTCGGCGACAGTTTACTTTTTAGCACAGCTAAGAAAGTAAACTGTCGCCGAAATAGCCGCTCCCTCAACGCCCCGCTCATCCCCCTCCCGTCACCCCGGCCGAAGCGCAGCGCAGAGCCGGGGCCGGCCCCTCCGCGCCAAGACGAATTCCAGCCAGGAGCCGGCCCAGCCGACCCCGGATCGGCGCGCTGCGCGCTTGTCCGGGGCGACGGAGGAAGGGGATGAGCGGGAGGTTGCGAAATCTCGAACCCGTTAGTGTGGGTTCGTGTCGTTCGTGGTTCAAACCTTTTCGCCCCATCCGCATCCCGGGGCTTCAAAGGACTTCCGCATCCCGGTGCTTCGCACCGACCCTCCCCTTGAAGGGGAGGGAGGAACAAGCGTACCCCCAACCAAACCCCCGTCGCCGACTCCCCGCATCCGCGCTAAAGCAGGCCATGCGCAAACCCCGCCCGCCTCGTGATCCCAAGACCGCCGCCAGGCCTCCCCAGGGCCTGCCGGACCGCGAGGCCTTGCTCGCCTTCATCCGCCAGGCCGGGGAGACCGACAAGGCCGCCATCGCCCGCGCCTTTGGACTCAAGGGCGCCGACCGCCGCGCCCTGCGCGATCTGATGAAGGAGCTGGAGACCAGCGGGGCTCTCGGCCGCCGGGGCCGCAAGGGCGTGGCCGAGGCCGGCGCCCTGCCCCCCGTCGGCGTGGCCGACGTGGTCGAGCGGGACACCGACGGCGAGCTCTTCGTGCGCCTGACCAAGGCCGGCGAGGACATGCCCCTGATCCGCCTGGCCCCCGACCGCCTGGAGGCTGCCGCCGGGGCGCCGGGCCTGGGCGACCGCCTGCTGGTCCGCTTCGACCGCCTGGAGACCGGCGAGACCGAGGCGCGGATCATCAAGCGCCTGGGCCAGAGCGCCCACCGCATCCTGGGCGTCATCCGCAAGTCCAACCGTGAGATCCGGGTCGAGCCGGTGGACCGCAAGACCAAGGAAAGCCTGCTGCTCAACCCTGTCGAGGCCGCGAACCTGCGCGACGGCGACCTGGTCCTGGCTCAAGTGGGCGGCGCCGCCGAGCGCCGCTACGGCCCCAAGCGCGGCAAGGTGCTGGAGGTGGTGGGCCGCGAGGACGATCCGCGCGCCGCCTCCCTGATCGCCATCCACACCCACGGCATCCCCACCGGCTTCTCGCACGAGGCCGAGGCGGAGGCCGCCGCCGCCCTGCCGCCGACGCTCAGCAACCGCAAGGATCTGCGCGACATCCCCCTGGTCACCATCGACCCGCCCGACGCCCGCGACCACGACGACGCCGTCTATGCGGAGCCGGACACCGATCCGAGGAACGAAGGCGGCTGGATCGTCTGGGTGGCCATCGCCGACGTCGCCGCCTACGTCCGCCCCGGTTCAGCCCTCGACGGCGAGGCCCGCGACAAGGGCAACAGCGTCTACTTCCCCGACCGGGTCGAGCCGATGCTGCCGGAGGTGCTGTCGGCCGGACTCTGCTCCCTGCGCCAGGGCGAGGCGCGGGCTTGCATGGCCGTGCGCATGGTGTTCGGCAGGGACGGCGCCAAGCGCGGCCACCGCTTCGAGCGTGGCCTGATGCGCTCGGCCGCCAAGCTCTCCTACGAACAGGCCCAGGCCGCCATCGACGGCTTTCCCGACGACCAGACCGGCCCCCTGCTGGCGCCGATCCTGAAGCCCCTCTGGGCCGCCTACGCGACCATGAAGATCGGCCGCGACGCCCGCTCGCCACTCGAGATCGACTCCCCCGAGCGCCGAATCCGGATCAGCCCCGAGGGCCAGGTGGACTCCATCACCCCCCGCCAGACCCTGGAGGCTAACAAGCTCATCGAAGAGTGCATGATCCAGGCAAACGTCTGCGCAGCGCAGACCCTGGAGCAGCGCCACACCCCGCTGATCTACCGGGTCCACGACGCCCCCAGCGACGAGAAGGTCCAGTCCCTGGTGGACTTCCTGGCCACCCTGGGCATCCCCTGGGACAAGGGCCAGGCGCCCAGGACCGAGCGCTTCAACCAGCTCCTGCGCCAGACCCACGAGGGCGAGCACGCCGAGATCGTCAATGAGGTGGTCCTGCGCACCCAGATGCAGGCGATCTATTCACCGGACAACATCGGCCACTTCGGCCTCAACCTCGACCGCTACGCCCACTTCACCTCGCCCATCCGCCGCTACGCCGACCTGATCGTGCACCGGGCCCTGATCCGGGCGCTGGGGTTGGGCAATGACGGCCTGTCGGACGAGGACGTCGCCCGCCTGAAGGACACCGCCGAACGGATCACCGCCGCCGAGCGCCGAGCCATGGCCGCCGAGCGCGCCGCCACCGACCGTTACGTCGCCGCCTACATGGCCGAGCACCTGGAGGCCGCGTTCGAGGGCCGGATCACTGGCGTCACCCGCTTTGGCCTGTTCGTACGCCTCAGCGAGACCGGCGCCGACGGCCTGATCCCCGTCTCCACCCTGGGCGACGAGTACTACGTCCACGACGAAGCCGCCCACGCCCTGGTCGGCGACCGCAGCGGTCGGCGCTGGCGCCTGGGCCGGCTGGTGGAGGTGCGCCTCAAGGAAGCCACCCCGATCACCGGCGGCCTGGTATTCGAGATGCTCAGCGATCCCGAAGCCGCCGACCCCAATGCGCCTCGCCCCCGCTCAGGCCCGCGCGGCTTCAGGGGCGGCGG
>DASVMY010000268.1:0-21454 GCA_036384135.1 Caulobacteraceae bacterium | reverse complement strand
GCCGCCAGCGGCGCCGATTTCGTGCTGGTTGGCGATTTCATCTGGGCTGACCCGCGCGGGCCGCGGCGGGCGACCAGATCACCGTGCTTCGGCCCCCCGCGACCTACGGCCCCGGCGACAAGGAAACCTTTGCGCTGTTTCGCCTTGCGGCCCGCAGCAGCGTCCTGCCCCTGCCTGGCGATCCCCGCGCGCGGCTCGCCCTGGCGCACGTGGACGACGTCTGCGCCGTCGTCGCGTGGCTGGCGGAAAACCCCACGCCTGGAACCTGGACCTTCGGCGGGGCGCGGCGCGAGGGCTACAGCTGGCGGGAGATTTTCGAGACCGCCGGGGCGGTGCTGGGCCGGCGTCCCAGCCTGATGCCCGTCGCGCCCTGGCTGCTGCGCGCCGCCGGCGCGGCGTCGGAGGCGGTGGGCAAGGTCACCGGCGACCCGGCCATGTTTTCCAGCGGCAAGGCGCGGGAACTTCTGCACCGCGATTGGTCCGTATCGCCCAAGGAAGAGGCGCCCGGCGCGCCTCCGGCCAGGTTCGATCTGGCGGCCGGATTCGCCGATTCCGTGGCCTGGTACAGGACCGTGGGTTGGCTGACATAGTTGCGGACGCGTTTCCGCCGCAGTTGAAGGGCTAAACGCAAACCTGTAACGGTGGGGTTGGGGCTTCGTCCGCGGAGCGGTGCTGCAGATTCGCGCGATGCGGGGAAATCATCAATTGACAGTAGTTGGTGGCGAGATGGACGTCTCAAGTCGCTCCATGCGTGACGATATTGCCTCGATATTCGAGCAAGTGTTGAATCGGCCGGTGCAGATCACCGACGAGACCGACATCGTCGAAGACCTTGGTATGGACTCCCTGGGAGTGATGAATTTCGTCATGGCGATCGAAGACTTCTACGACATCTCGATACCGCTCGACCGCATCTCGCAGGTCCAGACGGTCGGCGACCTGATCCAAGCGGTCGAAGAGCTGCGTAAGGGAGCCTGATCGTGACGATTCTAGCCAAACACGCCATGTACAAGGCGGCCTACGACGCCGTGAAGAACATGGGCATCGAGCCCCTCAGCGTCCGCTTCGACGACGTGCTTTCGCCCACCGAGGGTGTGCTGGCCGGCAAGAAGACCATCCTGCTGGGTACGAACAATTACCTCGGCCTGACCTTCGATCCCGCCTGCATCGAAAAATCGATCGAGGCGACCAAGCACCAGGGCACCGGCACTACCGGCTCGCGCATCGCCAACGGCAGCTACGACGGCCACCTGCGCCTCGAGCAGGACCTGGCCAAGTTCTATGGCCGCAAGCACGCCATGGTGTTCACCACCGGCTATCAGGCCAACCTGGGCGTTCTGTCGACCCTGGTGGGCCGCGGCGACCACCTGATGCTGGACGCCGACAGCCACGCCAGCATCTATGACGGCTCGCGCCTGGGCCACGCCGAGGTGATCCGCTTTCGCCACAACAATCCCGACGACCTCTACAAACGCCTGCGCCGCCTCGAAGGCGTGCCCGGCGACAAGCTGATCGTGGTCGAGGGCATCTATTCCATGCTGGGCGACACCGCCCCGCTGAAGGAGATCGCGCACGTGAAGCGCGAGACCGGCGCCTGCCTCCTGGTGGACGAGGCCCATTCCCTGGGCGTGCTGGGCGAGACCGGACGCGGCCTGGCCGAGGCTGTCGGCGTCGAAGCCGACGTCGACTTCATCGTCGGCACCTTCTCCAAGAGCCTGGGCAGCGTCGGCGGCTTCTGCGTCTCCGACAATCCCGACTTCGACGTCATGCGGCTGGTCAGCCGGCCCTATATGTTCACAGCCTCCCTGCCGCCGGGCGTGATCGCCTCGACCATCGAGGCCCTGCGGCAGATGCAGGCGCGCCCGCAGCTGCGCGCCGACCTGATGCGCAACGCCCACCGCCTGCACGACGGCCTCACCGCGCTCGGCTTCGAGACCGGCCCGGAGGCCAACCCGATCGTCGCGGTGGTGATGCCCAACCAGGAGATCGCGGTGGCGTTCTGGAAGATGCTGCTGGAATCGGGGGTCTACCTGAATCTGGCCGTGCCGCCGGCCACCCCGACCAATCAGCCGCTGCTGCGCAGCAGCGTCAGCGCCGCCCACACCATCCAGCAAATCGACACAGCCATCGAAGCCTTCGGTCACGTCGGCCGCCAGCTTGGTATATTGAGCGCTGACAAGCGCCGCGCGGGCGTCGCCAACTAAGACCGGAGCGTTTCATGGCCGCCGCCGCCCAGGCCGCGTACAGGTCCACCTGGCGGCCGTCGCTGATCGACGGCTATATGCTGCGGAGCCTGGCCCAGCCGGCCGTGGCGGTGCTTGGCGTGACCCTGATCGCCTTCCTGCTCGAACAGACCCTGCGTCTGATCAAGGAGCTGTCGGCCAACGGCGCGCACCTGGGCTTTCTGCCCGGCCTGATCACCAACCTGGTGCCCTATCACCTGGGCCTGGCCCTGCCGGCCTCGTTCTTCGTGGCCATGTTCATCGTCATCGCCCGCATGGACGAGGACAGCGAGATCGACGCCATCCTGGCCGGCGGGGTGTCGTTCGAGCGGATCGTGGCCCCCCTGGTGCTCGTGGGCGTGATCCTGGGCGTCTTCAGCATCCTGCTCACCGGCTATCTGCAGCCCTACAGCCGCTTCGCCTACCGGGCCATGCGCAACGCCGCCCTGGACGCCGGCTGGACCGCCCAGATCGATCCGCAGGTGTTCATGAGCGCCGGGCCGGACTTCACCATCACCGCCGACGAGGTGGACGGCAGCGGCCGGAACATGAAGGGCGTCTTCATCCGCCGGATGACGCCAGGCGGCGAGAACCTGGTCACCGCCACTAGCGGGCGGCTGGGACTGCGGCCCGACGGCAAGACCACCGAGCTGACCCTGTCCGGCGGCGTGCTCTACGAGGACGGCCCCCACGGCGACCCCAGGGTGCTGCGCTTCGGCAACGTCACCGATTTCGAGTCCCTGGGCGGGGCCCAAAAGCTGGACCCCCGCGGCGTCGGCGACGCCCAGGAGCTGACCCTGCCCGAACTGGTGCGGGAGATGCAGCGGCGCGACGCGCTGATCCCGCACGCGGCCCTGGAATCGGAGCTGCTGGCCCGCCTGGCGCGGTCCCTGGCCATCCCCTTCCTGCCCTTCCTGGCCCTGCCCCTGGCCATGGCGGCCAAGCGCGGGCGCCGCGCGCCCGGGATGATCGTCGGGGCCGTGGCCCTGGTAGCCTTTCACCACGGCGTCACCCTGGCCAAGAACTTCGGCGGCAACGGCAAGGCGCCGCCCCTGCTGATCCTGGGCGGGGTCTATCTGCTGTTGGTGGGCTTCTGCCTGTGGATGTTCTTCTCCAGCCGCACCCGGCCGGGCGAGACCCCGATCTCGGGCCTGTTCCAGCGCATCGAGGCTTTCTTCGAGCGGCGCTCCAAGGTGAAGCCCGCCGCCATGCAGTCCCGCGGCGGCCTCAGCCTGACCGGGTACCTCAGCCGGATCTTCGCCGTGCGCACCGCGGTGGCGGCCTGCGCCCTGCTGGGCCTGCTGCAGCTCATCGACCTGCTTGAGCGCACCAACGACATCCTGCACCGCGGCGGGGCGCTGGAGATCTTCCGCTACCTGGCCCTGCGCCTGCCCGACATGTTCCAGCAGATCGCCGGTTTCGCCGTGTTGGCCGGGGCCTTGTTCACCTTCAACCAGCTGGCGGCGTCCAGCGAGATGGTGGCCATGCGGGCCACGGGGCTGTCGTTGTACCAGATCTTCCGCCGCGCCCTGCCTGTGGCCCTGGCGGTGGCGGCGCTGGACCTGGTGGTGGCCGAAGCGGTCACCCCCCGCGCCGAACAGGCCCTGACCACCTGGTGGAACGCCAGCGCCCCGGCGGCCCAGAAAAAGGCGCCCGAGCCGCACTGGTTCCGCATCGGCGGCGACCTGGTGGTGGCCAAGGGCTCAACGCCGGACGGTCACACCCTGACCGGTCTGACCGTGTACCAGCGTGACGGCGACCTCTCCCTGGCCCGCCGCATGACCGCCCAGACCGCCACCCCGGAGGTCGGCGGCTGGCGGATGAGAGACGCGGTGGTCACTGACGTCGGTCCGCAGCGCGCCGTGGTCACCGCCGGCGGCGACGTGCACTGGCCGACGTCGCTCAGCCCCGGCGACGCCGCCCGCCTGTTCTCCGATTCCAGCGACATCTCCTCTGCCAATGCGCTGCGGGCCCTGAACGGCAAGGAGCCGCTGAACCGGGCTCCGGCCGAATTCCGCACCCGTATCCAGCGCACCATCGCCCAGGGGTTCGCGCCCCTGATCATGCTGATGCTGGCCCTGCCCGCCGCCATGGGCCACACCCGCAGCAACCGCACCGCGCCGGTGATCTTCGGCCTGGGCGGCGGCCTGCTCTACCTCGTGGTGGATGGCCTGCTCACCGCCATGGGCCAGACCGGCGTCCTGCCCCCAGCCGCGGCGGCCTGGGGCGCCCCCGTGGCCTTCGGCTGCGGCGCGCTCAGTATCCTGCTTTACGCCGAAGGATGACGACCCACCGATGACCCTCAAGATCATCCCCGTCTCCACCGACGCGGAGCTGGAGCGTTTCATCCGCGTGCCCATGCGGCTGAACGCGGCCGATCCGAAATACATCGCCCCGCTGCTGTTCGAGCGGCGCGAGGCCCTGTCGCCCAAGCACAACCCCTTCTTCGAACACGCCGAGGCGCAGTTCTGGCTGGCGGTGCGCGGCGGCAAGGACGTGGGCCGGATCAGCGCCCAGATCGATTCCCTCTGCCGCGAGGCGCCGGGCGTTCCCACCGGCCAGTTCGGCATGATCGCCGCCGAGGACGACCCCGAGGTCTTCAAGGCCCTGTTCGAGACCGCCGAGGCCTGGCTGAAGGCCCGCGGCAAGATCAAGGTCATGGGCCCCTTCAACCTCTCCATCAATGAAGAGACCGGCCTGCTGGTGGCGGGGCACGACACCCCGCCCTTCATCATGATGGCCCACGACCAGCCCTACGTCGCCGCCCGGGTCGAGGAACTGGGCTACGCCAAGGCCAAGGACCTGATCGCCTGGTTCACCGACATCCCCACCTTCCCCAAGGCGGTGGAGAAGCGCCTGGCCCGGCCGCTGGGCGACGGCGTGGTGTTCCGCCCGGTGGACATGAAGCACTTCGAGCGCGACATCAAAGCCCTGGTCGAGATCTACAACGACGCCTGGGCGGAGAACTGGGAGTCGGTGCCGATCACCGAGTCCGAGACCAAATACATGAAGGACTCCCTGGGCTTCCTGCTCAAGCCCGGGCTGATCTGGTTCATGGAGATCGACGGCGAACCGGCGGCGTTCGGGGTGATGACCCCGGACCTGAACTGGGCCGCCCGCGACCTGGGCGGCAAGCTGTTCCCCTTCGGCTGGGCCAAGCTGCTCTGGCGCCTGAAGGTGGGCAAGATCCCGCGCTTCCGGGTGCCCCTGATGGGGGTCAAGCGCAAGTTCGCCAAGGACCCGCGCGGCATCCTGGCCCCCTTCCGCATCATCCGCGAACTGCGCGACCAGTCGGTGAAGTACGGCATGACCAACACCGAGTGCGGCTGGGTGCTGGAGGACAACCGCCCCATGAACCACATCATGGAGAACCTCCAGGCGCGGCCGTACAAGACCTACCGGGTGTACGAGAAGATGGTGGGGTAGTAGTGCGGCCGGGGGCTTTCTCTTCCCCCGAACGAAGTGGTGGGGGAAGTGGATCGCGCCGCCAGCCGTTGGCCGGCGACTACAGAAGGTATGGGGCGCGAGACGATGGGGGCTCCAGCGGAGAACCAGCGCTCACGTCAAGCTGGAGCCCCCTTCCCCCGCTCCGCGGGTACTTCCCCCACCACTTCGTTCGGGGGAAGAGAAGCTTGCCAACACATCTCAACGGCTCCAAAGCAGATGCATATTGCATCGCCTTTTGAGAGTTTGAGACTTTGACCCTAGCTGCCCAGACCCTTGGGGGCGCACCCGAGTCGCACCCCCTCGCCTCCGTCGATTCGATCATCGAAGGCCTGGCGCGCGTCGGCTATATCGCCTCGCGCCGCATCGCCACGGCCCTCTACATGTCCGCCCACCTGCAGAAGCCGATCCTGGTTGAGGGCGTCGCCGGCGTCGGCAAGACCGAACTGGCGCTGCAGACCGCCGAACTCCTCGGCCTGCCACTGATCCGCATGCAGTGCTACGAAGGCCTGGACGAGTCCAAAGCCCTGTACGAGTGGAAGTACGGCAAGCAGCTGCTCTACACCCAGATCCTCAAGGACCACATGGGCAAGGAGTTGATCGACGCCCCGGACGTCGACACCGCCATGGACCGCCTCAACGACATGGGCGACCTGTTCTATTCCGAGCCCTTCCTGGAACCGCGCCCCCTGCTCAAGGCCATGCGCCAGGACGGCGGCTGCGTGCTGCTGATCGACGAGATCGACAAGTCGGACGAGTCCTTCGAGGCCTTCCTGCTGGAGGTGCTGTCGGCCTATCAGGTGTCGATCCCCGAGATCGGGGTGATCAAGGCGATCACCCCGCCGATCGTCTTCCTGACCTCCAACAACGTCCGCGACCTGGGCGATGCGCTGAAGCGCCGCTGCCTGCACCTGCACATCCCCCTGCCGGACGCCAAGCTGGAGGAGCGCATCGTCGCAACCCGCGTGCCCGGCATCGAGGCCAAGCTGACCCGCGAACTGGTGGCCTTCGTCCAGACCCTGCGCACCCTGGACCTGCGCAAAGTCCCCTCGATCTCCGAGACCGTGGACTGGGCCCGGGCGCTGATCCTGCTGCACGCCGGCGCCCTGGACCATGAGATGGTCCGCGAGACGCTGAACGTCCTCTTGAAATTCGAACAGGACATCGTCGCCGTCGAGGCCAAGATGGGCGAATACCTGGCGCGCGCCGCCGAGGCGGCCAGGGTCTGACGGCCATGGCCGTGATGCAAGGCGCTCTGGAGGACTTCCTTCGAGCGCTCCGCGCCATGGAGATCAAGGTCTCGCCGGCGGAGGCCATCGACGCCCACCGGGCGGTGGCGGAGGTCGGCTACGGCAGCCGCGAACTGCTCAAGGACGCCCTCTGCGTCACCCTGGCCAAGTCGCAGGACGAGGTAGACCGCTTCGACGCCTGCTTCGACACCTTCTTCACCCGCGACGAGTTCAAGGGCTCGCTGACCCCGCCGGAAGGCCCACCCAAGGACGGCGCCCCGCAAGGTTCCCCCGCCGCCAACGAACAGGGCGAGGGAGGACAGACACCGCTGTCGGAGATGCTGCTGGCCAACGACGCCATCGGCCTGACCCAGGCCATGGAAGCCGCCGCCGACCGCGCCAGGGCCCGTGACATCCGGCTGAACACCCAGCGCAGCCTGCTCACCCGCCGCACCCTCGACGAGATGGGCCTGCGCGAACTCGAAGAGCTGATCAACCGCCTGCGCGGCTCGGGCCTGCCTCGCGATGAAGCCCTCGCCGATCGCCTGGCGGAGCGCCGCGCAGCCCTGTTCGTGGAGGCCGGCCGCTTCGTGGAGCGCCAATCCAAGCTCTACGCCAGCGAGACCGGCCGGCGTATGCGCGAGAAAATCCTCGGCGACGTGAAGCTGACCTCCATCGAGCCGGACGAGATGAAGTCCATGGAGGCGCTGGTGAAGCGCATGGCCAAGCGCCTGGCCAGCCGCTACAGCCGCAAGCGCCACCGCGCCCACAAGGGAAAGCTGGACGTGGGCAAGACCATCCGCCGCTCCATGGGCTACGGCGGCGTGCCCTTCGAGGTGGTCTGGAAGCGCGAGACCGTCGACAAACCCAAGATCATCGCCATCTGCGATGTCTCCCGCTCGGTGGCCGCGGCGGCGCAGTTCCTGCTGCTGTTCCTCTACAGCCTCAACGAGGTGGTGGAGAAACTGGAGGCCTTCGCCTTCTCCGACCGGATGGTGTCGGTGAACGACCTGCTGGACGAGGAAAAGCTGGACGAGGCCATCGCCCAGATCCTCAAGCGCATCGGTTTCCGCCCCACCGACTACGGCCGCGCCCTGGCCGACTTCTGCGACACCCACCTGGACGAGTTGGACCGCCACACCACGGTGATCGTGCTCGGCGACGGCCGCTCCAACTATGTCAACCCGCGCCTGGACCTGATGAAGCAGATCGCCGAGCGCTCGCGGGCGGTGATCTGGCTGAACCCGGAGCCCGAGACCTACTGGGGCCAGGGTGACTCCAAGATGGACGCCTACCAGCGCTTCTGCACCGTGGCCAAGAGCTGCAACACGCTGAACCAGCTGGAACGGATCATCGAGGACGTGTTGCGGACCTATACGCCGAAGTAGGAGGCGGAAAGGGCGTAGCCCCGGCCCTGCGCTTCGCTTCGGGCGTTCGTCGCGGGTATCGCCTCCGGCGATCCCATGCGGGCGCTCACGCGCCCGCCGCTCCTCACCCCGCGTTCCCCGTCAGGTGCGCCGCCTTCAGTTCGGCCTTGGCCGCCTCCAGGTCTTCCTGGAACTTCGGGTCCTTCAGCAGCATCGCCGCCACCGCCGTCCCCAGGGTCTGGCCGCCGACGACGTCGGCCCGGTAGTGCATGCCGCAGACCATGCGGTGGTAGGCATAGTCCCTGGCGCGGACCATCAGGCTGCCGGACAGTTCCGGCAGGGCCTTGGACAGCACCACGGCCATGGCGAAGCCCATGGTCGAGTGGCCGCTGGGGTAGGAGGTCTGGGGCTTCTCGTCCCGCGAACAGGTCTTTAGCGACCCGTCGATGATCCATGGCCGGTTGCGCTTGAAATAGGCTTTCGCCGTCGATGAGGCGACCGACTCCTCAGTCCGCACCTCCGCCAGCAGTTTGGCGGTGGCGGGCAGGTTGGCCAGATCGAACCCGGGCGCGATGGCGCTCTGGAAGATCATGCCGTCCTCATGATCGTTGTCCCACTGGGCCTCGGCAAACTCATCCGGCGTGGTCCCCGCGCCGATCCGGCGCAGTTCGGCCAGCTCAGCCTGGGCGATGGTCGAACCGTCCACCGGAGGCGGCGGCAGCAGGCGGGCCGGATCGACGTCCGCCGGCGTCAGGAAGGCCAGGGCCGGCTTCGGGGACGCCGCCGGCGCCGGGGCGTCGGCCGCATGGCCGGGGACCGCCAGGAGGAGGGCCACGCAAGCGGCGGCGAACGAACCGGTTCGTTGGTGGCGCACGCGCGGGCCCTCCCCCAAGAAGGTTAGAAGTTGACCTTGGCCGACAGTTGGAAACTGCGCCCGGGCTGGAAGTAGTACTGGTCGGCGGCGATGGTTTTGCCGGCGCTGATCTTGGTCACCTGCTGGCTGTTGAACAGGTTGTAGAGCGCCCCTTCGAGCCGCCAGCTGCCGAAGTTGTAAACGACCTTCAGGTCGGTGTTGTAGTAGGCCTTGATCGTATAGGCGTTGTAAGTCGCCAGGCTGGCGGCGCCGGTGTCAGACACGTCAACGGCGTGGTTCTGGCCCACGTACTTGTCGATCACCGACAGCGACCAGGGTCCCTCGCGGTACTGCACGCCGATGGCGGCGGTCGATGAGGGCGCGCCGGCGATCTGCAGGTGCGTGACCTCGCTCTTGGCGGAGTTCACCGACCCGTTCGCGAACAGGTCCACGTGCGGAATGACCTGGAATGTGATCTGGCCCTCGATGCCTTTGTAGATGGCGCCGGGCACATTGAAGAACACCGTGTCGCCGGTCTGGCAGTTGGTGATCGCGCCGCCGCACGCCGCCGACGAGATCAGGTTGTCGAAGGTGATGTAGTAGACGTCCGCGTCGAAAGTCACCCGAGAGCTGTGGAAGACCGTGCCCAGCTGGTAGTTCCGGGTTTCCTGGGGCTTCAGCGCCGTGACGTTGGGGCTGTTGGTCTGCAGCACGCTGAGCGGCGGTTCCAGGAAGCCGGTGGCGAACTGGAAGTAGGTCGTCCAATTGTCCTGGATCTTGTAGTTCGCGGTGGCGAAATACAGCGGCTTGTTGAAGGTGTCCGAATAGGCGTTGCCGTTGCGGACGCCCTGGTTGTACGGGCCCCAGACGTGCCGGGTGAAGTGCAGGTACTTGAAGCCCGGTGTGATGGTCAGGGCCGGCGTTACGCGCCATTCGAAATCCACGAACGGCTGGACCTGGTCCCAGGATGAGTGCTGGTCATAGCTGATGTTCTGGGGCGCCGTGATCGTGGCGCTGGTCTTTTCCTTGTAGTCGGGCACGGTGGGCGTCAGCACCGTCGTCAGATTGTAGTCATAGCGGCTGCGGTGCGTGCCGGAGTGCTCCACCCACACACCGGTCTTCAGCGTTCCAAAGCCCAGATCCTGGGTCACCCGGAGGATGTCGCCGGTCACCCGGTAGTGGTTGAACTTGGTGTAGCCCGGCAAGCCGGGGACCGAGCTCTTCAGCTTCGGATCGGGCGTGGGGTTCACCACCGGCGTTACGGTGTCGGTGACGTCCTGGGGTGAAAGCGTCCTGTTATCGTAGTAGTAGGTATAGACTGTGTTTTCGAGGTGAGTCTGTGGCGTGACATCGCCGTTCAGGCGAACATACTCGAAGTCGGTGTGCTTGTTGACCTGGTTGATCTTGTAATACTGGTTGGTCCCCGGAATGTTGTTCAGGGCATAGGTCTTGCCGTGCAGGGCCACCTGGGCCAGCGTCGCGCCGTTGTTGTCGTCCTGATAGACGTGGGTGTGGTTCAGGGTGGCGAACAGCGTGACTTTCCAGCTGTCCTTCAGCGGCACGACCGCGCGGGCCATGATGTTGAGGCCGTAGGCCCCGCTGTAGGTCAGGTAGCCGTCGGACCGCAGACCGGACAGGGCCAGCAGGGCGTGCGTCCCGTTGAGTTGGGCGATGTCGCCGGTGTTGAGCCTGCTGACGGTCTGGAAGGTGTTCCACGACCCGTAGGTGACCTGCTCGGAGGCCCCAAAACTGTCGCCGACTTCCGGCGAGAAGATATTCACCGAGCCGCCGAAGTTGGCTTGGCCGAGCTGGCCGGCCGCGCCGGGGCCCCGCTCGACGGTGACCGCGCCAATGTTCGACGACGGGAAGAACGATGTGGAGTGGTGCGTCGGATCGTTGGTGTCGGCGAAGGGAATACCGTCGTAGGTGACGTTGTACTGGCCGTCCGAGAAGCCCCGAAGGGTCGATTTGGCCTCGTACAGGCCCGGCCCATTGAAGGAAATGCCGCTGACGCTCGGCGACAGCAGGATCACCTCGGTGTAGTCGGCCGTCTGGGCGACAAACTGATCGATGGCGTCGTGGGTGATGATCGACATCGGCTCGGTCGCCTGCAGTGGCGCCTTGGTCGGCCCCGCCGTAACGGCGCCTGACGTGCCGACCACCGTCAGTTCGCTGACCCGGTTGCCGTAATCCGCCGTCTGCTCAACGCCCTTGTCTGCGTCTACGGTGGCGGCCGCGTCGGCCGCGAAAGCCGCGCCCCCGACGCTCACGCCCGCGGCCACGACGGCGGTGGCCATCAGGGCGCGCCATGCACGCACATCCGCGCTCCGGCTGAGCAGCCGGCTCTTGAAAGACATCATCACCAATCCCCGATCCGCCGACGGTGAGCCCGCCGATCCAATGCCCGCGCCCGGCGCGGCGGGGAGACCCGGCGCGCTCGACTCCGTCTTTGTCAGACGTCGGAGCCTCAGATGCCGTTTGGGGCCGCGAGGGTCGAGTGAATATTTCACGACCATTTTTTCAAGTATTTTAAATAGTTAGTTCACATACTCGTCACAATTCCGGTCTTGACGAGCGCTTCGCGAGCCCCTTCGGTCGGTCAGCCAACCAGGGAACCCGAGCTCGTCGGAGACGGTGCGGGGCGCCTAGCGCTGGCGCGGGCGGCCCCCTTGCCTGTATGACCTCTTTTGAATCGTGGCCCGGCCTTGGTATGGCTAGGGCCTACGCCCCGCGGACTAGAAGGCGCCATGGCCACTCTTGATGATGAACTGCTGGATCTGGTTGCCGAAGAGGCTCTGATCGATCGCGCCAAGCTCGTACGGGAAGCCACCCTGGAAGACGTTGGCCTGGACTCGGTCGATGTGGTCAGCATCGTCTTCGCCATCGAGGAGAAGTACGGGGCGGAGATCGCCGAGGACGCGTTCAAGAACACATTGAATCTCGGTGAGTTCGTGGACACCTTGAAGGGCCTGATCGAAGCCAAGCAGGCCTAGAGGGCATGACGCATCGCATTGTGGTTACCGGCCTGGGCGCGGTTTCGGCGCTGGGCTTAACCGTGGAAGAGACCTGGGCCGCCGCCCGCGACGGCCAGGGCGGCATCGCCCCGATGCTGTTCGATCCTGGCCCCAACGGCCCGGAGGGCCACACCACGCCCGTCGGCATGGTCAAGGGCGACGCCCTGGCCGCCACCGAAACGGCGCTTGGCCGGCGCGTCGGCGCCTCCCTGGACGCCTTCGGCCTCTATGCCGTGAAGGCTTCGCATGAGGCCCTGGCCCAGGCCGGCCTGCTGGGGACCCTCAGCGCCCGCACCGCCGCGGTTTACGGCCACGGCTTCGCCGGCCTGCACACCCTGGAGGAAGGCTTCGAGCGCTTCTACGGCCGCAAGGCCGCGCGCCTGCATCCCCTCACCGTGCCCAAGGTCATGGTCTCCGCCCCGGTCAGCGCCATCGCCATGGAGTTTGGCGTCAAGGGCCCGGTGTTCGGCGTCACCAGCGCCTGCTCCTCCAGCGGCCACGCCATCGCCCAGGGCGCGTCCCTGCTGCAGTCCGGCCTGGCCGACGTCGCCATCGTCGGCGGCAGCGAGGCGATCAACACCCCCGGCTGCCTGCGCGCCTGGGAAGGCCTGCAGGCCATGTCGCCCACCACCTGCCGCCCCTTCTCCCAAGGCCGCGACGGCATGGCCATCGGCGAAGGCGCCGCCAGCATGATCATCGAAACCCTGGAGCATGCCCAGGCCCGTGGCGCGACCATCCTGGCCGAGCTTACCGGGGTCGGCATGTCCTCGGACGCCTTCCACTGGACCCAGCCCAGTCTCGAGGGCGCCCTGGCCGCAATGCGCCCGGCGGCGGAACAGTCCGGCCTGTTGAATCTGGATCAGGTGCTGATCTCCGCCCACGGCACCGGCACGCCGCTGAACGACAAGAACGAGACCCAGGCCGTCCACGCCCTGTTCGGCAAGACAGCCATGAACCACCCGATCATCGCCACCAAGAGCCTGCATGGCCACCTGATCGGCGCCTCCCTGGCCCTGCAGGGCGTCATCGGCCTCGAAGCCCTGCGCCACGGCCTGGCCCCCGCGATCCAGAACTACCTGGGCCCGGACCCCGACTGCGACCTGAACCTGGTGGTTGGGGAAGCACGGCCGATCACCGCCCAACACCTGATGCTGAATGCCTTCGCCTTCGGCGGGCTCAACACGACGCTGGTGTTCAAGACCTGGTCCTAATCCTTCCCCCGCAAGCGAAGCGTAGTGGGGGAAGTGTCTAGGCAACCACCTCCGGGGATGAGCGGATTTGGGTTACCCCAGCACCCCTTCCAGGCGCCCCATCGCCTCGGTCAGGGTCTCCGGCCGCCGGCACACGCACAGTCTCAGGAAGGAGTCCGAACCCGGCCCGAAGAAGCGCCCCGGCGCCAGGCCCACGCGGGTCTTATCCAGGATCTCAAGGCACGCCGCCTGGCTGTCGGGCATGCCGTCGACCTCGAAGAAGGCGTACATCCCCGCCATCGGGCGCGGGCCCAGGCGCACCCGGCCGAAGCGCTCCAGGGCGTCGCAGACGATAGCCATGCCCTGTTCGCAATACTCCCGCATCGAGGCCACGAAAGGCTCGCCTTCGCGCACCGCAGTGGCGCCAGCGTACTGCAGGAAGGTGGTGACGCCGCTGGTGGTGTACTGGGTCATCATCGCCAGGGTTGGCCCCAGCGACGGCGGATGCACGATCCAGCCCAGACGCCAGCCGGTCATGGCCCAGGATTTGGAGAAGCTGTTGACCACCATCAGCCGGTCTTCCGCATCGGCGTGGTCCAGGATCGACTCCGCGTTGCGGCGCCCAAAGACCAGGCGGTTGTAGACCTCGTCGGCCATCAGCCAGACGCCGCGCCGCCGGCAGGCGTCCAGGATCGCCACCTGGATGTCCATGGGCAGCATTGCCCCGGTGGGATTGCCCGGCGAGGCGAAGAACACCACCCGCGTACGCTCGTCCATGGCGGCGACCAGCTTGTCGACGTCGAGGGTCCAGCCCTCCGGCCCATGGTCCATCCGCACCGAGCGGACCTGCGCGTCCAGCAGCTGGGCCATGCCGGCGGCGTTGGGCCAGACCGGGTCGATGACGATGATGTTGTCGCCGGGTCGCACCGCCATCTGCAGGGTCAGCATGATGGCGTTCATGCCGCTGAAGGTGACGGTGATCCGGTCGGGAGTCACCGGGACGCGGTTCAGGCCGGTGAGGTAGTCGGCCAGGGCGCCGCGCAGCTCGGGGATGCCGTTCTGGTGGGTGTAGAAGACATGACCCTCGTCGATGGCCCGCTTCATCGCCTCGCCGATGAAGGCCGGCGCGGTCCGGTCGCCCTCGCCGAACCACAGGGGGATGATGTCCGGATCGCCGAACGCCCCCTTGGCCAGGGTGGAGATGTTGTCCAGCGGGATGCGCAGGATGTGGTCCTGGGCGCCGGAAAGGGCCAGGGCCGAAGGCGGAACGGATAGGCCGGAAGCGGCCGGGCTCACGACGATGCGCCCGCGCGGAACCGCTCGATGGCGGCCTTGGCGCCGCGGTTGTGGGCCACGTCATAGACCGCCACCACGAAGGCGTAGCCCTCGGCGGCGCGGGCCAGGGCCTGGTCCATGCCGGTGGTGAAGACGCCCACCGGAACCCCCGCCGCCTTGCCCGCCGCCATCACCTTGGCCAGCGCCGCCTCGAAGGCCGGCGAGCCGTTGGCGGCGCCGAGCGACAGGGACAGGTCGCCGGGGCCGATAAAAATCATGTCGAGGCCGGGCGTGGCGGCGATGGCCTCGGCGGCCTCCACGCCGGCGGCGGTCTCGATCATCACGCTGGTGACCAGGTTCCCGGCCGCGGCGCGATAGGCGGCGAAGTCGGCGGTGGTGCGGGCGCCGCCGCCGGAGCGGTGGCCCACCGGCGGATACTGGGCGGCGCTGACCACCCGCGCACATTCAGCGGCGGTGTCGACCATGGGCGCGATCACCCCGTGGGCGCCGGCGTCCAGGGCCGAGCCGATGGCGTAGTCCGACTGGTCGGCCACCCGCACCAACACCGGGACGCGGCCCGCCACCGCCCCGATAGCCAGTTCCAGCCCGGTGCGGTCCCAGAGGCCGTGCTGCATGTCGATGACGATGGCGTCCGGGCCGCCGTCCGCCGCCAGCTCAGCGATGGCGGGCGAGCCAAGGGACAGCCAGTGGCAGCCGACGGTGGGACCGGACTTGAGGCGGGACTTGAGGGCCGGGGTGGGCAGGCGCGAAGCGATCATGGGCGAGCTATAGCCGGCTGCGCCCGCCTTGGGGAGCCGGATGAGGGCGCCGCCAGGCCCAGCCGTTCGAACTGGGCGGCGGGTGCTTCCAGCTCGGCCAGGATCGCCCGCAGCTGCTGGGCCAGCGCCGCCTCCTGCGGCCCGCCGGCCAGGTTCACCGTCTCGTCCGGATCGTTCTGAAGGTCGAACAGGAAGTGGCCCCTGGGCTTGAAGCGGGCCCAGAAGGGCACGTCGTCGCCGGCCTCCCAGCGCTGGTGGATCACCGGCACGTCGGAACCGGGCATGGCGTCCAGCACCGCCCGGTGGTCGGGCAGCGGCAGGGCCACATGCTTGTCCACCACATGGGTAGGCATGGTCGACCAGCGGTTGGACAGCATCGACAGCGGCGCGTTGGCCCCCACCGGCCCGCGGGCGTACTTCCACCGCTCCGTCACCAGATGCACCTCGCGGCCCCAGACGCCGGTGAGCACCCAGTCGCGCACCCTGGCCGCCTCGCCTCTCAGCAAGGGAACCAGGGACTGGCCGTGCGTCCTCTGGCGCTGGGTCACGCCGAACAGGTCCATCAGGGTGGCGTGGACGTCGACGCTGGTGGTCAGGGCGTCGCAAACCCCGGGCTCCACGCCTGGCCAGCGGATCATCAGCGGGATGTGGCCCAGGGTCTGGTAGATCGGCACGCCTGGTTTGCCCCAGATGTCCTTTTCGCCCAGGTAGTGGCCGTGGTCGGTGCACAGGATCACCACCGTGTCTTCGGCCAGGCCGTTGCGCTCGATGGCGTCCAGCACCTTGCCCAGCCAGTGGTCGATCATGCTGAGCTTGCCGCCATAGCTGGCGCGCAATTGCCGCGCCTGGCGCTGTGTGATCACGCCCTTTTCGATGGCGCCCTGCATGTAGGGCGGCCAGATCAGGTGCGGCCCCTCCCACTCCGGATCGTATTTGCTGGCCCAGGGCTCGGGGGTGTCGAAGGGCTCGTGCGGGTCGAACTCGTCCACGAACAGGAAGAAACGGTCGTGATGGCCGGCGTTGTCGTCCAGCCACTGGGCGGCGGCGGCCATGGTGCGGGGACCAGGGAAATCCGCCTCGCCCCGGAACCAGCCGCGGCTGTCGTCATAGGGCATGTGCCCGCGGCCCAGGCCCGGCGCCCCGGCCCAGCTGGGATCGGGCCGCGTCTTCCAGGCGTCGCCCTCGTGGCCGCGCTCGTAGGACCAGGCCTTGAAATCGCAGTGATAGTTCTCGCCGCCGGCCTCGAACAGGTGCGGATGGTCGCTGATCAGCTGGCTGACGACGCCCGCCTTGCGCAGCTCATAGGTGATGGCGTCCTCCCAGATCTCCACCGAACCCCAGGCGCGCCACAGGAAGTCCAGCGCCCCGCAGAGGATGTCGTGGCGGGCGGGCATGCAGGGCAGCGAGCCGGTGTAGTGACGGGTGAACCGCGTGGCCCCAGCGCTGAACCGGTCCAGGTTCGGGGTCTCGAACTCGGTCCCGCCATAGGCGCCCAGCATGTGCCGGTTGAGGCTGTCCAGCAGGATGACGATAGCGTTCTTGGGCGCGTTCCTTGGTGTCTTCACGGCGCGGGACCTCCCCTTTTATTTGCCGCCATTCAAGGCCCCGAAGCCTTCGCCAAGGCAAGCCACGCGGCGCGATTTCGGGTATCTGAGGGGCGCTTTTCGAAGGGGATACGAATGGCAGAGATCACCGCGGGCCGCATGGCGGCCAATGGACTGGAGTTCGTTGTCGATGAATGCGGCGAGGGCGATAGTGTCGCCCTGCTGCTGCACGGCTTTCCCGAGAGCCGGCATTCCTGGCGCCATCAACTGCCGTTGCTGGCCGACCTCGGCTGGCGGGCGATCGCGCCGGACACCCGCGGCTACGGCGAGACCAGCCGTCCGATAGGTCGCGACCAGTACAAGCTGGACCGGCTGAATGAGGACGTCGCCGCCCTCTTCGAGGCCGCCGGGGCCAAGAGACGCCTGCTGATCGGCCATGACTGGGGCGGCATCATCGCCTGGGCCTACGCCATGGAGGGCCGCCTGCCCCTGGACGGCCTGGTGTGCATGAACGCCCCGCACCTGGCGGTGTTCGGCAACCTGATGCGCGCCTCCTGGAAGCAGCGGATGAAGTCCTGGTACATGGGCTTCTTCCAGGTCCCGTGGCTGCCCGAAGCCTTGGTGACCGCCCAGGGCGCCCGCGCCATCACCCAGTCCTTCGTGCGCGAGGCGGTGGACAAGTCCCGCTTCCCGCCGGAGGTCACCGAGGTCTATCGCCAGAACGCCCTGATCCCCGGCGCCATGACCGCCATGATCAACTACTACCGCGCCAACGTCTTTGACATGGCCCGCTTCTCCAAAGCCGACGTGAACCCCATCGACGTCCCCACCCTCCTGATCTGGGGCGAATCCGACGGCTTCATGGGCGTCGAGGCCACCGACGGCTACGGCCCCTATGTGAACGACTTCACCCTCAGGCGCCTGCCGAACGTCTCCCACTGGGTGCAGCAGGAGGCGCCAGAGGCGGTGAATGCGGAGCTGGAGCGGTGGATGCGGGTGAAGGGATTGGACGCGACCTAGCCGTGGTTTCCCCACCCCACCCGCTCACTCAGCCAACGAGTAGCTCGTGCTACGACCACCGCCTGGGTCTTTCACCAGCAAGCCTTGCTTGATCAAGTCATCGATATCGCGCGAGGCCGTGTCCTGCGAGGTCTTCGCCAGCGCCGCATATTTCGAGGAAGTGAGCTTGCCCTCGAAGCCGTTGAGCAACCGGTTGAGAACGAGCCGTTGCCGGTCGTTCAATTTGGCGTTCGCATGCGCTTCCCAGAATTGGGCCTTCTGCAGAACAGACGCGAGGATCACCTCGGCTCCCTTGAAGGCGCGATCGAGACAGCCCAGGAACCAGTCGAGCCAGCCGGTGATGTCGAGGTCGTCCTTCTGGGTCGCCTCGAGGATGTCGTAGTAGGCCTTCCGCTCGACGCGGATCTGGGCCGACATGCTGTAGAAGCGTCGCGGACTTTCTTCGGAGCGGGCCAGCGCCATATCGGCGATGGCGCGAGCGATGCGCCCATTGCCGTCCTCGAACGGGTGGATGGTGACGAACCAGAGATGAGCAACGGCAGCGGCGAGGACCGGGTCAATCTGTTCCTTGCCGTTGAACCAGGCGAGGAAAGCTTTCATCTCGGCGTCGAGCCGCCCGGCTTCCGGCGCTTCGTAGTGGACGCGCTCGCGGCCGATGGGGCCTGAGACAACCCGCATCGGCCCTGACTTTTCGGTGCGCCAGGCTCCGACTTCAATCTTGCTCATGCCGCTGCGGCCGGTTGGGAACAGCGCGGCGTGCCAGCCGAAGAGCCGATCCTTTGTCAGGCACACGGCGAAGTTCTGCGTGGCGTCCATCATCATTTCGACAACGCCTTCGACGTTGCGGTCTACCGGCGTGAGGCCGCCTATATCCATGCCGAGGCGGCGGGCGATGGATGAGCGAACCTGCTCGCGGTCGAGGATTTCACCTTCGATCTCGCTGGACGTGATGGTCTCTTCTGTGAGGGATTGAAGCACGGCTTCGGCGCGGAGCTGGAATCCAAGGCTCTCCATCTTGCCGATCAATCGCCCTTGGCGGTGGCGAACGGCGGCAAGCTTGGAAGCCAGTTTTTCATGGCTCCAATGGAAGTCCGGCCAAGCCTCTAGCTGGTGGATATAAGTCGGCATTCCCCGCACCTTTCGCGGAGATTATAGCCGACATTCTCCGCGCAAAGCAAGAGCATTCTCCGCGCCATATGCGGAGATTAAAAGTGCTAATCTCCGCAAGCGCTTCCCGGACCGATTGGACGTGGCAGTCGCATTCACGCGCCCGGTCCTCGTGCAACCCTTGCTCTGGCTGGACCACGGACCGCATCTTTATGAAATCCTTATGCCCACGCATCGTTTTGCCCATTTCCTTCTTAGCCGGTCGGTCATAGCTCGCGGTCGTTAGACTGGCGCACCTTCGGCGCCGCGAGAGGTTCCTTGACCGCCGCCATTCATAAGACCGGGGCTTCCAAACCGTCCGTCGGACGCTTCGCCGCCCTCACCTTGGGCTCTGTTGGGGTGGTGTTCGGCGATATCGGCACCAGCCCGCTCTATGCCTTCAAGGTCGCCATCGGCCAGGCCGCGCGCGGGGTGGTGCGCGAGGGCGATATCCTGGGCGTGACCTCCCTGATGCTGTGGGCCCTGATCGTGGTGGTGACGATCAAGTACGTCACCGTGCTGATGCGGGCGGACAACAAGGGCGAGGGCGGCATCCTGTCGCTGATGGCCCTGGCCCAGCACGCCATGGGCGGGCGCACGCGCATCGTCCTGGTGCTGGGGGTCATCGGCGCGGCCCTGTTCTACGGCGACGCCATGATCACCCCGGCGATCTCGGTGCTGTCGGCGGTGGAAGGCCTGCGCACCGTGCCGGCCATGGCGGGGGTCGTCACCCTGCCGGTGGTGATCATCATCAGCCTGACCATATTGGTGGCCCTCTTCCTGGTGCAGTCGCACGGCACGGCGCGGATGGCGTCGTTCTTCGGCCCGATCTGCCTAGTGTGGTTCGTGGCGATCACGGTGCTGGGGATCATCCACATCCCCGACGCGCCCAAGGTGCTCTGGGCCGTGAACCCCATCCTTGGCGTGCTATTCCTGGCCCACCACGGGATTATCGGCCTGTTCGTGCTGGGCTCGGTCTCCCTGACCATTACCGGGGCCGAAGCGCTGTACGCCGACATGGGCCATTTCGGGCGCGGGCCGATCCGGGTGGGCTGGATCGCCGTGGTCTTCCCGGCCCTGGTGCTGAACTACCTGGGCCAGGGCGCCAGCGCCCTGCACTACATCGCCGGCGCGGGGTCCCAGGCCAACATCGCCGACCAGGACTGGTTCTTCCTGATGGCGCCGCCGTTCCTGCGTATTCCCCTGGTGATCCTGGCCACCGCCGCCACCATCATCGCCAGCCAGGCGGTGATCACCGGCGCCTATTCCCTGTCCAACCAGGCCATCCAGCTTGGCCTGCTGCCGCGCCTGAACGTGCGCCGCACCTCAGAAGTCGAGGCCGGCCAGATCTACCTGCCCACCATCAACTTCCTGCTGATGATCGGCGTCATCCTCCTGGTGGCGATCTTCAAGAGTTCCGACAACCTGGCCAACGCCTATGGCCTGGCGGTGACCGGGACCATGGCGGTGACCACGGCCCTGGCGGCCATCGTCGTGCGCCGGATGTGGAACTGGCCGCTGTGGCGCACGGCCGTGCTGATCGTCCCGCTGCTGGCCGTCGACCTGGCCTTCTTCGCCGCCAATTCCCTGAAGCTGATCTCCGGCGCCTGGGTGTCCCTGGCCATGGGCGCGGCGGCGGCGATGGTCATCGCCACCTGGCTGCGCGGCAGCCGGATCATCGCCGAAAAGGCGCGGCGGGAACGCATCCCGATCACCGACTTCATCGCCTCGCTGGAGCGCCGGCCGCGCCCCATGGTGCCTGGCACGGCGGTCTACCTGACGCCGGAGGGCGACCTGACCCCCAGCGCCCTGATGCACAACCTCAAGCACAACGGCATCCTGCACCAGACCAACGCCCTGGTGACGGTGATCACCACCGACCGGCCGAGGATCGCCAGCGTGGAGCGCGCCAGCTTCGAGCGCCTGTCGCCCAGCTTCGTGCGCGTCACCCTGCGCTTCGGGTTCATGGAATCGCCGGACGTGCCCAAGGCCATGCGGCAGGTGAACGGCGAGGGGGTGACTTTCGACAGCATGACCACCTCCTATTTCCTGGGCCGCCGCACCATCGTGCCATCCCACGAGCATGGCCTCAGCCGCCTGCAGGACCTGGTCTTCATCGCCCTGGCCCGCAACTCCGCCAACCCCAGCGACTTCTTCTCCATCCCGCCGGGCCGGGTGGTGGAGATGGGGTTGCAGGTGACGGTTTAAGCTGCGATCTCCCCCTCGCGGGGCGAGGGGGAGTGGCGAGGGTGAGGGAGCGAAAGCGACCAAAACCCGCCGAGGGGGAGAAGTGCGCAGGCAAACCCCGAGGTCGGCGCCGTCTCCATCTCACCGCCGCCGGTGGGTGTCGCCCCTCCGCGGCGCATCGGTC
>DASVMY010000267.1:0-20211 GCA_036384135.1 Caulobacteraceae bacterium | reverse complement strand
GCCGGGGCCAGCCCGTCCGTTCCAAGACGACCTCCAGCCAGGAGCCGGTCCGGCCGACCCCGGATCGGCGCCGCTGGCGCGGCTTGTCCGGGGCGACGGGGAAGTGTGGGGGATGCTTGGGACCCGTTCCTGCGGGTCTTGTCGTTCGTGTCGTTCGTGGTTCAAAACCTTCTCTTCCCAATCCCCCCACGTCAGAAATTTCGCCCTCAACCCCACTCCCGACACCCTTTGGCTGGCGTTCGCGCGTTCGGCGTCTTATAGGCGCGCCTTCCGATGGATGAGACGAGGTTGAACAGGGCCAGGTTCCGCGCCTGGCGCCGGGGATTTCGGGAAGCGGACCTCATTTTGGGGCCGTTCGCGGACAGCCATGTCCACAGCTTCTCGGAAACCGAGCTGGTCCAGTTCGAAGACCTGCTCGATCAGCCCGATCACGACCTCTACGCCTGGATTTGCGGAACCGAACCGGTCCCCCCCCAATTCGATCATGAGGTGATGCGCCGCCTGCGCGCCTTCCAGCCCTCTGGCGACCTGACGTGACCACGACCCTGACCTCTCCCAGCGATCTGAAGCGCGTCGCCCAGGCGCCGGGCCGACTGGAGCTTACCGGAGCGCCGGAAGGTTTCGACGCCCTGGTCATGGGTGATCTGGTTCGCGCGCGGGGCGGGGTGTCGGTGTTCGTGGCGCGTGACGGCTCGCGCGCCTCGGCGTTCATGGACGCCATGGCCTTCTTTGCCCCGGAAACGGAGCTGGTCCAGTTCCCGGCCTGGGATTGCCTGCCTTATGACCGTGTCGGGCCTTCCAGCACCATCTCCGCCCAGCGCATGGCGACCCTGACCCGCCTGGCGCGCGGCATGGACCCCAAGGCGCCGGTGCTGGTGGTGACCACGGCGGCTGCCCTGCTGCAACGGGTTCCCACCCGCGCTCTGGTCGGCCGCGCCGGCTATTCGGCCAAGGTCGGCAACAGTGTGGATATCGCCCAGGTCGAGCGCTACTTCGCCGTCAACGGCTACCACCGCGCCTCCACCGTGTCGGACCATGGCGAGTTCGCCGTCCGCGGCGGGGTCATCGACGTCTTTCCGCCGGGGGCCGATGAGCCGGTGCGCCTGGACCTGTTCGGCGACATCCTGGAATCCATCCGCGGCTTCGACCGCGAGACCCAGCGCTCCACCCGCCAGCTCACCGCCATCGACCTGCCGCCGGTGAGCGAGGCCCTGCTGGACGCCGACGCCATCTCCCGCTTCCGCAGCGGCTATCTCGCCAGCTTCGGCGCCCCGGGGGACGATCCGCTCTATGCCGCCGTCACAGACGGGGTGCGCCGCGCCGGTCTGGAGCACTGGCTGCCGCTGTTCTACGAGCGGATGGAGACCCTGTTCGACTACCTGCCGGCCGGCGCCCTGATCGGGGTCGACCACCTGGCCGCCGAGGCCCGCGACGAGCGCCTGGCGATGATCGCCGACGCCTTCGAGGCCCGCGACCAGGCCGACCGCAAGGCCCACTACCGCGCCATCGCTCCGGACCTGCTCTACCTCACCACCGACGAGTGGGACAGCTACCTGGACCACTTCGCCTCCCGGCACTTCGAGCCCCTGCACCGCGAAGGCGGCGAGCAGATCGTCGACATGGGCGCCAAGCTGGGGCGCAGTTTCTCCGCCGAGCGGGCCCAGGACAGCGTCAACCTGTTCGAGGCCACCGCCGACCACGCCAAGCGCCTGGCGGCGGCCGGCAAGCGGGTGCTGTTCGCCTCCTGGTCGGAGGGCTCGTCCGAGCGGCTGAGCGCCATGCTGGCTGATCACGGCATGCGTGGCGTCAGCCTGGCGCCCTATTGGCAGGCGGCCAAGGCGGCCGACCCGAAGAAGCCCCAGCGCGCCATCCTGCCCCTGGAGCACGGCTTCGAGACCGAAAACCTGGCGGTCATCTCCGAGACCGACATCCTGGGCGACCGCCTGGCCCGCCCGCGCCGCCGCCGCCGCGCCGCCAACTTCCTGGCCGAGGCCGCCGCCCTGTCGCCTGGCGACCTGGTGGTGCACATCGACCACGGCATCGGCCGCTATGCGGGCCTCAAGACCCTGGTGGTCCAGGAGGCGCCGCACGACTGCCTGGAGCTGCACTACGCCGCCGACTCCAAGCTCTACCTGCCGGTGGAGAACATCGACCTGCTGACCCGCTACGGCTCCGAGGCCGAGGGCGTGCTGCTGGACCGGTTGGGCGGCGCGGCCTGGCAGGGCCGCAAGGCGCGGGCCAAGGAACGCCTGCGCGAGATGGCCGAGGGCCTGATCGCTATCGCCGCCGCCCGCGCCCTGAAATCATCCGAAGCGGTTGAGCCGCCGCACGGCCTGTTCGACGAGTTCTGCGCTCGCTTCCCCTACGAAGAAACCGAGGACCAGCTCAACGCCATCGGCGACGTGCTGGAGGACCTGGGCGCCGGCAAGCCCATGGATCGGCTGATCTGCGGCGACGTCGGCTTCGGCAAGACCGAGGTGGCCCTGCGCGCCGCCTTCGTGATGGCCATGAGCGGCCGCCAGGTCGCGATCATCGGTCCAACGACCCTGCTGGCCCGCCAGCACTTCGCTACTTTCAAGGCCCGCTTCCAGGGCTGGCCGGTGCGCATCGGCCGCCTCTCGCGCCTGGTGCCGAACGCCGAGGCGAATGAGACCCGCGAGGGCCTGAAGAACGGCGAGATCGAGATCGTCATCGGCACCCATGCGGTGCTCTCCAAGCAGGTCGCCTTCAAGGACCTGGGCCTGGTGATCGTCGATGAGGAGCAGCACTTCGGGGTCAAGCACAAGGAGGCGCTGAAGGCCCTGCGCGCCGACGTGCACGTGATGACCCTCACGGCCACGCCGATCCCGCGCACCCTGCAGATGGCGCTGAGCGGCATCCGCGAGATGTCGATCATCGCCACCCCGCCGGTGGATCGCCTGGCCGTGCGCACCTACGTCACGCCCTGGGACCCGGTGACCCTGCGCGAGGCCCTGCTGCGCGAGAAGTACCGCGGCGGCCAGGCCTACTATGTCGCCCCTCGCATCTCCGACCTGCCGGACCTGGAGAAGTTCCTGCGCGAGCAGGTTCCGGAGGTGAAGTTCGTGGTCGGCCACGGCCAGATGGCGCCCACCCAGCTGGAAGACGTGATGAGCGCCTTCTACGAGGGCCGCTACGACGTGCTGCTGTCCACCACCATCGTCGAGTCCGGCCTCGACATCCCCACCGCCAACACCCTGATCGTGCACCGCGCCGACATGTTCGGCCTGGCCCAGCTCTATCAGCTGCGCGGCCGGGTGGGGCGGTCCAAGGCCCGCGCCTACGCCTACCTGACCACCCCGTTCGAAAAGCCGATCACCCTGTCGGCCGAGCGGCGCCTGCATGTGCTGCAGTCCCTGGACAGCCTGGGCGCCGGCTTCCAGCTGGCCAGCCACGACCTGGACATCCGCGGTGGCGGCAACCTTTTGGGCGACGAGCAGTCGGGGCATATCAAGGAGATCGGGGTCGAGCTTTACCAGCAGATGCTGGAGGACGCCGTCGCCGAGCTGAAGGCCCGGGGCGGGCCGGAAGACCTCTCCCTGGACCGTGGCTGGTCGCCCCAGATCAACACCGGCGCCTCGGTGTTGATCCCCGAGGCCTATGTGCCGGACCTGAACGTACGCCTGTCCCTCTACCGGCGCCTGTCCGACGCCGAGAAGGCCGAGGACCGCGAAGCCCTGGCCGCCGAACTGATCGACCGCTTCGGCCCGCTGCCGTCGGAGGCCGACCAGTTGCTCAAGGTGGTGGCGATCAAGGGGCTGTGCCGCGAGGCCAATGTCTCGAAGATCGACGTCGGACCCAAGGGCGCCGTGGTCAGCTTCCGCAACGACCACTTCGCCAACCCCGCCGGCCTGATCCCCTTCATCCAGAAGCACCAGGTCGCCTGGCGCCTGCGCCCCGACCAGAAGGTGGTGGTCAAGGGCGAGTGGGAAACCCCCAACCAGCGCCTGGCGGCGGCGGAACGTATCTTGAGCGAACTGGCGCGGGTGGCGCGGGGGTAGGGGGACGGCCTAGCTGGCCTGCTTCTGCATCGCCTTGGCGGCGGCGATCTCAAGGGTGCGCGCGGCGCTTTCGCCCGGCTGCAGCTCGGCGACGCCGATGTCGAACTCGGCCACGAAGGGCGGGCGGTTGTCGCCGGCGTCGAAGGCCGTGCAGGCGATCACCGCGGCGATCCGCTCGCCGGCCGCCCTGGCCGCGGCCAGGGTGGTTGCGGGCAGGGCCAGGGCGAAGAGTTCCGGCCCTAGACGCGCGGCGGTGTCTTCCACCCGCACCAGGCGGCCGATCATCGAGCCGATCTGGGGAATGGCGCGGTCCAGCCAGCCTCCGGCGCGGGCGACGGTGACCTCGGGCTTTTCGGCCACCTTGAGGACGCAGACCGACAGGGGCCGGTTGCGGGCGCGGGAGGCCTGGGCCAGGCGCACCAGGTGGGCGGCGAACAGGTCGCGGGTGAACAAGCCCGTGGCGGCGTCCATGAGGCCGGAGCTGCGGGCGCGCTCCAGGGCGATGCGGATGGCGTTCTGGCGGCGATAGGCCCTAGCTAGTTCGACGATCCGCCGGGCGGTCTCGGTCTCCGGCGTGTCGGGGGAGGCCACGTCCGAGATGCCCTTGTTGTAGGCCTCCGCCATGGTGACGTAGGAGTCCGAGCGCTGGTAGAGCAGGGTTGGCAGGTGGAAGAGCCTGGTGTTGCGGCGCATTCCCGCCGAGATCGACAGGGCTTCCTGCTGGTTGTCGCCAGCCCACAGGGCGACGGCGTCGAAGGGCCGTTCGTGCAGATAGTCGAAGGCGGTGTAGGCGGTGAAAGCGCCGACGACATTGGCTCCCACCTCGCTCAAGGCGTTGGACAGCGCCAGGAACTGGGGCGCCGGCTCGCCCACCGCCAGGATCCGGAACGGCCCCGGTTCCTCGTCGGGCTGGTCCAGGCGCCGGCCGCGCTCGGCGAAGGTCTCGTGCCGCAGCTCGAACTCTTCCTCGGAGATTGCCAGGCGCACCAGCGATTCGAGGCGAAGCGCCGCCTGCGACGGGTGCAGGGGCGGCGCCAGGGTGAGGTCGAAGCCGGCTTTCTCGACTTCGGCGCTGGGCGTGGAGATGGCGATCACCGGCAGGCGGCGCGGCGCGCAGGCGGCCTTCAGCCGCTTGGCCATGCTCAAGGATTCAGGCCCACCGCCGATTACGTCGACGATGGCAGCCTCAATCTGCAGGTCAGCCAGGGCGGCCATGGCGGCGTAGGGGCCACGCGCGGTGATGGTCCGCCAGCCGAGCCGGTCGAGCCCTTCCGCCAGGGGGCCGGCGCGGGTGTCGTCGCGGGCGACGATCAGGATGCGGGCGTTGATCGACAAGGGCTCCCCATGGACCACGGCGCCCGGCGCACGATATGCCGTCCGCCAGATCAGAATCGGTTTCCGGTAAGCATACCAGAGCCCGAAGAACACCCTAGGCTCATAGGCCTAGCCAGCGTGGAGGGAAACCGGTGGATCAACCCCTGAAGCAACGTGTCGCGGTTATCACGGGCGCGTCGAGCGGCCTTGGTCTGCATTTTTCGCGGATTTTGGCGGCGGCGGGCGCGTCCGTAGCGCTGATGGCGCGGCGGACTGATCGCCTGGAGACCGCCGTCGCGGAAATCAGGGCTGCGGGCGGGACGGCCCAGGCTTTCGCCCTCGACGTCGCGGACGCCAACGCCATCGGCCCAGCGCTCGACCAAGCGCAGGCGGCGCTGGGGCCGATCTCGATTATGATCAACAACGCCGGCGTCGGCGGGGAGGGCGCTGCCCTCGACATCCCGGTGGAGGTCTGGGACGCCACCTTCGCGGTCAATGTCCGCGGCGTCTTCTTCGGCGCGCGAGAGGCGGCGCGGCGGATGCTGGACAACGGCCAGGCGGCGGCCGGCCATGCCCGGATCCTGAACATCGCCTCCATCGGCGCCCAATCGATCCTGCCGGGCCTGGCCGCCTATTGCGCCTCCAAGGCGGCTGTGGTGCAGATGACGCGGGTGCTGGCGCGGGAATGGGCGCGGCAGGACATTGCCGTGAACGCCCTCTGTCCCGGCTACATAGAGACAGAGCTCAACGCCCATTGGTTCGCCTCGGAAGGCGGCCAGAAGCAGCTGCGCGGCTGGCCGAGACGGCGGTTGATGGACGCCTCCGACCTCGACCAGGTGCTCCTGATGCTCACCGGTCCTGGCGCCCGTCACATCACCGGCAGCGTCATCACCCTGGACGACGGCCAGACCCTGCAAGGCGCCTGACCGATCTGAGTCCCCTTGCCTTACGGGGCGGCGCCGTCGCTTAAGGTCGGCGCTCAAGTCAGCACGAGGAAACCAAGCCATGGCCCAGGGACCGCTTTCAGGCGTCAAGGTCGTCGAGTTCGCGGGCATCGGCCCCGGCCCCTTCTGCGGAATGCTGCTGTCGGACCTGGGCGCCGACGTGGTGCGGATCGACCGCAAGGGGGGCGGACGCGGCTCCAAGGCCGACATCACCGCCCGCGGCCGCCGCTCTGTGGCCCTGGACCTGAAGCAGCCGGCCTCGGTGGAGGCCTGCCTCAAGCTGATGGAGAGCGCCGACGTGGTGTTCGAGGGCTTCCGCCCCGGCGTCATGGAACGCCTTGGCCTGGGCCCGGACGTGGCCCTGAAGCGCAATCCTAAGCTCGTCTATGGCCGCATGACCGGCTGGGGGCAGTTCGGCCCCTACGCCAAGGCCGCCGGCCACGACATGAACTACATCGCCATCACCGGCGCCCTGGACGCCATCGGCACGACCGAGAAACCGATCCCGCCCCTGAACCTGGTGGGCGACTTTGGCGGTGGCGCGCTCTACTTGGCGTTCGGCCTGCTGGCCGGGGTGATCAGCGCCCGAACCACCGGCAAGGGCCAGGTGATCGACTGCGCCATGAGCGACGGCGCCGCCTCGCTGATGGCGATGTTCTATGGCTTCAAGGCTGGCGGCGCGTGGTCGGACGCCGGGCGGCGGACCAATCTGCTGGATGGCGGGGCGCATTTCTACGACACCTATCAATGCTCGGACGGCAAGTGGGTGTCGATCGGCTCTATCGAACCGCAGTTCTACGCCCTGTTGCTGGAGAAGACCGGCATCACCGATCCGGACTTCAAGGCGCAGATGGACCGCAGCGCCTGGCCGGTCCTGCACGACAAGCTGGCGGCGGTGATCGCCACCAAGACCCAGGACGAGTGGTGCGAACTGATGGAGGCCACCGACGTCTGCTTCGCCCCGGTCCTGACCATGGACGAGGCGCCAAGACACGCCCACAACGTCGCCCGCAAGACCTTCGTCGATGTGGAGGGCGTGATCCAGCCGGCGCCGGCGCCGCGATTCTCAGCCACGCCCGGGGAAATCCAGGGGCCGCCGCCGGCCATAGGGGCGCACAACGAGACGGCGCTGGCCGACTGGGGTTTCTCGAGCGCCGAGATTGCGGCGCTGCAGTCGCAGGGCGCGCTTTGAATCCTGGCGAATCCGTTCAGCTTGGGTTCAGGCGCAGATCGATAGTTTGGCATTGTCGATCGGTCGCCGCGCTCTCCCGTCCCTCGTAGCGTCGACTGGTTGATCAGGACAGCATCCTGACGGCGCGTCGGTCCCAGCGGAGCGGCGCGCCGCATGCGTTTTGGCGAGCCGTGTTTCAGAGCGCCTTCCGAACTCGGAAAACCGCCGCCCCATTGAGATCGGACGTTTCCAGCACCGTCGCGCCGACCTGGCCGGCAAAGTGCGGAACGTCGATCCTGGCCAGGGGGTCGTCGGCGGTCAAGCGCACGACCGCGCCGGCCGGGGCCTGCTCCAGGGCTCGGCGAAGCTTCAAGGTCGGCACCGGGCAACGGTGGCCCCGGGCGTCCACGAGGATGTCGGCGTCTTGATCCATCAGCGCCTCTTGCCGGGGCGCAGCGCCGTTGGGAAGCCTCCAAACGGCCAGGGCCGCGACCATCGACCGCGGCTAATGGTGGCGTTAATCAAACCCTTCCTGTTGCGGGCCAGGAATCGACGCCGAATCGCCGTGGAGAATTGAGCTTTGCGCGCCGTGCTCCTGAAGGGGTCTTCGCAGTACGAAGGCACCCGAACTTTCATTGATCACGCGGCGGCGGCGCTGACCCGGCGCGGCTACCAGGCCGACATCACCGACCTGAAGGGCGTCGAGACGCCGATCATCCCGATCCTCGAAGCCGCCGGCGCGGGACCGACGGCCCTGGTGTTCAGCATCAACATGCTGGGCGAGGCCCGCGACGGCCCTGGCCGCACCATGGCGCAGATGTTCGGCGCCACGCATGTGGTCTGGCACGTGGACTATATCCTCAGCCAGGAACAGCGGCTGGAGGCGACGCCGGCCGATACGGCGCTGCTGATGGTGGATCCCACTCAGGTAGAGGCGTTGGCCTCGATCTACGGACCACAGCGGTTCGTGAACACCGGGTTCTGCCCGCACGCCGCGGTGGGGGAGGCCATTCCGGTGGCGCAGGACGGCGAGACCTATGGCCGGGATCGCGACATCGAGGTCCTGTGGTGCGGCACCCTGCAGAAGCTGAAGACCACGCCCTGGGCCGACGCCGACGCCCCCACCCGCAAGGTGTTCGACGACGCCTATGACCTGGCCCTCTCGGTGGAATGGATGCCGCCGCACGAGGCCCTGGACCAGGTGTTGGCGTCCCGCGGCCTGGACCTGTCCGACCCCGCCAATGCCGGCGCGCGGCGCGCGGCGCGGCACCTGGACGTGCAGGTGCGCTGCACGCGGCGGTTCGAGTTCGTGAAGGCCCTGGCCAAGACCGGCCTGCCGGTGCGCATCTGCGGCCTGGGCTGGGACGCCGACCTCTATCGCTTCAAGCGGGCGACCTACGAGGGAGCGGTGCCGATGTCGCGGATGAGCGAGCTGATGCGGTGCTCGCGCGTGGTGCTGAACACCAATGGCAACTTCGGCGGCGGCTCGCACGAGCGGCCGTTGTCGGCGCTGCTGGCGGGGGCGGCGGTGTTTTCCGACTACAGCCGGTTCTACGGCGCCGCCTTCGAGGAAGACCGCGAGATCAGCCTGTTCCGGTGGCAAGACCTCAAGAGCGGGATGGCCAAACTCATCGACCTGGCGTCGGACGCCGGCAAGGCCCGGGACATCGCCGCCGCGGGCCAGCGACGGGTGCTGGCCGAGCACACCTGGGACCAGCGGATCGAGGTCGTCCTGAAGGCCGCCGGCCTACCGCCTACAGTGGGCGCACCGGCAGGTTCCGTGTGATTTCCTACTAAATTGTCGCATTTCGACATTTCCCCTTGCGGGAGAGGGCCCCGGGCGGCGTCTAGTGAAACGGGGGCGGTGTTTCCGCTGGTATCAGGGGGTTGGGGCGCATGCGGACGAGCGTGGCTCTCTGCGCGTATAGGGTGGCCGTATGTGCGGCATAGCCGGGGCTGTCGGCCTGGGTCGCCGGCCCGTCAGTGCGGGCGATGCGAGCGCGGCGCTCTCCAGCCTCAGCCACCGCGGCCCCGACTCTGAAGGCAGCTGGCGCGACGACGGCGTCTGGCTGGGCCATCGCCGGCTCTCGGTCATCGACCTGACGCCCAGCGGCCACCAGCCCATGGCCTCCGGCTGCGGCCGCTTTCTGATCGTCTTCAATGGCGAGATCTATAACCACGGCGATATGCGCCGGGAGATGGACGCTCTGGGCGGCGTCAACTGGAAGGGCCGGTCCGACACCGAGGTGCTGATCGAGGCCATCGCCAGGTTCGGCGTCGACGGCGCCCTCAAGCGGGCCAATGGCATGTTCGCCATCGCCGTCTGGGACCGTTCCGAGCGCACCCTGACCCTGGCCCGCGACCGGTTCGGCGAAAAGCCGCTGTACTATACCGCCATGGGCGGCGGCCTGACCTTCGCCTCCGAGCTGGGGGCCATCGAAGCCCTGGTGGGCCCGGGGCTGCAGATTTCGCGCGCGGCCCTGTCCGCCTTCTTCAAGTCGGCCTACATCCCCGCGCCCCAGACTATCTATGAGGGCGTGTTCAAGCTGCCGCCGGGCTGTTTGCTGACCCTGGAAGAAGGCCAGATCCCCGACATCGCGCCCTACTGGACCCTGGGCGAGGCGGTCAGTGAAGGCCGCCGCGACCGGTTCGCGGACGAGGCCGAGGCGACCCAGGCGCTGGACGAACTGCTGCGCGACGCGGTGCAGCAGCGGATGGAAGCCGACGTGCCCCTGGGCGCCTTCCTCTCCGGCGGGGTGGATTCGTCGCTGGTGACCGCCTTGATGCAGGCCCAGACCGGCCGGGCGGTGAAGACCTTCACCGCCGGGTTCGAGGACCCCGAATTCAACGAAGCCGGCCACGCCAAGGCGGTGGCCGAGCACATCGGCACCGAGCACACCGAGTTCCACGTCACCATGGCCGACGCCCGCGATGTGGTGCCCACACTGGGCGCCATGTTCGACGAACCGTTCGCTGACGCCTCCCAGATCCCCACCTTCCTGATCAGCCGTTTGGCGCGCCAGCATGTCACCGTCTGTCTGACCGGCGACGGCGGCGATGAGATGTTCGGCGGCTACGTGCGCTATCCGGGCGTGCCACGGCTGTGGAACGGGTTCCAGAAGGTGCCCATGCGCCGCGCCGTGGGCCGGATGCTGGAGGCGACGCCGATGGCGATGCTGGAAGGCGCCTTGGCTGGCCTCGGCCCCGTGGCCAAGCAGTTCGCCGCCAAGGGTCGCCTGGCGCCGCACATCAAACGCGCCGCCGGCTGGATGCAGGCCCGCAGCCAGGACGAGCTCTACGACTTCACCATGTCGTCCTGGGCCGATCCCAACCACCTGATGGAGGGCGACGACATCCTGCCGGGCGAGCGGCCGCTGTCGCCTGACTTTGACCACGACATCGAGAAGCTGATCTGGCGCGACACCGTCGAGTACCTGCCTGGCGACATCCTCTGCAAGGTCGACCGCGCGGCCATGGCCAGCAGCCTGGAAACGCGGGTGCCGCTGCTGGACCCGCGTATCGCCGCCTTCGCCTGGCGCCTGCCGATGGAGATGAAGGTCCGCGACGGCAAGGGCAAATGGCTGCTGCGCCAGGTGCTGGACCGTTATGTGCCGCGGGCGCTGATCGAGCGGCCGAAGATGGGCTTCTCCGTGCCCCTGCATGGCTGGCTGACCGGCGACCTGCGCGCCTGGGCCGAGGATCTGCTGGATCCGGCCACTGTCCGCCGCCAGGGCCTGCTCAAACCCGCCGCCGTGGCCAAGGTTTGGCGGCGGTATGTGGGCGGCGACACCTCGGTGGAAGCCCGGGTGTGGACCCTGCTGATGTGGCAGTCCTGGATGGCGTCGCGGGGGCGCTGAGCCGATCAGGCATACGCTGCCGTCAGCCCGTTCAGGTCGGCGATGACGCCGCGCCAGGCGCCGTCCACCTCGGCCGTCCAGTCGGCGCCCAGCAGGTCACGGAAGGTCTCCATGACTACAGCGAAGAAGGTGGCGAACACGTCCTTGGGCACGCCCAGGTTCTCGTGGTTGACGATCTCGCACAGGATCAGGTTGCGGGCGTAGGCGCCCTTGCCCTCGAAATCCAGGATCGCCTCGATGACTTCGAACAGCATGTGGCCTTTGACGCTGTCGTTCTCGTCGCGCAGGAAGAGCTCGCGCATCTGTGGGTTGGCGGCGAACAGGCGATCGTAGACCAGGGGCGTGGGGTCGGCGCAGCGCTCGCCGATCAGCTCCAGGCTGCGGTTGATGATCTGCGCTCGTTCGGTCATGGCTCCATCCTCGTTCCGCGCTCTTCGGTTCCCTGGCGCCATAGGAGCACGGCTGACCGTCGCTGAACAGTTGACGCGCCGCCCGTCGACGCCTAGTCAGGCTCCGCTCCTTGGGGAGTAGCCGCCTTCGCGTATCAGAAGGGCTCGCGCCAACATACTCGGCATAACCGCCGTGGCGCGGACGGTCAGTTCGACTTGGCGAGACCATCGGGTTCGGCGTTCGTCCATGGGTTGGGCGAGGACGCTGGTCCCTTTGGTATGTTCGTCCGACCCCCGAGCGATACGAATGCAATCCCTGCCCGTAGTTATCGGCCTGCTGCTGGCCAACGCGCTCGCCATCTACCTGGCGTGCGAGGTGTTCGTGAACGGCGTCGAATGGGTGGGGCGCAAGTTCCGCTTCGGCGAGAAGGCCACCGGGACGATCCTGGCCGCCGCCGGCACGGCCCTGCCCGAGAGCATCGTCACCTTCGTCGCCGTGGTCTTCGGCGCCACCGCGGCCCAGAAGGAGATCGGGGTCGGCGCCGCGCTGGGCGGCCCCCTGGTCCTGGCCACCCTGGCCTACGCCGTGGTCGGCATCGGCCTGCTGATCGTCGGCAAGGGCCGCGCCAACCTGGCGGCCCTGAAGGACCCGGACGGCCACCTCAGCCGCGACCAGGCCTGGTTCCTGGTCATCTTCCTTTGCAAGATCGGCCTGGGCCTGGTGGCCTTCGCCTTCAAGCCGTGGCTGGGCGTGCTGTTCCTGGCCGCCTATGGCGCCTACTTCTGGAAGGAGATGCGCGGCGAGCAGGAGGAGGGCGGGCACGAACTCGAGCCGCTGAAGATCGCGCCCGGGATTGCCAATCCTTCCGCCGCCCTGGCCGTGGTCCAGACCCTGGCCGCCCTGGCGGTGATCTTCCTCTGCTCCAAGCTGTTCGTGGGCCAGTTGGATGCGCTCGGTCCGCGCCTGGGCATGCGCCCGCAACTGGTCGCCCTTCTGTTCAGCCCCATCGCCACCGAGCTGCCGGAGATCCTCAACGCCGTGATCTGGGTGCGCCAGGGCAAGACGCGCCTGGCGCTGTGCAACATCTCCGGGGCGATGATGATCCAGGCCACCGTGCCCAGCGCCTTTGGCATCATCTTCACCCCCTGGATCTTCGAGCGGACCCTGATCGCGGCGGGGGCCATCACCGCCGCCGGCATCGCTGTCCTGTGGGTGGCGTTCCGGTCCAAGCGGGTGACGCCGGCCTTCCTCTCGGCCATGGCGCTGCTCTACGGCCTGTTCGGCGCGCTGGTGATCGGCTTGCATCTTCAGGCCGGTTGAGTTCTGGAGCCCGGCCCACGGTTTTGCTACAAGCCCCGCTCCGCCGGGCGCCAAGCGCAGGGCAGGGGACGGGTGGCCGAGTGGTTTAAGGCAGCGGTCTTGAAAACCGCCGTGGGTTCACGCCCACCGTGGGTTCGAATCCCACCCCGTCCGCCATCCTACGCCACCGGCCGGTGAGATTACGGCGGCTGGGCCAGGGGATCATCGGCTCTGCGCCAGGTCGCGAAGGGCGAGCCCGGGGTTCGGGTCATGGCCTCGTTGAGGGCCCATTTCTTGTCCTGCCAGAGGGCCAGGTCCACGTCGACCTTGTAGCCCTGGCAGAGCAGCTGGGCGGCCTGGCCGATGGAGAAGTCGAGGAAGAACTGGTCCTCGGCCATGTCCAGGAACTCGTTGAGCTTGGCCAGCAGGTTCTCCCGCTCCGGCTGGGGGCGGGGGTCGGCCTCGATGGCGTCCTGGACGGCGTGGCCGACGAGGGCGCGGCGCACGGCCGCGTCTTCGGCGCGTTCCTCGGCCTCGGCCGCGCGGGCCTTTTGCTCCGTCTCACGATGGCGCCGGCTGTGGTCGGCGGTGCGGGTTTCCAGGGCCAGGGTCTGGCGCATGGTCCGCGCCGACTGGTTGAAGGCCCGGCCCAGGCCCGCCGCGGCGTTGGTCTCCTCCGGCGTCTGGGCGCTCTGAACCGCCGTCATGGCCTTGGCGTGGTAGGCGGCGGTCAGGCTCAGCGACATCTGCGCCACCGCTTCCAGCATCGCCCGATGCCGCGCCCGCATGACCTCGTCCGGGTCGGGGGCCGCGGCCGCAGCATCCACATCGCTGTGGGCCTCGGAGGGCGGTTCGGCCGAGAGGGGCGGGGGTGGTTCGAGCATGAACAAAACAAGAACATGTTCGGCGCCGCGAGTCAAGCCAGGGGTGGAGCGGCTTGGCCTGCATGGTCTGAAGGGGCGGGATGGTTGAAGGAAAATTCCGAGTGGTGCGGGATAACTTGTCACCGCGATCTTCGGCTTCATTCTCGTCGATGCTTGCAAGAGCGCCTGGTCCAGGGGCCACCGGGGGACGCCCTCAAAGATCCCTTGGGTCACGGGTCGCGGAGCGACCGTTTTCGAGCCACTCGAGCATGGTTTGATCGTAGCGGGCGCGCGTTGCGGTGACGTAGAGCGCCTGGGTTTCGGGGCTGTAGACTTCACGCCACTCACCGCGTCGGCCCTTGCGGAAGAAGTCGGCGTTGCTTTTCCAGCGTCCAGGGACGTTCGAGCCGGGAACCAGATTGTCGGCCTCGGCCCGCATCGCATCGAAGCGCGCGTGGCCAACCAATGCGCGGATTTCATCCGGCGAACGCGCGATACCAAGGAAGTCCGCGAGGCGTGCGGTCTCGCCTTCGAGATCGTCGCTCATGTCGTTGTAGTGCAAGAACAGGATGTTGGGCAGCGCGCGATGCCGCCAGAAGCCGGCGACGTGCTCGAAAAGGCGGGGGATGTGGCCCGCGCTATCGAAGTCGAGCATGGCCGCGAACGCCTTGTCGCGATCTGGCGGCAATTCCGAGTCTCCAGGCAGCGTGCTGTTGTCGCTGTGATCAATCGCGGAAAGGAACACGTCGCGCGGATCGCGCCCGCAGGTGACATAGAACGCGTCCTCGCGAAATTTGAGCGCATGGAGCGGGCTATGCGTCTTGATCACACGCCGCCAGGGCTGCGCGTTCAAGACTTCGACCGCGTCTTCGTTGTAATCCCACGCACCGCCATCGAGCCAGGGAGACAGCTCCGCGAGCGGTCGCGGCAACTCTGGTCCGTGCACCAGTAGCGCGCAGAGCATTTGCGACCACGTCGTGCCCACCTTCCAGCCGGTGGCGACAATGATGTCTGCCGTGCGCGGCGGCACGAAGTCCCATCTGTTCGTATCGACCTCGGTGTTGACGATGGGACCTTTGTATTCCGGCAGTTCCATTCGACGCTCCAGTCGCTGTCGGTGACTCTCAGGTTGACGATCGCGCGCTTAGTACTTGGCGCGAATTGACAGCATGACAGTACGCAACGAATTCGGCCCTGCCAGGTAGGCGCCATAGAAGGCGCCGAAGCGGGGATCGACCGAGGGGCTGGCGAAGTCTTGCGATATCGCATTGGTCACATTCTTGGCGACGAGGTCGACCGCCCAGCGCTGGTTCACCTGTTTTAAGCCGACTGAGAGATCCAGTGTAGTCAGCTGAGCGGAGGGGAATTCCTGCTGAACTTGGTTGTACATCTTGCTGCGATGGCGAAGAATCGCGCCGATCGACCACTGCAAGGTGTCGGTCAGCCGGCCCTGGTAGTTAGAGCCCACGTTGAAGATCAGCTTGGGGGCTTGGGGCTGGCTGTAGCGAGCGAGGATTGGCGCGCCGGTCCCGTCGACTTCCAGCGCTCCCGTGGCCGGATCGATCGGCTGAATTACCCCCGAAGCATCGGCGTAGGTCAGGCCGCCGTCGACATGGAAGCCCGGCGTGATCTGGTAGGCGCTCTCGATCTCGAAGCCGCGGCTCCGTACAGGGCTGTTGAACGTGATGAAGCCCAAGGGCCCGCCGGTGAACACCGTGTTCTGGAAGTTGGTGATGTCGGTCCAAAAGCCGGCGATGTTGAAGCGCAGGCGTCTGTCCAATAGCGACGATTTCAGGCCGATCTCATAGGTTCGGGTGTACTCGTCCTTGATGGCGGATCCCGCGGCGACGAGGGCTGGCGGAACCTTGCCGGCGACCAACAGCGAAGGATCAACGGCGATCGTGTTGGTCTCGACAAAGCCCCCCGACTTGCTGCCGTGACCGAACGAGCCATAGACCATCACGCTGGGCGACAGGTCGTATTGCAGGCTGACGTTGCCGTCCCACAACCGCCCCTCATGCGACAGGTTGGTCGGGTCGAAGGGAGGATTGGCGATGGTATTCCAGACGGTGATCGGCGCGGAATTCGAGCGACTGAAGACGACGCTCTTGGTCTCGTCGGAGTAGCGCACGCCGCCTGACAACTTCAGTCGGCTGGATATGTGCCAGGACCCAGAAGCGAACCCGGAGTAGTCTCTGGAGTCCTGGACGAAGTGATTGACGAACGGTCCGTTGAACAGCTGTCCTGGCGGCGGACCACCGGCGGGAGGGAAGCCGGGCACGCCCCACATCTGGGCTTCCTGTGAATTCCAGTGGCTGCTGAGAATGAAGAGGCCCGCCATATAGTCGAAGCGGCCGCCGGATGGCGACTGCAGGCGTAGTTCCTCAGAAACTTGATCGTATTTCTCCCGCCTTCCGAAGTTCACGGCGTTGTCGATAGAGAAGTCGAAGTCGTCCAGGTTGTTGAGGTCGTAGCGGACGTACGACGTTTGCGAGATGAGCTGGAATTTGCCCAACTGCATTTCGCCGACCACGCTCGCCAGGTGCGAGCGCGTGGCGTGCTCCGTTTCGCCGCTCGATGTCGCGAGGGTGAATTGAGAGGTGTGATCGTCGAGCACGCCGTCGCCGTAGGCGGCCGGTATCGGACCGACTAACTGGTAGCTCGCGCCGATCTGCCGGTTGTCGGCGTATTGGTAGAGTGCTGTGATCCTGAGCTGCTTGGTCAGATCCGCGCGGAGAATGGCGCGCAGACCGAGATCCTCGTGCTCGGGTCCGTCGTGGCCCGTGCGATCGTTGTGAACCCAACCGTTGAGGTCGTTGTAGTGCGCGGCGAGGCGCATGGACACGTTCGGCCCGAGCGGCAGGTCACCGGCGGCGTCGAGCATGTAGCCGCCGTCCTCGAACTCGTAGCCCGCGCTGGCCTCAGCCGAGTAGGTGTCGCCGGGCTGGCGGCTGATGACGCTGATCGCGCCAAGGCTGGCGTTCTTGCCCAGGAGCGTGGATTGGGCGCCCTTGATGAATTCCATCCGGTCGACGTCGAAGAACGAGGTCGAGTAGAGCCGCCCCTTGCCGATGAATACGCCGTCGACGAACAGCGCGACCGACTGGTCAAATGCCTGCGGACGCGCCTGCGTTCCGAGGCCGCGGAAGGTCAGCGCCAGGCCGTCATCCGGCGCCCGGGAAAAGATCACGCCCGGCGCCAGCGTCACTGCCTGGAAGAGGTCTTTCACATGCTCCTGGGCCAGGACCTCGCCACTGACCGCAGCCACGGTCTCGGGAATGGTCTGCACGGACTTCGCGCGCCTTTGGGCCGTCACGATGATCTCGGAGACCGAGCTGGAGGGCGATGCCGCCTGGGCGGCGGTCTCAGCCCGCACCGTCCCGTTGCACAGGACAGCGCACAGGCCGGCGAGCGTAAACGAACCGCCGAGCAGCTTGCAGTTCATCTGGTCCCCACCGTCAGGCGAAGGCGTAACGCCGGCATGCCGCCGCAGCCCCCCGACTTTCCGTTTCGCCGCGCAACCGTTCCGCGCGGGCGCAGTCTCACCCACGCGGTAAGTGTCGTCCAGATGGCTGACAGAGTCGGAGAGGACACTAATATGTCTGCGTAACGTATAGGATCGCCCTGAGCGCCTTGTGACGTCTAAGTGTGCCTCGTTTCGAATAACGATCCCGCACGACACTGTTGCGCGTCGCGATCGAGCAGGTCCATGCTTCGCCGGAAGGGGCTCGGCAAGGCCCACCGTCGGCAAAGGACGCTCTGGCGATCTCTAGACGGTCGGCGAGCCACCAGCCTCTGCCAGGGCAATGCCCCGCATGAACATCGCGCGGTGAACGGGCTTCAAGAGGTGGGCTCGCGCGAACTCGTCGATCGGTTGTGGGGTGAGAGTCCGATACCGGGCCAAGGCGCGCCCTGCTTCTTCGGTCCTTCCAAGCTGGCCAAGACAGGCGGCCAGGAAGCCGTATCCCCGTGGTGTTTCCGACTCCTGAACCAGTTCCCGCAGCAGCAACACGGCCTCGGCGAAACGACGCTGTTGAAATCGGCCGTGGGCCTGGAACCCGATAAGGTTCGGTCGAACCGGCCCTATAGGGTCGAGACACAGGGCCGTATCCAGATGCTCAAGGCCGACATCCGTCTCGCCGAGTTGCAGCCGGCGCACACCGCTGTAGAACCAAACGGTGGAGGACCCGGGGTTTAGCGCCAGGGCCCGGTCGAGCAGGCGCGTGGCGTCGGGGCTACCCGGTTCAAGATAGCCAAGGGCGCTGGCCACGTTGGCGAGTACTCGGGCGTCGTCGGCGCCGGTTGACAGCGCGCGTCGCCCCAACTCGACGCCTCGCCTGCGGACGCTTTCCGGGTCATCCGTCCAGCGGAAATTGAAGATAACGCGGTGGCAGATCGAAGCCAGCGCCAGCGCCGGGGCGAAGTCGGGATCGAGGATGATGGCGCGGTTCAGCAGTTCCAGCGCCGCCAGGACATTGTCCTTTGCGAACGTACGCTCGAGCGCCCACGCGCGCAGATAGAGCTCGTAGCTGCCCAAGCTCTCGGCGGGCATGGCCGTGGCGCGCCGGGTCTCGGCGACCTCCACGGTCGGCTCGATCTTGCCGGCAACGCCCAGTGCGACCCGATCCTGTAAGGCGAACACGTCTAGGAGCGTATCTTCGAACTTGTCGACGAGCACCTGCGCGCCGCTGGCGGCTTCCGAGAGCTTGACCGAGATGCGGACCCGGCCGCCCGCCTTGCGTACGCTGCCTTCGAGCATGTAGCGGACGCCGAGACTGCGGCCGACGTATTCGGAACTGACGGCCTTGCCGCGGAACGATAGGGTCGAGCCGCTGCCGATAACGAAGATCGACCTGAAGCGCGCCAGGGCCGTAACGATCTCTTCGACCATCCCGTCGACGAAGGAGTCCTGCTCCGGGTCGCCCGAGAGGTTGGCGAACGGCATCACGGCGATCGAGGGCTTGTTCGCAAGCGCCCCTGGGACCTCCGCATCGGAGCGGGTCAGCTCCAGCCGGTAACCGAGGCCGTGCACCGTGCGCAGGTTTTCGGCGGCTGGTCCCAGCGCCTTGCGCAGTGCCACGATGTGCACCTGCATGGCGTTGTCCTCGACGATTGCGTTGGGCCACACGGCCGCCATCAGTTCGTCCTTGGTGACCAGCGCCCCCTCGGCCCTGGCCAGCACCGTGAGCAGGACCAGGGCCTTGCGCCCGATCGCCACCGGAACGTCGCCTTCGAACAACTGGCGAAACGGCTTCAAGGTGAAGCGGCCGATCCGATAGTCTTGCGACTCCATTAGCGCGGCCCCCGGTTCGGTCAGGCGATGGCTGGATAGCGAGCGCGTCCAGTCATGCTTGTGTCAGTACGTTTCAGGAAAATTTCAGAGCGAATTAAGGAACTCGCCAAGGTCAAGTTCGTGCTGAACGCATACCCCTAGTTGCCGAGATCAACACTCTCGGCAACCAACTCAATGGCTTCAGGCGACCACAGTTTCGCCTCTGAGTCAGCCAAAGCGGGGACCACCATGGCTAAGACCATATGCAATTTGTTCATCGGCGCGGCAGCCCTGACCTCGGCGGCGGCGCTTGCGCCCGCCGCTTTCGCCGGGTGTGGCGGCGCTTCCAACCTGCCGGCGTCCGACCAGGTAGGCTCGAGCGACGCTCAGCTGATCCGCTCGGCGTGGGTGACGCCGGCGAACCTCGGCGCCCAGGGCATCGTCGGCCTGTGGTCCGTCTCGCTCGTGGCTGGCGGCGCCCAGGTGGATTGGGGCTACTCCGAGTGGCACTCCGACGGCACAGAGATCATGAACAGCGGCGGCCACGCGCCGGCGTCCGGCAACTTCTGCCTCGGCGTGTGGCGGCAGTCCGGCCCCAACGCCTACCACCTGAAGCACTACCCGCTGGCCTACAACCCGGCGACCGGACAACTCGCGGCCAAGATCGTTCTTACCGAAGACGTCACCGTCGATGCGACCGGCGCCAACTTCGCTGGGCCCTTCACCGAAGATGTCTACGATCCGACCGGGGTCACCTTGTTGCAGCACGTGGCCGGCACGATCAGCGGTCATCGCGTGCTGCCGAACTAGGCCCGTTCGGGGGTCGTGTGGAGCCCGGATCCGCGCCGCAGTGCATGGTTCCGGGCTCCAGACATCCTCGTTTTCGCCATGGCGCCTGGCCGAACGCATTTTGCCCTTGCGGCGCTGATCCTGCTGTCGGCGCCTTTGACCGCGGCCGCGCAGATCACGCTTCCGACGGCGCCGGTCGCCGCGCCACCGGCGCCGGTAGTGGCGTCAAGCTGGCTGCAGTTCGGGCCGGTCTCGTCGCCCGTCCCGCCAGCGACCGGCGCGCAGACCGGCCC
>DASVMY010000266.1:0-8566 GCA_036384135.1 Caulobacteraceae bacterium | reverse complement strand
GGCGACAGTTTACTTTCTTAGCTTCGCTAAAAAGTAAACTGTCGCCGAATTAAGCCGCGGCAACCGCGGAATGGTCAGAACTTGCCCTGATCGGGCGTGGATATTGGGCGCCGAGGGGTTCCGAGCCGCCGAATTCGCCCTCGGCCGCCTTTTGGCACTCACCCCGCCACAGCGCCAACAAGGCGTTCGGGGCGATTCACTCTAGGCCTTTCGAATCGTTGGAGTATTCGGGGGCTTTCACATGTCAGTGCTTGAGACCGATATCGTCGACTACATCTACCTCGATGACGACGAGGAGACGCCGGTGCTGGTGGTCTCCGACCCGCTCAGCTGGCGGGGGCCGGGCGAGGAGGCGCACCTGGACGCCCTGCGCGACAAGCTCAACGCCCAGATCGCCTTCGTGGAGTCCGGCCAGATCCGCGGGGTCTGGCCCCACTACGACGGCGGGCGGGTGAAGGTGGAGGTGGTGGCGCGCTGCCCGCTGAACCCCCTGGCCAGCGAGTTCTACGTCCAGGCCAGCCGGGTGATGACCCAGGCGAACATGGATTTGAGCTTCAAGCTCTGGGACGCGTGAGGGGAGTTGGGGGCCCTTCGCTTTCCGCAGCCGGGAAACTAACCCCTTCACCCCGGACGCAGCCGCGCAGCGGCGGAGATCCGGGGCCAGCCGGGCGGGCTCCTCGCCGGAGCTCGTCTTGGAAGCGGCCCGGCCGGCCCCGGCTCCGCGCTTCGCTCCGGCCGGGGTGACGGGGTGGGAGAGCTTCGAGGGGGCGCAAGGCCGCCGGCGCTGAAATCAGACCGTGATGTCCAGCAGGGTTTTGGTCATTTCGTCCTGGGTCTTCATCACCGCGACGCTGGCGCCGACCGCTTCCTTGGCGGAGATCTGGCTGGCCACGGCGGTGGCGATGTCCTGGCTGTTGGCGGCGCTTCGGGCCAGGTCGCTGCTGGCCCGGTCGTAGCGGGCGAAGGCGCTGCTCACCGCCGATGTCGCCGGGATGATGGTGGTCATATCGAGTCCTCGTCTTGCGCCAGAATGCGCCATCGCGGTTAAGCCATCGCGCAGAAAGACGGTGAACGGCTCAAATTGTCCCCGGATCGAAGATGTCAAAGGTTTCGAGGTGGCCGCCGGCAGCCTTTACCGCTGCCTGGACATCGGGGCGCGCCTGGACCTTGAGGTAGTCTTCGTCCCAGGCCTTGTCTTCCTGGCCGTGGGTGGCGGGGCGCTTGTAGTGCTGCAGCGCCAGCAGGGCGTCCATTCGCTTGGCCGGGTCGGCCAGGCGGTCGATATAGGCCTTGGCGGCGCCATTGAGATCGCCGGCGCAGATCAGGCCGTTGATCAGGGCGCCGTAGTCGAGGGCGGCGGGGGCGTTCACCACCTTCATCTGGGCGGCGACGGCGGCGGGGTCCTTGATCACCGAATAGGCGCAGGCGCGCATGGCCGCCAGATAGGCCTTGCCGTTGTCGGTCAGGGGCTCGACCTTGACGTCGTGTAGCAGGTCCAGCGCCAGGGCGGAGCGGTCGGTGTCGATCAGGTAGCTGGCGTAGGAGAGTTTCTCCTCGAAGCGCTGGTCCTGGCCGCTGTCGGCCGCCGCCTCGGCGAAGGCGCCGTCCGCCTCGCTGAGCCGGCCAAGGCGAACCAGGGTCTCGGCCTTGAGCACCTGGATCTTGCCGATGTTCTCCTCGCCGTCGGTGAAGGCGCTGGGGCCGAAGTCGCGATAGCGGTCCAGGGCGTCCTGCAGGATGCGCAGGGCGCCCTCGTTGTCGCCGATGCGCAGGCGCAGGGCGGCGATCCGGTAGGGGCCCGAGAGCCAGTCGGGGTGGGTGTTGGCCAGCAGCAGGATGCGGACCAGCTCGCGGCGGGTGGCGGTGACCACGTCGGCGGTGCGGGCGGCGTCGGCCACCGGGGCGAAGCGGTCGTCCACCAGCATGGCGATGCGGGTGGCCGGGTCGGTGATCTGGCCGGCGATGTCGCGGGCCTCGGCCTCGCGGTGGGCGGCAAGGAGCAGGCGGATCTGGTCGATCTTGAGGCCGGAGAGGTCGTCGAAGGGGTCCTTGGAGTGCCAGGAGGCCTTGTCCAGGGCCTCCAGCAGCTCCAGGCGGCGGGCGTCGGCGTTGGGCAGGATCTCGGCGTAGGCATAGGCCGAGAGGATGGTCTCCTGCTTGATGTCGGCCAGGATCGCCGGCGAGCGTCGGGCCACGGCCACCAGGGCGGACATGGCGTCGCCAGGCCGCGACAGGTTCATGGCCAGGTCGATGTGCAGGCTCCAGGCCACCGAGGTGGCCTGCGGCTCCTGGATGGCGCGGCGGGAGAGGTCGTAGGCGGCCTGCATGTGGCCAAGGCGTGACTCGCAGATGTCGGCGCCTTCCAGGATGGCGGCGCGCATATGGGCCTCCAGCCCGGCGAACTGCGGATCCTGATAGATGGATTTCAGGGTGGCGGCGGCCTCGTCGCAGCGGTCCTGCATCACCGCGGTGATGCCGCCGGCGGCGCGGGCCTCCAGCGGGGTGGGCTTGTGCGGCGCGGTCTGGGCGGCGGCGGGTAAGCCGCCCGCACCCAGGGCTGTCGCCGACAACAGCGCTCCGAGCACGATCGCCTGACGCCACGCCATGCCTGAGTTCTCCCGCGATCGGTTCATGCCAACACTATAGATAGGGAGCCGGCCGGTTCCATGGCGCTCGAACCGTTCCGACGGCGCGGCGAATCGCGGGCAGCCGATTCGCCACGCCGGTGACCAAGGTTCTTCCAAATACTGCACTGCAAACAGGTGATCGTTAACGTTGTCCCGCTTGGGCGACCGAGGCCGCGCGAGGCCCTTCAAGGGTTCGCATTGGGGAAGATCGAAGCGCCAAAGGCAATGGTTAACGGGGCCGTGTTTTGTGCTGCACTGCAGCAAGGGGTTGCGCGGCGGCCACAATCCTGCCACACACGGCAGTACTAAAGGGCCGTGTTCGACCACCGTGTACCGGTCGAACTCCGCATCTGAGCCGTCCCGAGAGGGAAATCCGGGCGCTCAGGGCCGATCTCGGGGGGCGCATCCGCCCTCGTCGCATAGGACACGAAATTCTTGTTTTCATTTACGCAGACGCGCGGTGAAGCGCGCGCGCTGGTCGGTGCTGTATTGATTGGCGCCGGTCTGGGGGTCGCCCTTGGGGGCGCCTACATGGCCGGCGGAAGAGTTCAGCAAGCGTCCGAGCAAGCCCGCATCCAGCGGTTGGCCAAGGCCGCCGCGGCGGGGTTCTCCGAGTCCGCGCTCCAACAGTCCACCTCGGCCATGGCGCCCGGCGCCCTGGCGGTCGCGCGGCGGCAGGACCCGTCCCTTGAAGGGGCGCGGACCGATCGGCCCGCGGCGTTGCAGGCCACCAAGGTTTCGACCGGGCCGACCCTGACCAGCGGTCCGGCGGCCCAGCCGTTCAAGCTGTCCGGGGTGCTGGAATCCTCCCGCGACCTGGATTGCCTGACCGCCGCCGTCTACTACGAAGCCGGCAGCGACACCGCCGCCGGCCAGGCCGCGGTGGCCCAGGTGGTGCTCAACCGCGTGCGCCATCCGTCCTTTCCCAAGACGGTCTGCGGCGTGGTCTATCAGGGCGCGGCCAGCGGCCACTGCCAGTTCAGCTTCATCTGCGACGGCGCCATGCGCCGCGCCAAGTCGCCGGCCATGTGGGAAAGCGCCCGCAAGGTCGCGGTCCGGGCGCTGGGCGGCTATGTGATGACCCAAGCCGGCGAGGCGGTCAGCTTCCACGCCGCCTATCTGGGCCGGATGTGGAGCAGCATGCAGGTGGTCGGCCGCATCGGCGCCCACCAGTTCTACCGCTTCGGCGCCCATGGCGGCGGAACCGGCGCCTTCCAGGGCGGCGTCTACGCCGTCGAGCGGCGGCCCGACCCGGCCGTCACAGAGCCGGCGGATCGCCCGGTCTACGCCAGCGCGAGCGACTCTCCGACCGCCGACGGCGCGGCCGTTGCCCACCTGGCCAGCTTGACCGCGGCCCCATCGGCGGCCTCCGCCGGCCAGCCGGCCTCAGCCACGGTTCCGGTCTCGGCGTCCAAGCCCGCGGCGGATGCGCCGGCCAAGGCGGCGGCTGTCAGCACGGGCGCGGCGTCCTAGAGAAAGTTCGACCTAGGTTGGCGCGGTGGCTTTGCGCCCCCTCCGTCACGACGGGCGCTGCCCGCCGCGCCACCTCCCCCGCTCGTTGGCGGGTGAGGAGAAGATCGCGCCGAACCCCCTCCTCCCATGCGAGCCGAAGGCGATGCGGGGGAGGTGGCGCTCAGCGCGCCAGCGCTGAGTGACGGTGGGGGCGCAAGGCCGACGCGCTGCCAAACCCATCAGACCCGACTTCGCTCCTGCCTTAAGGCCCCTCAGGCCAGCACCATCCCCACCGCCGCCACGGCCATCAGCAGGGTGGCGGCCCAGCCCAGGACCTGCAGCCAGACGGGGGCGGTGAACGCGCCCATGACGTCCTTGCGCGAGACCAGCAGCATGGTCACCGCCATGATCGGGGCGGCCACGAAGCCGTTGATCACCGCCGCCCAGACCAGGGCGCGGATCGGGTCGAAGCCGGAGAACACCAGGGCCAGGCCCCCCATCGTGGCCAGGCCGATGATGCCGTAGAAGCCGCGCGCCTCGTTCAGCTTTCGGTTCAGGCCGTGCGGCCAGCCGCGGGCCTCGGCCACCGCATAGGCGGCGGACCCGGCCAGCACCGGCACCGCCAGCATGCCGGTGCCGATCACCCCGAGCGCGAACAGGCCGAACGCCAGGGGCCCGGCGATGGGCTTCAGGGCCGAGGCGGCCTCGGCGGTGGTGGTGATGTCGGTGACCCCATGGGCGTGCAGGGTGAGCGCGGTGGTCAGGATGATGAAGAAGGCCACCAGGTTGGAGACGGCCATGCCGATCCAGGTGTCGAGGGTGATCCGCCGCATCTCCCCCGGCGCCTCGTCCGGCGCTCCCTTGAGGGCGTGGGCGGCGTGGTTGGCGTCCAGCTCCTCCACCTCCTGCGAGCTTTGCCAGAAGAACAGGTAGGGACTGATGGTGGTGCCGAAGATGGCGACAATCATCATCAGGCTGGCGCGGTTGAAATCGATGTGCGGCAGCAGGGCGCCGCGGGCGACCTCGCCCCAGGGGGCCTTCACGGTGAAGACGATGGCGACGTAGGAGAGCAGCGCCAGGGTCAGCCACTTCAGGACCTGAGAATAGCTGCGGTAGGGGATGAGCACCTCCAGCACCAGGCAGACGATGCCAAAGACGATGGTGTAGGTGCTGATCCATGCCTTGGGCAGGAGCAGGCCGGCGGCCTCGCCCATGGCGGCGACGTCGGCGGCGATATTGATGGTGTTGGCGACCACCAGCATCAGCAGCATCACGCTCAGCAGCCAGCGGGGGAAAATCTTGCGGATGTTGGCGGCCAGGCCCTCGCCGGTGACCCGGCCGATCTCGGCCACCAGCTGCTGGAAGCCGGCCATCAGCGGATAGGTGACGATCACCGTCCACAGCATGCCCAGGCCGAACTGGGCGCCGGCCTGGGAATAGGTGGCGATGCCGCTGGGGTCGTCGTCGGCGGCGCCGGTGATCAGGCCGGGGCCCAGGCTCTTCCAGGCCTCGACGGTGCGAGAGTGGCGGTGGCGGCCGATCAGTGGAGGGCGGCCGGTCATGCGGCGGCGCGGGCGGTCCGGCGAAAGACTTGCGGCGGCTGGCCGAAGGCGCGGAGGAAGGCGCGGCGCATGCGGTCGGAATCTCCAAAGCCGGTCTGGCGGGCAATCTGGTCCACGCTATCGGCGCCGGCGTCAAGGCGCGCGCGGGCGGCGTCCAGGCGCAGGCGCTCGATGGCCTTGGCGGGGGTGACGCCGGTCTCGGCGGCGAAGGCGCGGGCGAAGTTGCGGGCGCTCATGGCGGCGACATCGGCGAGCTGCTCCACGGTGAGGGGCTCGGTCAGGTGCTCGCGCGCCCAGTCGAGAACCTTGCCGCAGCGGCCCTCGGGCCGCTCCAGGTCCAGAAGGGCGGAGAACTGCGACTGGCCGCCGGGGCGGCGGTGGTAGACCACCAGGTGCTGGGCGGTCTGGCGGGCGACCGCCTCGCCCAGGTCTTCGGCGATCAGGGCCAGGGCCAGGTCGATGCCGGCGGTGATGCCGGCGGAGGTCCAGACGCAGCCGTCCTGGACGAAGATGCGGTCCGGCTCCAGGCGTACGGCGGGGAAGCGGCGGGCGAAGTCGGTGGAGCGCGCCCAGTGGGTGGTGGCGCGGCGGCCGTCCAGCAGGCCCGCGGCGGCCAGGACGTAGGCCCCCGAACAAACGCTGGTCACCCGCCGGGCGTGGAGGGCGGCTTGCCGGACATAGGTCAACAGGACGGGGTCCTCGCAGGCTTGCCGCGTGCCGGCCCCGCCGGCCACCACCAGGGTGTCGAGGTTCGCCGCCGGCTCCAGCGGTCCCGCCGCCAGGGCGGCGGTGCAGGAGCTGGCCACCTGGCCCGGCTGGGCGGCCATCACGGCCAGGCGGTAGGCCCCCGGCTGGAGGCGCCCGGCGATCTCGAAGGCGGCCATGGGGCCGGCCAGGTCGAGGATCTGCAGGTCGGGGAAGATCAGGAAGCCGATGGTGCGGGTCATGCGGGGCGCCTTGGCGGAATTCGCGGGAACTATGGCATTTCAGCCAGGGGGTATCCCAGGGCATGCTGCGCCGTCAACGCCGACCAAGGAGAGCCGACATGCCCGCGCCACAGCTTACCCCCAGTCCTACGATCGTCTTCGCCCTGTATCCGGGGGTGACGCATCTGGACTTCACCGGCCCGCACCAGTTCCTGTCGCGCTTGCCCGGCGCCAAGGTGATCACCGCCAGCGCCGCGGGCGAGCCGATCACGTCGGACGACCTGACCTTCTCGAATCTGAGCCGCCTGGCCGACATCCCGGCCTGCGACGTGCTCTGCGTTCCCGGCGGCGTTGGCTGCACCGACGCCATGAACGACGAGGCGTTCATGAGCCAGATCCGGCGGCTGGCGGCCGGGGCGAAGTACGTCACCTCGGTGTGCACCGGCTCGCTGATCCTGGGGGCGGCGGGGCTGTTGAAGGGCAAGCGGGCGGCGTGCCACTGGGCGTGGCGCGAGCTGCTGCCCATGTTCGGAGCCATCCCGGACGAGGGCCGCGTGGCGCGCGACGGCAACATCTTCACCGGCGGCGGCGTCACCGCCGGCATCGACTTCGCCCTGACCCTGGCCGCCGAGATCGCCGGCCCGGCGGTGGCGCAAACCATCCAGCTGGGTCTGGAATACGCCCCGGCTCCGCCGTTCAACTCCGGACGGCCGGAAACGGCGCCGCCTGAGATCCTGGCCGGCTTCCAGGCGCGGATGGCCGGATCGCGGCCCGCACGCCAGGCGGCGGCGGAACAGGCCGCGGCGCGGCTGATGGCGGCGGTTTAGGGGGTAGAGCGACCGTGCGGTTGCCCCGCGCCCCCTCCACCATCCGGCTTCGCCGGACGGTCCCTCTCCCCCGTTTCGCTGCGCTACACGGGTGAGGAGAACAGAGTCGGCGGCTTCTCCTCCTCACCCGCCAACGAGCGGGGGAGGGGGACCGTTTGGCTAGCAGCCAAATGGTGGAGGGGGCGCAAGGCCGCCACTCCGCCCCCTCAAGCCGCGTCCAGGCCGATGTCGAAGTTGGGGGCGGAGTGGGTCAGGGCGCCGACGCTGATCAGGTCGACGCCGGTCTGGGCAATCGCGCGGACGGTGGCCAGGCTCACCCCGCCGCTGGCTTCCAGCACCGCCTGGCCCTTCGCCAGGTCCACGGCGCGGCGCAGGTCGTCCAAGGCGAAGTTGTCCAGCATGATCACGTCGGGGCGGTAGGGCAGGGCCTCGATCAACTGGTCCAGGCTGTCCACCTCGACCTCGATCTTGACCATGTGGCCGGCGCGGGCCTTGGCGCGCTCCAGGGCCGGACCGACCCCGCCACAGGCGGCGACGTGGTTGTCCTTGATCAGGATGGCGTCATCCAGGCCGAAACGGTGGTTGGCCCCGCCGCCGCAGCGCACGGCGTACTTCTCCAGGGCGCGCAGCAGCGGGGTGGTCTTGCGGGTGTCGATGATCCGCGCCGCCGTGCCGGACGTTTCGGCGACATAGGCGGCGGTAAGGGTGGCGATGCCGCTCATCCGGCCCATCAGGTTCAGGGCCACGCGCTCGGCCGAGAGGAAGGCGCGGGCGTTGGCCTCGGCGCGGGCGACCACCGTGCCGGGCTGGACGTCGGAGCCGTCCGCCGCGATCACCTCGAACCGCGCGGTGGGGTCCAGTGCGAAGAGGGCCAGCCGGGCGCAGTCGGCGCCGCAGATCACGCCGGCGCCTCGGGCGGCGAAGTTGGCCTCGAAACGGGCGTCGGCGGGGATGCAGGCTTCCGAAGTGATGTCGCCGGCGCGGCCGAGGTCTTCGGCCAGGGCCGCGCGGACAATGGGCTCGATCAGGGCGTCCGGGAGGGGAGCGATCACGCGGCGCGTTCCCGCCGTTCGTCCGCGGCGGTGGTCCGCGTCAGGCGGGTGTGCTGGGCGTCCTCGTCGGTCTGCGGGTAGTCGGCGCGGAAGTGGCCGCCGCGGCTTTCCTCGCGGGCC
>DASVMY010000265.1:0-3806 GCA_036384135.1 Caulobacteraceae bacterium | reverse complement strand
CCGCCGCGGCCCAGGGCGACGGCCAGGACCGCTTCCTGGGCGACCGCGCCTTCTCCGCCGCCCTGCTGGCCGGGGACATCAAAAAGGCCGCCGCCCTGGCCCCCACTGGCCCGGACGCCGACCCCGCCGTGCTGCGCCTGGGCGCCCTGGTGCGGGGCGTCGAAGCCCTGGCCGAGGACAACGGCAAGGCGTCCCTGGCGATCCTGAAGAGCAGCGACATCGGCTATCCGCACAGGTCGGCGGCTATATTGGTGACGCCGTGGGCCGCGGCCGCGGCCGGCGACGTCGAAGGCTCGATCATCCACCTGCAGCTGCCAGGCGATCCCATCGGCCAGTTCTTCGCCAACCTGGGCCAGGCGCGCCTGTTCGAGCGGGCCAGGCGCTATGACGAGGCGGAAACCCACTACAAGTCGCTGATCGCTTCGGGGGATCCTGGCGCCCTCGCCACCCTGAACTACGGCGCCATGCTGGAGCGCCGCAAGCGCGCCACCGACGCCGCCGCCGTCTACCAGGCCGCCCTGGCCCGGTTCCCGGACAACAGCGACCTGCAGGACGGCCTGGCCCGCGCCAAGGCCCGCAAGCCCGCGCCGGCCATGCCCACCATCCGGCAGGCCGCCGCCGAGTCGATGATCGCCCCGGCCGCCACCTTGATGATCCAGCACCAGCAGGACGTGGCCCTGGCCTATCTGCGCCTGGCCCTGCGCCTGGATCCCGGCCGTGACGAGGCCTGGATGCTGGTGGGCGACGTGCTCAGCAACAACGGCGACCAACAGGCCGCCCGCGACGCCTACAGCCGGCTGAAGCCCGGCACCGACCGCTACATCACCGCCCGCAACAAGCTGGCCTGGACCTATCAGAACGGCGCTGACCACGACGCCGCGCTGAAGGTCGCCCGCGAGACCTTCGCCGCCGCCCCCGCCAGCCTGGAGGCCGCCGTGAACCTGGCCGACCTGCTGCGCGCCGACGAGCAGTACGAGGACTCGGCCAAGATCCTGGACAAGGTCATCGCCTCCGAGGCCGACCATCCCGACTGGCGCCTACTCTATGCCCGCGCCGCCTCGCTGCAGGAGGCCGGGCGCTGGCAGGACGCCGAACGGGACCTGACCCTGGCGCTGAAGATCCGCCCCGACGAGCCGGAGCTGCTGAACTTCCTGGCCTATTCCTGGATCGACCGGGGCGAGCGGCTGAACGAGGCCCTGGCCATGGTCAAGAAAGCCGTGGACGCCAATCCCCAGTCCGGCGCCATGCTCGACTCCCTGGGCTGGGCCTACTACCGGCTCGGCGACTACAAGACCGCCGTGGCCAAGCTAGAGGACGCTGTGGTGCTGGAGCCGGCCGATCCGGACGTGAACGACCACCTGGGCGACGCCTATTGGCGCGTGGGCCGCAAGACCGAGGCCGACTACCAGTGGCGCCGCGTGCTGATCCTGGCGCCCTCGGCCAAGACCAAAGCGGCGGTGGACATCAAGCTGAAGTCGGGCCTGGACGGATCGCCGGCGCCGGCCGTCGTCGCCGGCCAGTAGGTTCCAATGCCGGCGATCCTCGAACGCCTCGCTCCGGCGAAGGTGAACCTGTTCCTGCACGTCGGGGCCCTGGCTGCCGACGGCTATCATCCGCTCTCCAGCCTGATGGCGTTCGCGGATGTGGGCGACCTGATCCGCTATCAGCCCGACGAACAGATGCGTTTCGAGATCACCGGGCCATTCGGCGAAGGGCTCTCGCCGCTGGGCGACAACCTGGTGGTCCGGGCCCGCGACATGGCCCTGGCGGCGTTCGAGGGCGACTGGCCGAGCTTCCGCCTGACCCTGGACAAGCGCCTGCCTATCGCCGCGGGGATCGGCGGCGGCTCGGCGGACGCCGCGGCGGCGCTGCAGCTGCTGAAGGCGGCGCTGAACCTGCGGGCGGGAGAGGGCAAGGATGATCCCCTGACCGATATCGCCCGGCGCCTGGGTTCCGACGTGCCGGCCTGCCTGGCCGCCCTGCCGACCTTCGCCACCGGGCGGGGCGACGACCTGGCGCCGCCGCCAGTGTTTCCCGACCTGGATATCGTGCTGGTCAATCCCGGCGTGCTGTCGCCCACCGGCGCCGTCTACCGGGCCTATGACGACGCCGGCGCCCCCGGCGGCGCCGAGCCGCCGCCCTGGCCGGCCCCGATGGCCGACGTCCGCGCCCTGGTCAACTTCCTGGCAGGGACCCGCAACGACCTGGAGGCGCCCGCGATCGGCCTGACGCCGGCAATCGGCGGCGCCCTGGACGTTCTGCGCGCCCAACCCGAGAGCCTGTTCGTCCGGATGTCGGGCTCCGGCGCCACCTGCTTCGCCATCGTCGCCGACGCCGAGGCGGCCAGAGGGTTGGCGGCGCGGCTGAGCGGCCGGCATCCGGAGTGGTGGGTGCGGCCCAGCCGGCTGAAAGGATCGCTGGGGTAGGGACGGTCCGCCGGCGCGGCGGCCTTGCGCCCCCCCAAACGAAAACGGGGGACCCGAAGGCCCCCCGCTCCCAACGCTTACCGTCTTGAGGCTTGGATCAGCCGTGCACGACTTCGCCGTGCAGGTTGATGTCGAGGCCTTCGATTTCGACTTCCTCGGTGACGCGGATGCCGATGGTGTACTTCAGCACCGCCAGGATGATGAAGGTGACCACGCCGCAGTAGACGAAGGTCGCCCCGACATCGAGGAACTGCAGGCCCATCTGGGCGAAGTTGCCGTCGGCCAGCCAGCCGTGAGCCAGAGAGTTGATGGAGTTCTTGGCGAACACCCCGGTCAGGATGGCGCCCAGAGCCCCACCCACGCCGTGCACGCCCCAGCAGTCGAGCGCGTCGTCGTAGCCGAAGATCTTCTTCATATGGACGGCGGAGCCGTAGCAGACGAAGCCGGCCAGGAGGCCGATGATCAGCGCGCCGCCCGCGTCGACGAAGCCGGAAGCCGGGGTGATGGCGACGAGGCCGGCGACGGCCCCCGACACCATGCCCAAGACCGAGGGCTTCTTGGCGATGATCCACTCGGCGGTCATCCAGGCCAGGGTCGCGGCGGCGGTGGCGATTTGGGTCGCGGCCGCGGCCATGCCCGCATTGACGTTGGAGGTGACCGCGGAGCCGGCGTTGAAGCCGAACCAGCCCACCCACAGCAGCGAGGCGCCGATGACACTGTACGCCAGGTTATGCGGCGCGAAGTTTTCGGTGCCCAGGCCCTTGCGCTTGCCCAGCATCAGCGCCGCCACCAGGCCCGCCGTACCGGCGTTCAGGTGGACGACGGTGCCGCCGGCGTAGTCGAGCGCGCCCTTGGTGCCCAGCCAGCCGCCGCCCCAGACCCAGTGGGCGATCGGGCAGTAGACCAGCAGCAGCCAGGCGCCCATGAACAGCAGGAACGCCGAGTACTTCATCCGGTCGGCCAAGGCGCCGGCGATCAGGGCCGGCGTGATGATCGCGAAGGTCATCTGGAAGAACATGTAGACGGACTCAGGGATCGTCGGCGCCAGCGAACTGGTCGCGTTCAGGCCCATCGGCGCCAGCAGGAAGTATTTGAACCCGCCGATGAAGGCCTGGTTCTTCCCTCCGTCCGTGAACGCGATCGAGTAGCCGATGATCATCCAAAGCACGGTGATCAGGGCGGTGGCGCCGAAGCTCTGCGCCAGGGTGGCCAGGATGTTCTTCTTGCGCACCATGCCGGCGTAGAACAACGCCAGCCCGGGGATGGTCATCATCAACACCAGGACCGAGGAAGTCAGCATCCAGGCGGTGTCGCCGGTGTCGATCTTCGGCGCCGGCGTGGCCGCGGCCGCCGGGGCGGCGGGAGCCGCTGCGGCCGGAG
>DASVMY010000264.1:0-6628 GCA_036384135.1 Caulobacteraceae bacterium | reverse complement strand
GCGGAAGGCGGCGGCGTCGGGGATGTGGTGGTCGCTGGCTACGACGAGGGCGAGGGCGGCGGGATCATGCTCCCGCACCCAGGCGGCGGCGGCGAGGATGGCGGGGGCGGAGTCGCGGCCCTCCGGCTCGACCAACAAATGGCCGTCGACGCCGATTTCCGCAAGGTGTTCCGTGACTTGGGCGGCGTGCGCGGCGCCGCAGACGATCAACGGCGTCAAGGCGCCCAACAGGGGGGCTCCCGGCAGGGGGGCGACCCGCAGGACGGTGTCCTGGAACAGGGAGCGGTTGGTGAACAGCTTGACGAAGGGCTTGGGCCGGTCGGGGCGGGAGACGGGCCAGAGGCGCGCGCCGACGCCCCCACAGAGGATCACGGGGTGGATATTGGGGGTCACTGGGGGGTCACCGGTGGATCACTGGGGGTCACTGGGGGGGCTGTAGGGGCGTCAGTGGTCAAAACTGTGGGTCTTCTGTGTCAGAAGCGCCATGCCCGCCGCGCCCATGAACAATCCTGGCTAGGGCGAGCCTCGATTCCGGCGCAGACTGGCGCCCATGGGCGGATACTACGGCGAGATCGCGATCAACCTCTGCGCGGCCTGGGCGGCGGGCAGCCTGGTGGGCATGGAGCGCAGCCACAACGGCCGCGCCGCGGGTTTCCGCACCCACGCCATCGTGGCCCTGGCGGCGGCGGCGGCGATGATCGTCACCTTCGAACCCCAGTTGGTCCCCGCCTCCTTGCTGGGGCGGGTGCGGCTGGATCCCGGCCGGATCGCCCAGGGGGTGATGACCGGGGTGGGGTTCCTGGGCGCCGGGGTGATCTTCAAGGAGGGGGTCAGCATCCAGGGCCTGACCACGGCGGCGGCGCTGTGGGCGACCTCAGCCATCGGCCTGCTGATGGGGCTGGGGCTCTATGGTCCGGGGAGCTTGGTGACGGCGGCGGTGTTGGCCACCCTGGTTCTGTTCCGCTGGCTGGAGGAGGTAATGCCTCAGCAGACCTACGCCCTGATAGTGTTGCGCTACCAGATCGGCCTGGCGCCCGCCGAGGCGGCGCTGACCGCGGACCTGACCGGCCTGGAGGTGACGCTCTCGGGGCTCAGCTATGGCCTGCGCGACGACGGGGAAATCTTCGAATTCCACGGCATGGCCCAGACCGGCCAGCGCGACGGCCTGGCCAAGCTGGCCGCGTGGTTGCGCGAGACCCCCGGCCTGGCCGAATTCGAGCTGTCGCGGATCAGCAAGTAGGAAGCCGCCACGCCCTAGCTTTTCGCCGTCATTCCCGGCATGTGCGCCGCATGAGCCATCCGACCTTCGTCCTGACCCTCTCCTGCCCCGACCGGATCGGGATCGTGGCCGACGTCGCCAGCTTGTTGGCGCAGGCCGGGTGCAACATCCTGGAAAGCGCGCAGCACGGAGACGCCGGCAACGGGCGGTTCTTCATGCGCACGGTGTTCGAGTCGGCCAGGGGACTGGAACTGGCGGGGCTCAAGGGCCTGATCGAGCCGGTGGCGCGGCGGCACGGCATGACCACCGGCCTGTTCGACGCGGCGCGCAAGACGCCGACGGTGATCATGGTGTCGCGGTTCGGCCATTGCCTGAACGACCTGCTGTTCCGCTGGCGGACGGGCGCCTTGCCCATAGAGGTGAAGGCCGTGGTCTCCAACCACGGGGACTTCCGCGACCTGGTGGGCTCGTTCGGCCTGCCCTTCCACCACCTGCCGGTGAGCGCCGAGACCAAGACGGCGCAGGAGGCGGCGCTGGAGGCGATCGTCAGCGGCGAGGGCGCCGAGCTGGTGGTGCTGGCGCGCTACATGCAGATCCTGTCGGCGGATTTCTGCGCCCGGCGGCCGGGGCAGATCATCAACATCCACCACTCGTTCCTGCCCAGCTTCAAGGGCGCGCGGCCCTATCACCGGGCCTATGAGCGCGGGGTCAAGCTGATCGGCGCCACCGCCCACTATGTCACCCAGGACCTGGACGAGGGGCCGATCATCGAACAGGCGGTGGAGCGGGTGGGCCACAACCTGTCGGTGGACGACTACATCGCCGTGGGCCGGGACGTGGAGGCCTTGGTGCTGGCGCGGGCGGTGAAGTGGCACGCCGAGCACCGGGTGCTGCTGAACGGGATGCGGGCGGTCGTGTTCTAGAGCCGCTCAGGCCAGCGCGCGGTGGCGGTCGCGGCCGCCGAAGGTAAGGATCTCCTCGGCTTGGTCTTTCGCCTCGCAGAGGTTGCGCAGGACGGTCTGCAGCACGTCGAGCACCACCAACTGGCGTTCCGCGGAGACGCCCTCCAGCGCCTCGCGGTTGAAGGCGTCGAGCAGGCCGATGGCGGCCTGGAAGAAGGTGTCGCCGGCCTCGGTCAGGGTGAGCACGACCTTGCGCCGATCGCCGGGCGGCGTCGCGCGGTTGACCAGTCCCTGTTCCACCAGCTGGTCGACGGACCGGGTCAGGGTAGTGCGGTCAATGGCGGTGAAGCCCGCCAGGTCCTTCATGGTGCACTCGTCCAGACGGCGGATCACCGACAAGGTCCGCCAACGGGTGATGTTCAACCCGCCCTCGGCCAGAGCCGCGTCGAAGGTCATGTCGCGCCGGCGCTGGGCCTGGAACAGCAGGTAGAAAAAGTACTCCGGCACATCCAGGGCGATCGCCCGGACGGCGTCTGGAACCTTGTGGTCGACCTCCATGGCCGTACTCCTAACGCGCCCCAACGCCGCGCGCCGCTTGAACCTGCAAGGGTCGGCTCGGCGGGGACACGAGACAATACAGATGGGACGGGTTTCGGTTCCCAAACTCTGCGGCCCAGCCCCGGCGTCCGCGAGCGCGCATAACAAGACCAGTTCGCGCGAATGCACAAGACGCAATCACAAACAATGTGGATGCGCCAGGTGTGATTGCACTGAGTGTGCTCGGGGCATGAACCGGGGTTCAACCTTGATCGAGTCGGGCCCCGCGCGGATTCGCTGTTCTCTTCCCCGAACGAAGTGGTGGGGGAAGAGAAGGAACACCGGCCGTCGCGTTCACGCGGAGGCGCGATCCTGCGGCCGCGTTTGGCTCAGCCACCCCGGATGCTCCGCCGTCACGGTCTCGACCGCCTTGTTCCAGAAGGCCGGATTGCCGGCCAGGAACTTGATGTTGAAATGGTCCGTCTTGCGGAATTCGAGCACTTCGACGCCCTCGGGCCCGGGGACATAGGTGTAGGCCGCGTCGCAAGGCACGAAGAAGCCATCCCCGGCCCCCAGGGTCTCCGAGCCGAGGGTCAGGGACCCGGCGACGATGTAGTAGAGGCAATCGGCGTTGTGGGTGTGCCGCGGCAGGGGAAAGCCGCTCTTGAACCAGGCGTAGGTCAGGCTGAATCCGGGCGCGGAAAACAGCAGCTTCACCGTCTGCCCGTCCTCGAAGCCGGCGGCGATCAGTTTGGCGAAGGATTCCTGCAGGCCCGCCGTGAACCCGTCGTAGTCCATCACGTCGATTTCGGAGAACGAGGGCGCGTCGGCCCCGCGATAGATGGCGAACTTGCCCGCCTTCGCATCTTGTGGCGAACCTGGCGGCGAGCCCGCGTCCGTGGCCTGGTCCAACTGGGCTGACATCGATCTGCTCCTACGTTTTGGCGAATTCATGCGGCGCCCCCTAAGTCATCTCGGGCTGGCCGTGCGCCGGCGAAGGTGGGGGCGGCGAGGTTGACGTTGGCCTCGGCGTCCAGTCCCAGCCAGCGCCGCAGGTCCGGCCCCACGCCGGCCTGCACCGCCGGCGAGAGCGCCGCGTTCCAGTTCACCTGCGGGCGGAGGAAGGCGGCGGTGTAGTAGCCGAACAGCAGGGCGCGGTCCTCGTCCGGCGTGATGTTGGCGCCGGAGGTGTGCCAGACCCGGCCGTCCATGGCGATGATCGAGCCGGCCGGCGCCTCGAACGGGCGCATGTGGGCCTTGGGATCGGGCGGCAGGTCGGAGCGCCGCACGAAGCGGTGGCTGCCGGGCAGGAACAGGGTGGCGCCGTTCTCGAAGCGCACGTCGGTCAGGCACCAGATGATGTTCAGCGCCCAGGGATGATGCCAGGGCTCGGGAACCACGATGGCCTGGTCGGAGTGCAGGGCCATGGAGCGGGCGCCGGGGCGGGCGATGTTGGCGGTGAAATTGGAGATCAGGAACCGTGGCCCCAGCAGGGAGCGCACGATCTGGATCGCCACCGGATGCTGGATCAGGGCGCGGAACACCGGGTCGATGTCCAGCAGGTTGAAGACCCGCACATTGTGGGCGTTGGGATCGAGGACGGGCATGTGGGTCGGCACGCCCCGGCGCTCGCTCTCCGCCGCCGCCGCCCAGAGCCGCTTCAGGACGTCCGCGGTTTCATCCGGAGCCAGGACGCCGGGCAGGACGCACCAGCCCTCCTCCAGCAGCCGCGCCTGAGCGGCGTTCAGAGCCTCGGGGCCGTGACCTTGGTCCAGCGCCGATCCCCGGTCCCGCGCTTGAGCCGTGCCGCTCGTCATCGTCGCCTCCACCTCCTCTGGCGCCGGGAGGTTGACGTGATTTCTGGAATGCGCTCCAAGTTTGTCAATCAAATTATTGGAATTGAGTCTAACTTTATCCCATAGGATCGGCGAACGCGTGGTGGGGAGAAGCGGGTTGGGCAAGGCGGAGGACAGGGTGGCCACGTCACGCCGCGAGCAGGCCAAGAGCGCCCGCCGACGCCGCATTCTGGAAGCGGCCCACGACCTGCTGCGGGAAGTCGACATGGAAGGGGTGACCGTCAAGGCGATCGCCCAGCGGTCCGGCCTCAGCGCCGCGACGATCTACAATCTGTTCGGCTCCAAGGCGGCGGTGCTGTCGGGGGTGTTCGACCTGGACCTGGCGACCTACGAGGCGATGGTCGCCGGCGCCGCCGCCGAGGACAGCCTGGACCTGATCTTCCACGCCATCGCCATCGCCGCCGACCTCTACCGTGGCGACCCCAGCTTCTACCGGTTGACCATGGTGGCGCCCGCATTGGCCAGAGGGGGCGGCGCACGGGCGGAGTCGGGGTTTGTGACCACGGTGCGCGAGCCTCGCCTGCGGTTCTGGCGGCGCCTGGTGCAGGCGTCCATCGACGAGGGCAGCCTGCGCGCCGAGGCCGACGCGGCGGTCCTGGGGGTGCTGCTGATCCAGATCGCGGCCGGCGCTCTGATGGACTGGGCCACCGACGCGATCACGGTGGACCAGCTGGAGATCGAAATGAGCTTCGGCTTCGCCACGGTGCTGGCGAGCTTCGCGGCCAAGCCGGCCCAGGCGAAGCTGCGGCGGCGCATGGCGATCTCCAGCCGGGCCGCCGCGCGGGCGGCTTAGAGGCAATATCGGCTTAGATTGGCGCTGTGGCCCTGCGCCCCCTCCACCATCCGGCTGATAGCCGGATGGTCCCCCTCCCCCGCCTCGTTGGGCGTGGGAGGAGAAGACCGCGCCGACCTTTCTCCTCCATCGCAAGCGAAGCGCCGCGGGGGAGGTGGCGCGGCGTGCATCGCACGCCGTGACGGGGCGCAAGGCCGCCGCTCCAACCTAGACCGACGTTGCTCCGGGGTCGGAGAGAGAAAGGAAAGCGACCTTCAGACCGCCCAAACCAACCCTACCCCCTAAGCCGCCCGCGCCCTGCCCCCAGACCGGCCCACCGCCTCACCGCCCACCTCGAAGGTGGCGATCAGGCGGGCCAGGGTGGTGGCTTCCTGGGCCAGGGCGTGGCTGGCGGCGGTGGACTGTTCGACCATGGCGGCGTTCTGCTGGGTGACCTGGTCCATCTGGTTGACGGCGGTGTTCACCTGCTGCAGGCCCACGGCCTGTTCCTGGGTGGAGGCGGCGATTTCCACCACCAGGGCGTTGAGATGGGTGACCTGGGTGACGATGCGGCTGAGGGCCTCGCCGGTCTGGCCGACCAGATCCACCCCGGCGTCCACCTGCCGGGTGGAGGCGGAGATCAGGGCCTTGATCTCCTTGGCCGCCTCCGCCGAGCGTTGGGCCAGGGCCCGAACCTCGGAGGCGACCACCGCGAACCCGCGGCCGGCGTCGCCGGCGCGGGCGGCCTCGACCCCGGCGTTCAGCGCCAGCAGATTGGTCTGGAAGGCGATCTCGTCGATCACCCCGATGATCTGGCTGATCTGCTGGGCGGAGGATTCGATGCCGCTCATGGCCTCGACGGCCTGGCGGACCACCACCCCGGACTGTTCCGCGTCGCCGCGGGCCGCGCCCACCGCTTCGCGGGCCTCGGCGGCGCCCAGGGCGGTCTTGCGCACGGTGGCGGTGATCTCGTCGAGGGCGGCGGCAGTCTCTTCCAGGCTGGCGGCCTGTTGTTCGGTGCGGCGTGACAGGTCGTCGGAGGCCCGGCTGATCTCGTCGGTGCCGGTGCGGATGCCCACGGTGTTGTGGGTGACCACCTTCATGGTCTCCTGCAGCTTGTCCATGGCGGCGTTGAAGTCGGCCCGCAACTTCTCATACGCCGGCGCGAAGGGGTCGGTCAGGCGGTGGGTAAGGCCGCCGGCGGACAGGCGCTCCAGGCCCTGGGCCAGGGCGCCGACCACCTCGGCCTGTTCCTGGGTGGTGCGGGCGCGTTCGGTCTCGGCGGCGTGGCGGCCCTGTTCGGCGGCGGTGCGCTGGTCGGCGGCCTCGGCCTCGAGGCGGA
>DASVMY010000263.1:0-2393 GCA_036384135.1 Caulobacteraceae bacterium | reverse complement strand
TCATCCAGGCTGGCGGCGCCGTGGACGCCCAGGCCGAGGCGAGTTTCCGCCGCGCCCTGGCGCTGGATCCGGGCAATGCGGTGGCCCGCTATTCCCTGGGCCGGGCCAAGGTGGTGCGCGGCGACATCGCCGGCGGCCTGGCCGACTGGCGCACCGTCCTGGCTACTCTCGCCGCCAACGATCCGCAACGGCCGGGCTTGGAGGCCGACATCGCCTCGGTGGAGAAGACCGGCAAGCCGATCACCCTTCAGGCCCAGGCGCCGCCGGCGCCGGCGCAGCAGGCCGGCGCCGCCGCCATGATCCACCAGATGGTGGACGGCCTGGCCGCGCGGTTGAAGACCAATCCCGACGATCCGCAAGGCTGGGTGCGCCTGGTGCGCGCCTATACGGTGCTGGGCGAGACCGGCAAGCGCGACGCCGCCCTGGCCGAGGCGCGGCGACGGTACGCCGCACGTCCCGATGTCTTGAGCCAGCTCAACGCCGCCTTGGCGGCGCCGAGATAGGACGCCGCGCCATGGCCCTTCTTCCCCGATCCCGTACCGCGCGGCGCCGACTGCTGGTGGCGGCCGCCGTGGCGCCGGTGCTGGCGCTCGCCGCCGGCCTGACCCTGTATGGCCTGCGCGGCTCGATCTCCTATTTCTACACCCCCGCCCAGGCGGCGCAGGCGCATGTACCGGCGGGCCGCTCGATCCAGTTGGGCGGGCTGGTGGCCATGGGCAGTGTGGTCAAGCGCGACGGGGGGGAGGTGGATTTCACCGTCGCCGACCGCACCGCAGCCTCGCACGTGGTCTATCGCGGCGACCTGCCGGACCTGTTCCGTGAGGGCCAGGGCGTGGTGGCGATCGGCGCATTCAATGACGCCGGCGTCTTCCTGGCCAAGCAGGTGCTGGCCAAGCACGACGAGAAATACATGCCGCCCGAGCTGACCAAAGCCCTGAAGAAACAGGGCGAATGGCGCGGCGACGGGGCCAGCCCCGCGTCCTATGGCGCTCCGGCTGCGGAGCCGGCCGCGCGATGATCAATGAGCTCGGCCAGTTCGCCCTGATCCTGGGCCTCTGCCTGTCGCTGGCGCAGGTGGCGCTGTCCTTCGCCGGACGCTACCGCAACGACGCGACGCTGGCCGGCGCCGGCGAGGGCGCGGCGCTGGGGGCGTTCGTGGCCATGGCGGCGGGTTTCGCCGCCCTGATCCACGCCTTCGTGGTCTCCGACTTCTCGGTGCTGAACGTGGCGTCCAACTCGCACACGGAAAAGCCGCTGCTCTACAAGGTGGCCGGCGCATGGGGCAGCCACGAAGGTTCGATCCTGCTGTGGTGCTTCGCGCTCACCGGCTACGGCGCGGCGGTGGCCCTGTCGAAGGGCCTGCCGTTCGGGCTGAAGGCCCTGACGGTGGGGGTGCAGGGGGCGCTGGGGACGCTGTTCGTCGGCTATATGGTGTTCGCGTCCAACCCGCTGTTGCGCATCGCCCTACCGCCGGTGGAGGGCCGCTCGCTCAATCCCCTGCTGCAGGACCCCGCCCTGGCGGCGCACCCGCCGTTCCTCTACGCCGGCTATGTCGGCTTTTCAGTGGTTTTCTCCCTGGCCGCGGCGGCCCTGATCGAGGGGCGCGTGGACGCCGCCTGGGCCAGGTGGGTGCGGCCCTGGGCGCTGGCGGCTTGGAGCCTGCTGACCGTGGGCATCACGCTGGGCTCCTTCTGGGCCTATTACGAGCTGGGCTGGGGTGGCTGGTGGTTCTGGGACCCGGTGGAGAACGCCAGCTTCATGCCCTGGCTGCTGGGCACGGCCCTGCTCCACTCGGCCATCGTGACGGAAAAGCGCGGCGGCTTCCCAGCCTGGACGGCGTTCCTGGGGATGGGCTGTTTCACCCTGTCGATGCTGGGCGCCTTCCTGGTCCGCTCCGGCGTGCTGACCAGCGTCCACGCCTTCGCGGTGGACCCCAGGCGCGGCATCCTGCTGCTGGGCATCCTGAGCCTGGCGGCGGGCAGCGGCTTTGCCCTGTTCGCCTGGCGGGCGCCGAAACTGAGGGACCCCTCCGCCTTCGCCCCGATCAGCCGCGAGAGCGCGCTGTTCGTGAACAACATCATCCTGGCGGCGGTGACGGTGACGGTGCTGCTGGGCACCCTCTATCCATTGCTCAAGGAGGCGGTAACGGGCGAGGCGGTGTCGGTGGGCCCGCCGTTCTTCAACCTGACCTTCGTGCCCCTGATGGTAGCGGCGTTCATCATCCTGCCGGCCGGGCCGCTGCTGGCCTGGAAGCGCGGTGACGCCCGGGGCGCGATGGAACGGCTGGTCCCGGCCGCCGCCGCCGCCATCGCCGCGGTGCTGCTGACCCTGGCGCTGGTGAGCCCGCGCAAGGCCGTCGCGGCCTGCGGCGTCGGCATCGGCGCCTGGCTGAT
>DASVMY010000262.1:0-2724 GCA_036384135.1 Caulobacteraceae bacterium | reverse complement strand
GCGCGGAACATCGAGGAAGGCGGCTCGCTGACCATCATCGCCACCGCCCTGATCGACACCGGCAGCCGGATGGACGAAGTCATCTTCGAAGAGTTCAAGGGCACCGGTAACTCGGAAATCATCCTGGACCGCAAGGTCGCCGACAAGCGGATTTATCCCGCCATCGACGTGATCAAGTCCGGCACCCGCAAGGAAGAGCTGATCACCCCCAAGGACCAGCTACAGAAGACCTACATCCTGCACCGCATCCTGAACCCCATGGGGGCCCAGGACGCCATCGAGTTCCTGCTCGACAAACTCCGCCAGTCGAAAAACAATGCGGATTTCTTCCAGTCTATGAATACCTGAGGGATTCCGGGGAGTTATATGATCTCCCCCTCGCGGAGCGAGGGGGAGTGGCGAGGGTGAGGGAGCGAAAGCGACCAAAACCCGCCGAGGGGGAGAAGTCCCAGGTAAGCCCACAGGTCAGCGCCGACCCCACCTCACCGCAGCGGGTGGGTTTCTCCCCTCCGCGGCGCATCGGTCTGCTTCGCGGACCTCGCGCGCCGCACCTCCCCTCACCTGCGTGAGGGGAGCATCACTGTTTCACGTGAAACACTGCTCTTACGGAACCAGCACCGTCGCCCCGATCGTCTCGCGCCCCTGCAACGCCTCGTGCGCCGCGCGGGTGTCCTTCAGGGCGAAGCGCTGGCCGATCTCGATCTTTACCTGCCCGGACGCGATCACCGCGAACAGGGCCGAGGCGCTCTCGTCCAGCTCCTCCGGCGTGGCGGTGTAGTCGCCCATGGTCGGCCGGGTCATGAACAGGGAGCCGCCCTGGGAAAGCCGCAGGGGCGAAAAGGGCGGCACGGCGCCGGACGCATTGCCGAAGCTGACGAACATCCCCCGCCGCGCCAGGCTGGCCAGGCTCATCTCGAAGGTGTCCTTGCCCACCGAGTCATAGACCACCGGCACCCCCTTGCCGCCGGTGATCTCCTTGACCCGCGCCGCCACGTCCTCTGTGCGGTAGAGAATCACGTGGTCGCAGCCGTGGGCCTTGGCCAGGGCGGCCTTCTCCTCCGATCCCACCGTGCCGATGACCGTCACCCCCAGCGCCTTGGCCCACTGGACCAGGATGGCGCCAACCCCGCCGGCGGCGGCGTGGGTCAGGATGGTCTGCCCCGCCTTCACAGGATAGCAGCGGCGCAACAGGAACTCGGCGGTCATGCCCTTCAGCAGGGACGCCGCGGCGATCTCGCTGGAGACACCGTCGGGGATCTTCACCGCCCGGGCGGCGGGGATGGCGGCGGCCTCGGCGTAGGCGCCCGTTACGCCGGCGTAGGCAACACGGTCGCCCGTCCGGAAGCTGTCGACGCCCTCCCCCACCGCCTCGACCACCCCGGCCGCCTCCTGCCCGAGCACGGCGGGGAATTTTACCGGATAGAGGCCCGAGCGCTGGTAGGTGTCGATGAAGTTCAGCCCCACCGCTTCATGGCGGACGATGATCTGGCCGGGCTTCGGCGCCGGGACTGGGATGTCGACCACCCGCAGGACGTCCGGCCCGCCGGCCTCATGAGCTTGTACCGCCAGCATCTCAGAGCGCCTTCTTGAAGAATTCGAGGGTTCGGTTGTTCGCTGTCGCCGCGTCGCCGGCGTCATAGTGCTCCCCACCCACCCGGGCGAAGGCATGGTCGCGGCCGGGATAGGTGTTGACGGTGATCTGGGGATGGTTCTTCAGGGCCGCGAGGATCATCTCCTGCGCCGCCTTGGGTACGAACTGGTCCTCCTGCGCGATATGCAGCATCAGCGGCGCGGCCAGCTTGTCGGCCTCGGCAAGGCGGTTCTCGATGCCGACGCCGTAGTAGGCCACGCTGGCGTCCGCATCCGTGCGGGTCGCGGTCAGGAAGGCCAGCAGCCCGCCCAGGCAGTAGCCCACCGCCCCGACCTTGCCATTGGCGCCCGGCATCTGACGCGCGTGGCTGATGACGGCGGCGATGTCCTTGACCCCCGCGTCGACGTCGAAGGCGTTAAACAGCTCAAAGGCCCGCTTCCACTCCGCCTCGGACTGGTCGGTGATGTCGATCCCCGGCTCGATCCGCCAGAACAGGTCCGGGCAGATGGCCAGGAAGCCCGCCTGGGCCAGGTCGTCGGCGACCCCGCGCATCACCGCATTGACCCCGAAGATCTCCTGGATCACCACGATGGCCGGCGCGCTGTCTGCCTGCGGCCGCGCCACATAGGCGGTGAAGTCGCCGTCAGGCGTGCGTATGGAGATGGCCTCACCCATTTCGTCGTCCTCCGTCCCTGGAATTGACTAGCGCTACTAGCGCGCCGACCCCGGCTTGGCCCATAACAAACGCGTGGGCGCTGGCAAGGGCTCGCACAACCCCAAGGGGCTCGCCATGAAAGTCAGTGTCGAAATCGACTGCACCCCCGAAGAAGCGCGCACCTTCCTCGGCCTGCCCGACGTGCGCCAGCTCAACGACCACATGGTCGCCGAGATGAAGAAGCGCATGGACGCCAACATCGCCATGGCCGCGCCCGAGGAGTTGATGAAAACCTGGATGGCCTTCGGCGGCCAGGCCCAGGAGCAGTTCATGAAGCTGATGACCGGCGCCGCCGCGGCCGGGCTGCGAGGCAAGACCGGGGGATGAACGACACCATCTTCGCCCCCGCCACGGCGCCTGGCCGGGCGGCGGTGGCGGTGGTGCGGATCTCCGGCCCGGCCACGCGCCGGACCCTGGG
>DASVMY010000261.1:0-3843 GCA_036384135.1 Caulobacteraceae bacterium | reverse complement strand
CCGAGCGGACCTGCGGCGCCCTGCTGGCCTGGGGCCAGGCGCGGGCCGGGGCGGCCGGAGCCTGCCTGCAGGTGGTGGCAGCCAATGACGCCGGCAATGCGCTGTACGGGCGGCTGGGCTTCTCCACGGAGCTCTATCGCTACCACTACCGGCGCAAGGCGGCGGCATGAGCGCGATTGACAGCGTCGGCCGCCGGGGACACAGAGCCGGCCACCGACCAGGGACCTAAAAACCTGTCACCGATGAGGGCTATCCTCAGGTCTTCCGCCGTCGCTCCGTCCGGCCAAGGCTTTCAAACCGACGGGCGCTCACCTCGAAGGGAAACCCCGCGATGAACGCTCCCACGCCCAACACCAAGGCGGAACTGCTCAGCAAGGTCGTCGAGCACGTCGACATCACCGCCTATGACGCCCGGCCGGTGATCGACGCCATGCGCAAGATGAGCTTCACCAGCCGCGACACCGCCCGCGCGGCGGACATCCTGGACATGGCCATCGGCGACGCCGCCTGCTCGCCCTGGCTGATCCTGGCCGGCTCCACCTCGGCGGGCGGCTGCATGCACGTCTACCGGGACATGGTGAAGTTCGGCATGATCGACGTGGTGGTGGCCACCGGCGCCTCGATCATTGACATGGATTTCTTCGAGGCCCTGGGCTTCAAGCACTACCAGGCGGCCGGCCCGGTGGACGACAACGTCCTGCGCGCCAACTACATCGACCGCATCTACGACACCTATATCGACGAGGAAGAACTCCAGAACTGCGACCACACCATCCTGGAGATCGCCAATTCCCTTGAGCCCCGCCCCTACTCCAGCCGCGAATTCATCCATGAGATCGGCAAGTGGCTGGCCGCCGGCAACGCCAAGAAGCCCGGGTCCCTGATCCAGGTCGCCTATGAAGAAGGCGCCCCGATCTTCTGCCCGGCCTTCGTGGACAGCTCGGCGGGCTTTGGCCTGGTCAAGCACCAGAAGGAGAGAATGGCGGCCAAGCAGCCCTACGTCTCCATCGACGCCGTGGCCGACTTCCGCGAACTGACCGACATCAAGATCGCGGCCGGCACCACGGGCCTATTCATGGTCGGCGGCGGCGTGCCCAAGAACTTCGCCCAGGACACCGTGGTCTGCGCCGAGATCCTGGGGGTCGAGGCGGACATGCACAAATACGCGGTGCAGATCACCGTCGCCGACGTGCGCGACGGCGCCTGCTCGTCCTCGACGCTGCAGGAAGCCGCCTCCTGGGGCAAGGTCGACACCACCTATGAGCAGATGGTGTTCGCCGAGGCGACCTCGGTGGTGCCCCTGATCGGCTCGGACGCCTATCACCGCGGGACGTGGAAGAATCGCGAGAAGCGGCGCTGGGCGAAGCTGTTCGCCTAGATCCCCGCGTACCACTCGTAGCCGCGGTCGGGCCAGAAGCCGCCCTTGCCGCCGGAGATGTGGTCCAGTCGGTCCACCGCCTCGATGCGCAGGATGTACTTGGCCTGCTTGTAACCAAGGTGTCGTTCGGCGCGCAGGCGCAGCGGCGCGCCGTGAGGGATGCCCAGCGGGGCGCCGTTCATATCGTAGGCCAGGATGGTCTGGGGGTGCATGGCGTCGACCATGTCGAAGCTCTCATAGTACTTGCCCCGGTCGCCCGGCGCATTGGGGTCCAGGGTGTCGGCGCAATGCAGGACGACGTAGCGGGCGCTGGGCTTCAGCCGGGCCATGGCCAGCAGGGGCGCCAGGCGCGCGCCGCTCCACTTGGCGATCGAGCTCCAGCCCTCGACGCAGTCGTGACGGGTGATCTGGGTGCGGGACGGCAGGGCGCGGACCTGGGCCATCGTCAGCGACAGCGGCCGGTCCACCAGCCCGTCCACCACCAGCCGCCAGTCGGCGAAGCCGTTCTCCGCCAGGGCCCGGTAGTCGGCGTCGCCGGGATTGGTCGAGCCGTTGGCGCGGAAATCCTTGGAGATATCCGCCTCGCTGAACTCCGGCGCCAAGGTATGGCGCGACTGCAGCAGGCGCTGGACGCGCCGGTTCACACCCTCGGCCGCGGCCAGGACATTCACCACCTTGGGCGATTCCGCGATCTTGTCGCAGCCGGCCAGGACCAAGCCCAGGACACTGGCGCCGGCGGCCTTCAGCCAGCCCCGGCGGGAGGTGGGAGGAACAGGGCTCATGCCTCAATCTCCTTGGCCGGGGTCTCCTCGACCTCGATGGCGTAGCGGCCGGTGATCATCGAGCGGATGTTGTTCCAGAGGCCCGAGACGACCACCATGACCAGGTGCACGACCACGAACGCCACCACCAGGCTGGCGCAGATGAAGTGGATCGACCGGGCCGACTGCCGGCCGCCGAAGACCTCCAGCAGCCAAGGGAAACTGGCGTCCAGGCTGGGGCTCATGGTCATGCCGGTGAGCACCATCAGGGGCAGCAGGACCAGGGCCACGCCGGCATAGGCGCCCTTCTGCAGCACGTTGTAGCGCCGCGCCTCCTCGCCCTTGGGAAACCGCAAACGGGCGTGTTCGACGATCTCATGCCAGACGCGACGGGGGCGTAGCTGGTCCAGGGTGGGGGTCAGATCGCGCTTCAGGTGGCCGCTGACCAGGCCGCTGGCCAGGTAGACCAAGCCGTTGATGGCGAACAGCCAAGCGAAGAAGAAGTGCCAGCGGCGGCCCAAAGCCAGGTACTTTTCCGAGGGGATGGTGATCCAGGCGGGGAAGCCGCGCGCCTGCCAGGCCCCGTGGACCTTAGACGCGCCCAAGAGGCCGGTGGTGGTGAGGTGGAGCGGGCCGATGACCGTCTGGCCCACCAACTGGCCGTTCTGCTCGCTGGCGCCCATGGCCAGCCAGGGCGCGGCGAAGGTGGACCGGTTCCCCCAGTAGAGGGCCGGGTGGGCGTTGAAGATCTGCAGCCCGCTGAGCAGCAGGAACAGCAGGCTGACGACGTTGATCCAGTGGGTCAGCCGCACGGCCAGGCTATGGCGGCGGACGAGGACCTTGCGGGTTTGCGGGGCGGCCCTTGGCAGGCTCACGTCCAGGGGCGCCGTCTGATCGGTCACTTAGGATCTCCCTCTGACGGCGCCAGTGTTTCATGGCCCTATTCGCGCGGCGAGCAACGATGGTTACACTCGCCAGCTTCCCGGCCTGGGTTAGAGCCTTCGCCGTCCTCCCTCCAATGCGAGACATGCATGGACTTGAGACCTTTTGCGTTGGCCGGCCTGGTGTTGGCCACCGGCGTCGCGCTCACCCAGACCAGTGGGGCCCAGACCACAGGCGGGGCGTACCTGTCCGCCGACAAGGCGCCGGACACCGCCGCGATCCTGCCGGCGGCCCCGGCTGTGAACTCTCCCCGCGGGGTCGCCGACAGGGCGATCTTCAAGGCCACCCGCGCCCTGAAGGGCACGCCGCGCTGGACCCTGGCCCAGAACGACGTCAGCGAATCCACGTCCTCCATGCTGGCCGACTTCAGCTGCGCCACGGGCGCCAAGCTCACCGAGGCCTCGGCCCCGAAGATCGCCGCCCTGTTGAGCCGCTTGCGCTACGACGCGGTCACCGCCGTGAACAAACCCAAGTATCTCTACAGGCGCCAGCGCCCCTATCTGATCGACAAGGGCGACATCTGCGTCGCCAAGGACGCCCTCCTGGCCGCCAGCCCGGACTATCCCTCCGGCCACACCACCTGGGGCTGGACCGTCGGCCTGGTGCTGGCCGAGCTGGCGCCGGACCGGGCCGCGCCGGTGCTGGTCCGGGCGCGCGCCTATGGCGAGAGCCGGGTGGTCTGCGGGGTGCACAACGCCAGCGCCATCGAAGCGGCGCGCACCAACGCCTCGGCCCTGGTGGCCACCCTGCACGGAGACGCCG
>DASVMY010000260.1:0-9578 GCA_036384135.1 Caulobacteraceae bacterium | reverse complement strand
GACCGATGCGCCGCGGAGGGGCGACACCCACCGGCGGCGGTGAGATGGAGACGGCGCCGACCTCGGGGTTTGCCTGCGCACTTCTCCCCCTCGGCGGGTTTTGGTCGCTTTCGCTCCCTCACCCTCGCCACTCCCCCTCGCTCCGCGAGGGGGAGATCAGGATCGCCCTATTTACTCCCGCTTCGCCGCGGCCTTGCGTTCGGCCATCTCCATGCCCTTGACGAAGACGATCTTGGCCACGGTGGCGCCGGGGATGAACAGGTTGGCGGCTTCGGCGCCGACGTCGAGGAGGAATTTGGGCTCCATGATCTTGCCCAGGTGCTGCTCGAAGGTCGAGCCGGCGGTCTTCACCTCACCGGTGAGGGCGTCGAACTCCACCACCGCCTCCTTGCCCTGGCGGCGGTAGCGGAAGGCGTAGACGGGGCGGTAGTAGAGGTCGACCGCCTCCAGGCGCACGGTCTCCTCCAGCACCGTGTCGGCGTCGAACTTGACGATGGCGGCGGCCACGGCGTCGCGGACCAGGATCGAGGCCCGCGCCTGGGGCGGGACGACCACGGTACGGTCCTGGGCGGTGGCGGCCAGGCTCTCCGCGTCGGCCTCCACCGCGGCGTGGTCCATATAGACCGACAGCCTGGGGTCCTGCTGGCCGGTGAGGCCGTCGATATAGAGCTCGCGCTTCAGCTCCTCGCGACAGGACTCCAGGCCGGACAGGGCGAACTTGCGGTCGACGACGGGCTTTTCCTCACCGGCGACGGTGACGCTGCGGACCTCCGGCGGCACGGCCACCTGGTAGTCGCGGCGACGCTCATAGGCGAAGACGGCGGTCGATGCGATGCGCCAGAACGGCTGCAGGCGCCGCTCGCGGTAGATGCACTCGAACTCCTCGTCCTTGGGTTTGGACAGCAGGCCGGCCATCTTGGCCATGGTCCCGAAGGCCTCCACCCGCCGGCTCCAGGCCCGGCCCTCGGCGTGCTCCATGGAGAACTTGTCCGACAGGACCAGCAGGCGTTCTTCGGCGATCTCGACGTTCATGGCGCCAGCTTGGCCCAAAAAACGGCGTTCGCGAAGAGCGCTACAGAATGAACCGGCTGAGGTCGGTGTTGCGGGACAGTTCGCCGACCCTGGCGTTCACATAGGCGGCGTCGATGGAGAGGGTCTCGCCGGAGCGGTCGGCGGCGGCGAAGCTGATCTCCTCCACCACCTTTTCCAGCACCGTCTGCAGGCGCCGCGCGCCGATGTTCTCCACCGCCCCGTTCACCGCCACGGCCGCGTCGGCCAGGGCGTCGATGGCGTCGTCGGTGAAGGTCAGGGTGACGCCTTCGGTGGCCAGCAGGGCCTGGTGCTGGCGGATCAGGTTGGCTTCCGGCTCGGTGAGGATGCGGCGCAGGTCGTCGCGGGTCAGGGCCTTCAGCTCCACCCGGATGGGCAGGCGGCCCTGCAGTTCCGGCAACAGGTCCGAAGGCTTGGCGACATGGAAGGCGCCCGACGCGATGAACAGGATGTGGTCGGTCTTCACCGGCCCGTACTTGGTGGTGACGGTGGTCCCCTCGATCAGCGGCAGCAGGTCGCGCTGCACCCCCTCGCGGGAAACATCGGCGCCGCCGGCGCGGTCGGAGCGGGAGGCGACCTTGTCGATCTCGTCGATGAACACGATGCCGGTGTTCTCGGCCAGGTCCACCGCCTCGCGGGTGAGGGCGTCCTGGTCCAGCAGCTTGTCGCTCTCCTCGGCGATCAGCGGCGCCCAGGCGGCGCCGACGGTGGTCTTGTGGGCCTTGGTGCGGCCGCCGAAGGCCTTGCCCATGATGTCGCCCAGATTCATCACCCCCATGGAGGCGCCCGGCTGGCCGGGGATCTCGAAACCCTGAAAGGGCGAGCCGGTCTCGGCCAGGTTCAGCTCCACCTCCTTGTCGTCCAGCTCGCCGGTGCGCAGCCGTTTGCGGAAGGAATCGCGGGTGGCGGCGCCGGCGCCCGGCCCCACCAGGGCCTCGACGATACGGTCCTCGGCGGCGGCCTCGGCCCGGGCCTGGACCCCGGCGCGGCGCTTGTCGCGGACCATGCCGATGGCCTGTTCCACCAGGTCGCGGATGATCTGGTCGACGTCGCGGCCGACGTAGCCGACCTCAGTGAACTTGGTGGCCTCGACCTTCAGGAACGGGGCCTGGGCCAGCCTGGCCAGCCGCCGGGCGATCTCGGTCTTGCCCACCCCGGTGGGTCCGATCATCAGGATGTTCTTCGGCGTGACCTCATCGCGCAGGTCCTCCGGCACCCGCCGCCGGCGCCAGCGGTTGCGCAGGGCCACGGCCACCGCGCGCTTGGCCTCGGCATGGCCGACCACGAAGCGGTCGAGCTCGGAAACGATCTCGCGGGGGGAGAACTCGGTCATTTCAGACCACCTCCACCGTCAGCTCGCGGTTGGTGTAGACGCAGATGTCGGCGGCGATGCCCATGGCCCGCCGCGCGATGTCTTCGGCGGTGAGGTCGAAGTCGATCAGGGCGCGGGCGGCGGCGAGGGCGTACTGGCCTCCCGAGCCGATGGCGGTGACGCCGTATTCCGGCTCCAGCACGTCGCCGGTGCCGGTGACGGTGAGGATGGTGGTGGCGTCGGCGCAGATCAGCATCGCTTCCAGGCGGCGCAGGTAGCGGTCGGTGCGCCAGTCCTTGGCCAGGTCGACGCAGGCCCGGGCCAGTTGCTCCGGATACTGCTCCAGCTTGGCTTCCAGGCGCTCGAGTAGGGTGAAGGCGTCGGCGGTGGCCCCGGCGAACCCGGCCACGACCCGGCCCCCGGCCAGGCGGCGGACCTTGCGGGCGTTGGCCTTGACCACGGTCTGACCCATGGACACCTGGCCGTCGCCGGCGATCACGGTTGATCCGCCCTTGCGGACGGCGAGGATGGTGGTCCCATGCCAGTTGGGAAAGGCGCTATCTTGCATGGCGCGCATGTGGCGGCGGTAAGGGCCTGGGTCAAGCGCGGAGCGACTCTGCGGCCGGCGAACTCCGAAGCTACAAGGAGTCAAGAGAACAAAACAAGAACTGTGTTGACGGTTCGCGGATTGCGAACTACCGTAATTTCGAAATGGACTGGGCTTTTCTCGGTCGGCGTCGGGCTCCTGGGCAACCGGGGGCCCTTCTGCTTTTAGGGGAATGTCTTCAGCGCCTTGAGTTTCGGCGCCAGGATATCAAAAGCGCGATTGGGCTGCGCCGGTCGAAGACTGTAGGCTTCCTTGTGAACCAGGGTGAAGGCCAAGACGAAAACCGGATAGTCGGCCGAATAGGCCTCAAGCCCGTGGTCACCGCTTTCGTCGGCGAAGACTATGTAGTCGGAAAACTCAGCCATGACGGCGATTCACCCCGCTCCCACCTTGCAGCGTAGCAGTCCGAATTGCCCTTAGGGATAGGCCCATGACTTTCAGCGACGAAGAGGTCGAGCGGTACGCGCGCCACCTGGTGCTGCGTGAGGTGGGCGGGCCGGGGCAGCAGAAGCTGAAGGCCGCCAGGGTGCTGATCGTCGGCGCCGGGGGACTGGGGGCGCCGGCGGCGCTGTATCTAGCGGCGGCGGGGGTGGGGCGGATCGGCCTTGTTGACCCGGACACCATCAGCCTGTCGAACCTGCAGCGCCAGATCCTGTACCGCACCGAAGACAATGGCGCGCCGAAGGTGGAGCGCGCCGCCGACCGCCTGGCCGAGCTCAATCCGCATGTGCACGTCGAGCCCATCGACGTGATGCTGACGGCGGACAACGCCGGCGCCCTGGTGCGGGACTTTGACATGGTCCTGGACGGCACGGACGACTTCGCGACCCGCTTCGCCGTCAACGCCGCTTGCCTGGCCGAGGGCAAGACCCTGGTGTCGGGGGCGATCGGCCGCTGGACGGGACAGGTGGGGGTGTTCGCCGGGCGGCCCTGCTATCGCTGCCTGGTCCCCGAAATCCCCCCGGAGGCCGAGACCTGCGTGGCGGTGGGCGTCGTCGGCGCCCTGGCCGGAGTGATCGGCTCGATGATGGCGCTGGAGGCGGTGAAGGTGCTGGTCGGAGCGGGGCAAGCGCTCACCGGCCGGCTGCTGATCTACGACGGCCTGGCGGGGGAATCGCGGACGGTGCGGATTGGGGCCGATCCGGAGTGTCCAGCGTGCGGGGCCGCCGCCGCTAGAGCACGATGAGTTTTGTCGGAACCGACAAAACCCTGAATCGTGCTCGCAAACTAAAGAGTCGAGCCTGTTCCTCCCGTTTTGATGGATTCCATCAAAACGGGACAGGCTCTGAGATTCAGTCGCCTCTTGCCCGACTCGGTCCGGAGGCGGATGATGTCTGCGTACGTGAGTTTCGACGCTAGGAGGCGGCGATGACGGTACACGACCCCAACACGGAATTGCACGAGATACTCACCGGGCCACGGCCGCGGCGAGGGGTGCCATTGCCGTATATCGTCGTGCCGGTTCTTGTCCTGGGGCTCGCAGCGGGCGGCCTCTGGATCCGGCGGGAGGCGCTCAAGCCGCCGCCGGCGGTGGTGGACACCTCGACATGCGAGCGGCTGCTGACCACGGCCAGCGTGGCGGCGCCCGGCAAGTTCCTGGTCTGCGCCCCGACGGCCAGGATCGTCTATCGGCTTCAGGCCGGCCGGCGCGAGCCGCTGAGCTTGGCGGCCAATGCGGTCTATGAGCTGCCGATCGACGGTCGCACGCGCATCGAGGGCTTGTCCGCGCCCAACATGCGCTATGGCTATGGTGGGACCTCGTGCGAGCGCCTGGCGGCGGGGACCGGGAATGCGCCGGTCCTGCTGGATGCGGTGCCGCTCGACAAGCAGTCCTGCTGAGGGGCGGCCGCCTTAAGGGTGAAGGGTCCTGCTGGTCAACGTCCCAGCGGTTGGGAACGCCATGACGGCGCACGATCCACAAGACGAGCTCCACCAGGTCCTGACCGGGTCACGGCCGCGCCGGACGGCGCCGTGGGCGCTGTATGCCTTGCCGGTGATCATCCTGGTGGCGGGCGGCGTCTATTGGATTCGACGCGAACTGACCCGGCCGGCCGAGCCCATGGCGCCGGTGGAGACGTCGATCTGCGAACAGTTGCTCACGCAGGCCAGTGCGGCGGCGCCGACCAAATTCTTCATCTGCGCCTCGCGCGCCAAGACCATCTACCGGCTCACGGCTGGCCAGCGCGTCGCCATGCCGCTGATGGCGAACGCGGTCTACGATCTGCCTCTGGACGGCCGCACGCGGGTGGAGGGCCTGTCCTCGCCGGACATGCGCTATGGCTACAGGCGCGGCTACTGCACGGCCCTGAAGCCCGCGTTCGAGGACAAGACCTTCCTGCTGGCGGAGCCGCCGGTGGATTTGGGGTCCTGCTAGATAGGGGCTGGCCCGCACACCGCCTCGACCCCGCCCCCATCGCGCCGACACGCGGACGCCCCCCTACAGCATTGCCGGGATGATGCGGTCGGGGGGTTTGTGGCCGTCCATCCAGGTGCGGATGTTGATGATCACCTTCTCGCCCATGTCGATGCGGCTCTCGATGGTGGCCGAGGACATATGTGGCAGCAGCACAACGTTGGGCAGCTTCAGGAGCTTGGGGTTGATCACCGGCTCGTGCTCGTAGACGTCGAGGCCGGCGGCCGCCAGTTCGCCGCGCTCCAGCATTCCGGCCAGGGCCGCCTCGTCGATGATCTCGCCGCGGGCGGTGTTGACCAGCATGGCGTGCGGCTGCAGCAGCTTCAGCCGCCGCGCCGACAGCAGGTGGTAGGTGCCCGGCGTGTGCGGGCAGTTCACCGACACGATGTCCATCCGGGCCAGCATCTGGTCGAGGCTTTCCCAGTAGGTGGCCTCCAGCTCTTCGGCGATCCGGGGGCTGACGGGTTTGCGGTTGTGGTAGTGGATCGACAGGCCGAAGGCGGCGGCGCGCTTGGCCAGGGCCTGGCCGATACGGCCCATGCCGACGATGCCCAGGCGCTTTCCTGACAGCCGGCGCCCCAGCATCCAGGTGGGCGTCCAGCCGTGGAAGCCGCCGGCGTGGACGATGTTGGCCCCCTCCACCATCCGGCGGGAGGCGGCCATGATCAGGCCCATGGTCAGGTCGGCGGTGTCTTCGGTGAGCACGCCGGGCGTGTTGGTGACGGTGATACCCTTGGCGTTGGCTGCGGCGACGTCGATGTGGTCGAAGCCGACGCCGAAATTGGCGATCAGCTTCAGCTGCGGGCCGGCCGTCGCGATCAGGTCGCCGGGCAGGCGGTCGGTGATGGTGCAGGCCAGGACCTCGGCCCGCTGCATGGCCGCGCCGAGCTCCGCCGCACCCATCTGGGCGTCATCCAGGTTCAGTTCGGCGTCGAACAGCTCACGCATCCGCGTCTCCACCTGGTCGGGGAGTTTGCGCGTTACGATGACTTTCGGCTTGCGGATGGCCATGGGCGGGATTGAAAAGGCGTTTCCAGTTAGGTGATTTGATCTGACCTGTAGCAAACGGGTTCACCCGGGCCAAGCGAGCGGGATGCGACACACAGCGATCTTGGCTTCAGCGCCTATACTTCTAGCGATCGGCTTGGCCCTCAGTGCGTGCGGCGACCATGGCGGCGAGGGCAAGGATTGCCCCGCGGCGATGAAGGCCAAGACACCGTCGGGCTTCTGCGTGCCGCGGTATGTCAGCCTCAAGCGCGACGAGGTCTTCGCCCGCAAGGGGCCGGGCAAGGACTACGACGCCCTGTTCGTCTACCACGCCAAGGGCCTGCCGGTTCAGATCATCCAGGAAACCACCGACTGGCGGCGGATCTGCGATCCCGACGGCCAGCTGATCTGGATCCATCGCTCGATGGTGGACGGCCGGCGCACGGTGATGGCCACCTCGGCCCAGGCCGCCCCGATCCGTCACGCGCCCAAGGCCGATTCGGCGCCCGCCGGGTTCCTGAACGTCAAGGCCCTGGCCAGCCTGGACCACTGCAAGGGCGACTGGTGCAAGGTCAGCGTCGACGGGGTCAGCGGCTGGGTGGCCAAGGCGGACGTCTGGGGGGCGGCCGAGGGCGCGCAGTGCAAGGCGCCGACGCCTTAGCGATCCGCCTCCGCCATCCCCCGGCTCAAGGCCGGGGCCGCGGGATGTGGGGGACCCCCTTTTGCGGCGGCCGCGTCTCCATGCTAACCCGGCGAACATGGACGCCACCACTCGATCCCATTTCGACCGCGATGACCTGCTCGCCTGCGCCAAGGGCGAGATGTTCGGGCCGGGCAATGCGCAGCTGCCCTATCCGCCGATGCTGATGTTCGACCGCATCGCGCGGATCGACTCCAGCGGCGGGGCGCACGGCAAGGGCCAGGTGATCGCCGAACTGGATATCCACAAGGATCTCTGGTTCTTCGACTGCCACTTCATCGGCGATCCGGTGATGCCCGGGTGCTTGGGCCTGGACGCCATGTGGCAGTTGGTGGGCTTCTTCCTCGGCTGGTCCGGCGCGCCGGGCAAGGGCCGGGCGTTGGGGGTCGGGGAGGTGAAATTCTCCGGCGAGGTGACGCCGAACATCAAGAAGGTGGTCTACAAGATCGAGCTTAAGCGGGTGATCCTGCGCCGGCTTGTGATGGGCGTCGCCGATGGTGTGTTGGAAGCCGACGGCGTCCCCATCTATGAAGCGAAAGACCTGCGAGTCGGTTTGTACCGGCGGGATGCCGCCTAGAGCGCGATGGGCTTTGTCGGAATCGACAAAACCCTGAATCGTGCTCGCAGACTAGAGAATCGAGCCTGTTTCCCCTGTTTTGATGGTTCCATCAAAACAGGACAGGCTCTAGGGAAAACCACCGGGCCTAAAGGAAAACCACCGGAACACACCGGGGAGAAGGAAACAGTTCATGCGCCGCGTCGTCGTCACCGGTCTGGGCATCGTCTCGTCGATCGGCAACAACGCCAACGAGGTGCTGGCCTCCCTGCGCGAGGCCAGGTCCGGCGTGGCCGCTGCGCCCTCGTACGCGGAGCTCGGCTTCCGCTGCCAGGTTGAGGCGGCGCCGCACATTGACTGGGAAGCCATGGTCGACCGTCGCGCGGCGCGGTTCCTGGCCCCCGGCACGGCATACGCCCACATCGCCATGGAGCAGGCCATCGCCGACTCTGGCCTTGGCGAGAGTGAGATCTCCAACGACCGCACCGGCCTGATCGTCGGCTCGGGCGGGCCCTCGACGCGGGTGATCGTGGAGGCGGCGGAGACCGCCAAGACCAAGGGGGTCAAGCGTATTGGCCCCTTCGCGGTGCCCAAGGCGATGAGCTCGGGCCCGTCGGCGACCCTGTCGACTTGGTTCAAGATCCGCGGCGTGAACTATTCGATCTCCTCGGCCTGCGCGACTTCGGCCCATTGCATCGGCGCCGGCGTCGAGCAGATCCAGATGGGCAAGCAGGACATTGTCTTCGCCGGCGGCTGCGAAGAGCTTGACTGGACCCTGTCGGCCCTGTTCGACGCCATGGGCGCCATGTCCTCCAAGTTCAACGACCGGCCGGCCAGCGCCAGCCGCGCCTATGACGCCGACCGCGACGGCTTCGTCATCGCCGGGGGGGCCGGGATGGTGGTGCTTGAGGACCTGGAGCGGGCCAAGGCCCGCGGCGCCAGGATCTACGGCGAGGTCGTCGGCTACGCCGCCACCTCCGACGGCTACGACATGGTCGCCCCGTCGGGCGAGGGCGCGGTGCGCTGCATGAACATCGCCATGGCGCACGCCGGCGGGCGCAAGGTCGATTACCTGAACCCTCACGGCACCGGCACGCCCATCGGCGACATCAAGGAAATGGAGGCCGTGCGTGAGGTGTTCGGCGCCGAGGCGCCGCTGATCTCGTCCACCAAGTCGCTCACCGGCCACAGCCTGGGTGCGGCCGGGGCGCAGGAGGCGATCTACTGCCTCTTGATGCTGCAGAACGGCTTCGTCGCCGAGAGCGCCAATATCGAGACCCTGGATCCCGCCTTCGCCGACCTGCCCATCGTGCGCTCGCGCATCGACCGGCCGCTGGAAACGGTGATGTCCAACAGCTTCGGCTTCGGCGGCACCAACGGCTGCCTGATCATGAGCCGGCTGGACGGCAATTGATTCTTCCCTCGGAGCCCGGCGCAGCCGGGTGAGGGGGGAAGTGTCGCCAATGCCGAGCGCAGCGAGGCGGGCGACGATGGGGGAGTGAGAAGCGGCCTCTGCGCCAGCAGAGGCCTGGAGACGCCGGAGGCGGCTCCCGCGCCGAACGCCCGAAGCGTCAGCGAAGGGCTGGGCGGGTGCACTAGTCTCTGAGAACAAGCGCGGCGTCGATGACGGCGTTTGATTGCGGGACCGCTGGTTTACTTCAACGCTTCCCCCATCGTCGCCCGCCTTCGGCATTGGCGACACTTCCCCCGTATAGAACGGGGGAAGAATTGCGGCGGTTGCCCCCTACGCCCCGTACAGGATCGAAATCGTTTCGGCGATGCAGGCGGGGCGGTCTTCGCCTTCGATCTCGATGGTGCACTCGTTCTTGACCTGCAGGCCGCCGGACTTGGGCTCCACGCCGATCAGTTTCTGGCGCAGGCGCACGCGCTTGCCGATGCGGACCATGTTGGTGAAACGGATCTTGTCGGAGCCGTAGTTGATGCCGCGCGAGA
>DASVMY010000259.1:0-13555 GCA_036384135.1 Caulobacteraceae bacterium | reverse complement strand
GGTCATGCCCTCGCGGAAGTCCTGGGTGCGGACCAGCTGCAGGAACTGCAGATAGACGTGGTGGACATGGTCGTTGAACGTCTCGTTCAGGCCCATCCGCATCAGCCGCTTGGCCGACTGCACCGCCAGCGGCGCGTTGTTTGCCATCTCCAGCGCGATCTCGCGGGTCTTGGCGGCCAGTTCGGCGTCGGGGACGACATGGTTGGCCAGGCCCAGTTCCAGGCTCTCCTGGGCCGACAGGGTGCGGCCGGTGAAGATCAGCTCGGCGGCCTTGGACCAGCCGATCAGGCGAGGCAGGAACCAGGTCCCGCCGCTCTCCGGCACGATGCCGCGCTTGGTGAAGGCGGCCGCCATCTTGGCGCCCTTGGCCATCAGGCGGATGTCGCAGCCTAGCGCGGTATCCATGCCATAGCCGGCGGCCGAGCCGTTGAGGGCGCAGATGGTCGGCTTGCCCATGTTGAAGAGCACGGTCGGCGGGGTGTTGCGCAGGTCCAGGTCGTTGAAGCCGCCGCCGCCCGCGCTGGAGAGGATGCCGTCCGAGCCTTTGGCGCGCGTCGCCTCGCTAAGGTCGAGGCCGGCGCAGAAGGCGCGGCCGGCGCCGGTGAGGATCACCACCCAGACGTCCTTGTCGGCGTCGGCCTGGACCAGGCGCTGGGTGAGCTGGTTCAGCATGGGACCGGAGATGGTGTTCATCCGGTCGGGGCGATTGAGGGTGATGGTGGCGATGCGGTCGGAGACCTCATACAGAACCTCGGCCCCTTCATCGGCGTCATTGGCGGTGGTTTGCGTGGCGGTCGCCATCGGTTCGTCTCCCAGGACCCTGTTGTGTCTTTTGGGGCCATCGGGCCGGTCAAAGCCGGACGTTGTCAATCCTGACGTGGGGGATAAGTTGACGCCGATCATGTCGACCGAACCCCCAAGAACACCGCTGAACGTCCTGTTCATCACCGCCGACCAGTGGCGGGGCGACTGCCTGTCGGCCCTGGGCCACCCGATGGTGAAGACCCCGCACCTGGACGCCCTGGCCGCGGAGGGGGTGCTGTTCGCCCGGCACTTCGCCAACACCGCCCCCTGCGGCCCCAGCCGCGCCTGCCTGCACACGGGCCTGTACCTGCAGAACCACCGCTCGGGCGCCAACGGCACGCCCCTGGACGCGCGCCACACCAACTGGGCCATCGAGGCGGGCAAGCTGGGCTACGATCCGGTGCTGTTCGGCTACACCGACACCAGCAATGATCCGCGCGCACTGGACGAGGACGACCCCTGGCTGCGCACCTATGAGGGGCCGCTGCCGGGCATCCGCACGGTCTGCGCCATGGATGGCCGCCCCACGGCCTGGACCGACTGGCTAGACGCCCAGGGCTACGAGACCCCCGATCATCCGGGCTTCGCCTACGGCCTGCGCAGGCCAGGGCCCGAGTACGAGGACGGCGCGGCCCACCCGCGGCCCATGGCCTATCCCGCCGAGGTGGACGACACCGCTTTCCTGACCGGCCGGTTGATCGAGTACCTGCAGGCGGCGGACCGGCCCTTCGTGGCGCATCTGTCCTGGCTGCGCCCACACCCGCCCTTCGTGGCGCCCGAACCCTACAACGCCCTCTACGACCCCAGGACCGTGCCCGGCTTCCGGCGGGCGGCCACCGCGCGGGCGGAGGCGGCGCAGCATCCCTGGCTGGCGCACCAGCTTTCCAGGCGCCAGTTCCGCGCGCCCGACGAGGAGCTGCCGCTGCGGCGGCTGAAAGCGGTCTACTACGGGCTGATGAGCCGAGTGGACGACGAGATCGGCCGGCTGATGGCGTTCCTCAAGAGCTCGGGCCTGATCGACCGCACCCTGATCATCTTCACCTCCGACCACGGCGAGCAGATGGGCGACCACTGGCTGCTGGGCAAATGCGGCTACTTCGACGCCTCCTACAGCATCCCCCTGATCGTGCGCGATCCTCGCGCCAGCGCCGACGCCGGCCGCGGGACGGTGGTGGAGCGGTTCAGCGAGAACGTCGACATCATGCCCACCCTGCTCAGCGCCATCGGCGCCAGCGTGCCGCCGCAATGCGACGGCGCCGACCTTGGCCCGTTCCTGCGCGGCGAGCCGGCGCCGGCCAACTGGCGCGGCGAGGCGCACTGGGAATACGACTTCCGCGACGTGACCAACGATGAGGCGGAGACCAAGCTGGGCCTGACGATGCACCAGTGCAGCCTCAATGTGATCCGCGACGAGCGCTTCAAATACGTGCACTTCAACCGCCTGCCGGCGCTGCTGTTCGACCTGAAAGCCGACCCGGACGAACTCAACGACCTGGCGGGCGATCCCGCCTACGCCCCGGTGATGCTGGACTACGCCCAGAAGCTGCTCTCCTGGCGCATGACCCATGACGAGCAGACCCTGACGCATCTGGCCCTCACCGACTACGGCGTCGCCTCCCGCCCCGCGCCGCGCTACTGAGCGACATGACCGTCGAACTGGGAATCATCGAAGGCTATTACGGCAAGCCCTGGAGCTGGGAGGCGCGGCGGGAGCAGATCACCGCCCTGGCCCCGCACGGCTACGGCTTCTACATCTACGCCCCCAAGGCCGATCCCTACCTGCGCAAGCGCTGGCGGGAGGACCATCCAGTCGAATTCAAGTCGGAACTTGAGGATCTGGCCGGCCACTGCGCCAACCAAGGGGTGCGTTTCGGCGTGGGGCTGAGCCCCTTCGAAATCTACCGCGACTTCAACGACGAGGCGCGGGCGATCCTGGGGCGCAAGCTGGCGCAGCTGGACGAACTGGGGGTCCAGGACCTGGGCATCCTTTTCGACGACATGCGCGGCGACTTGCCGGACCTGGCCAAAACCCAGGTGGAGATCCTGCATTGGATCGCCGGGCGCACCAAGGCCGGCCGGATCATCGCCTGCCCCACCTACTATTCCGACGATATCCTGCTCGACACCGGATATGGCCGCCGCCCGAGCGGCTATCTGGAAGACTTCGGCGCCGCCCTGGACCCGGCCATCGGGGTGTTCTGGACCGGGGAGGAGGTCTGTTCCCGTGAGTTCAGCCCCGGTCACCTGACCAGGGTCACCGGCCAGCTGGGCCGCAAGCCGTTCCTCTGGGACAACTATCCGGTCAACGACGGCCCCCGGATGTCGCCCTATCTCTACATCCGCGCCTTCACCGGCCGGCCCGCCAGCATGGCCGATCACGTCCGCGCGCACGCGGTCAATCCGGCCCTGCAGCCGGTGCTGACCCGCATCCCGGCCATCAGCCTGGCGGAGAGCTACCGGGTCGGCGAGGCCTATGAATATGGCGCGGCTTTTCAGCGGGCGGCGCTTGAGGTGCTGGGGCCGGAACTGGCCCCCATGGTCCAGCGCCACCTGGGCCTCTTCAACGACACCGGCCTGGAGCGCCTACAGCCCGATGTCGCCGAGCGCCTGCGCGCGCGGTATGCGCCCTTCGATCATCCGGGCGCCAAGGAGATCCTGGCCTGGCTGGACGGCGAATACCGGATCACGCGGGAGATGATGGAGGAGGATTGACGGGCGCCCCTCCGCTGTGGCCTCTAACGCGCGTTTGAATTTGAACGGACGCGGCCGGCCTGGCCTCGGTCCGCAGATATTTCCGAGGGAAACGCCATGACCGCCATCAACGCCGTGACCGACTACGCCCGCGAGGGCGACGTCGGCGTCATCACCCTGAACTCGCCGCCCGTGAACGCCCTGTCGGCGGCGGTGCGCGACGGCCTGGCGGGGGGCATGGCCGCGGCCATGGCCGACAGCGGCGCCAAGGCCGTGGTGCTGATCTGCGAAGGCCGCACCTTCATCGCCGGCGCCGACATCACCGAGTTCGGCGGCGCCCAGACCGGCGCCAGTCTGTACGACGTGCAGGACGCCATGGAGGGCGCCACCAAGCCCGTGATCGCGGCCATCCACGGCACCGCGCTCGGCGGCGGCCTGGAAGTCGCCCTGTGCGCCCACTACCGCGTCGCCGTGCCGTCGGCCCGTTGCGGCCTGCCGGAGGTGAACCTGGGCCTGCTGCCCGGCGCCGGCGGCACCCAGCGCCTGCCCCGCATCGTCGGTCCGCAGAAGGCCCTGGAGATGGTCACCAGCGGCCAGCATGTGCCGGCCAAGGCCTGCCTGGAGATGGGCCTGGTCGATGAGATCGTCGAGGAAGGCAAGCTGCGCGAGGGCGCCATCGCCTTCGCGGGCAAGGTCGTGGCCGAGAACCGTCCGCTGGTGAAGGTCCGCGACAACAACGCCAAGGTCGAGGCCGCCCGCGGCCATCCGGAGATCTTCGCCGACTTCCGCAAGGCCAACGCCCGCAAGTTCCGCGGCTTCCTGGCCCCCGAATACAACATCCGCTGCATCGAGGCGGCGGTGAACGAGCCCTTCGAGGAGGGGCTGAAGATCGAGCGCAAGCTGTTTGGCGAGGTCCTGACCGGCCCGCAGAGCGCTGCCCAGCGCTACGCCTTCTTTGCCGAACGCCAGGCCAACAAGATTCCCGACGTGCCGGACGACACCCCGGTCATTCCCGTGAACAGCGTCGGCATCATCGGCGCGGGCACCATGGGCGGCGGCATCGCCATGAACTTCGCCAACGCCGGCATCCCGGTGACCATCGTCGAGGTCAAGCAGGACGCCCTCGACCGCGGCCTCTCCGTCATCCGCAAGAACTACGAGCGCACCGCCTCGCGTGGCGGCATCACCGCCCAGCAGGTCGAGGACCGCGTGGCCCTGATCAAGGGCTCGCTGGAGATGGAGTCGTTCAAGGACGTCGACCTGGTCATCGAGGCGGTGTTCGAGCGTATGGATATCAAGAAGGACATCTTCACCAAGCTGGACGCCATCTGTAAGCCCGGCGCCATCCTGGCCACCAACACCTCGGCCCTGAACATCGACGAGATCGCCTCGGTGACCAAGCGCCCCGAGGCGGTGATCGGCCTGCACTTCTTCTCGCCGGCCAACGTCATGAAGCTGCTGGAGATCGTGCGCGCCGACCACACCTCCAAGCCGGTGATCAACACCTCGATGAAGCTGGCCAAGAAGATCGGCAAGGTCGCCGCCCTGGTGGGCGTCACCCCCGGCTTCGTGGGCAACCGCATCCTCGGCCAGCGCCAGCGCGAGGCCAACAAGCTGATCCTGGAAGGCGCCATGCCCTGGGACGTCGACCGCGTGCTGTACGACTTCGGCTTCCCTATGGGCCCCTTCGCCATGAGCGACCTGGCGGGCCTCGACATCGGCTGGGTGAAGGAAAATTCGCACGGCGAGACCATCCGCGACGTGCTCTGCGAGATGGACCGCCGCGGCCAGAAGACCGGCGCCGGCTTCTATGACTACGACGAACAGCGCAACGCCCTGCCCTCGCCGGTCACCGAGCAGATCATCAAGGACTTCGCCGCCAAGTCCGGCGCCAACACCCGCGACATCAGCGACCAGGAGATCCTGGAGCGCTGCATCTATCCGATGATCAATGAGGGCGCGAAGATCCTCGAGGAAGGCAAGGCGATCCGCGCCTCCGACATCGATGTGGTCTGGGAGAACGGCTACGGCTGGCCGCTCTATCGCGGCGGACCGATGTGGTACGGCGACTACATCGGCCTCGACAAGGTCCTGGCCAAGATGAAGGAATTCCAGGCCCAGATGGGCGACGCCTTCAAGCCCTCAGCCCTGCTCGAAAAGCTGGCAGCCGAAGGCAAGCGGTTCCAGGACCTGAAGTAACTATATCAACTCACACTGTCATCCCGGAAGCGGCGCAGCCGCTATCCGGGACCGCCGCAGGCGCCGGCGTTTGCCGCGGTCCCGGATAAGCCGCATCCGCGGCTTTCCGGGATGACAGCTCAAAAACATTCCCCCACGTAAGGACCCGTCCCCATGCGCGAAGCCGTCATCGTCTCCACCGCCCGCACCCCCATCGGCCGCGCCTACCGCGGCGCCTTCAACAACACCGACGGGCCGACTCTGGGCGGCCACGCCCTGGCCGAGGCGGTCAAGCGCGCCGGCATCGATCCGGGCGAAGTGGACGATGTGGTCATGGGCAGCGCCCTGCAGCAGGGGACCACGGGCGGCAACATCGCCCGCTATGCCCTGCTCCGCGCCGGTTTCCCCAACACGGTGTCGGGCATGTCCATGGACCGGCAGTGCTCGTCGGGCCTGATGGCCATCGCCACCGCCGCCAAATACATCATCAGCGACGGCGCCCCGATCGCCATCGGGGCCGGCATCGAGTCCATCTCCCTAGTCCAGAACGACAAGATGAACCGCTTCCGCGCCGTCGACCCGTGGCTCGCGAAGAACGTGCCGGAGGTCTACACCTCCATGATCGAGACCGCCGAGGTGGTTGCCGACCGCTACAACATCAGCCGCGAGGCCCAGGACGAATACGCCCTGCAGTCCCAGCAGCGCACCGCCCAGGCCCAGTCCGCCGGCTACATGACCGCCGAAATCGCGCCGATGACCACGGTGATGACGATCACTAACCGCGAAACGGGCGAGACCAGCGAAAAGGAAATCACCATCAGCATGGATGAGGGCAACCGCCCCCAGACCACCCTGGCGGACCTGCAGAAGCTGCAGCCGGTGTTCAAGGGCGGCCGCATCGTCGCCGAGGGCAAGTTCGTCACCGCCGGCAACGCCTCCCAGCTGTCCGACGGCGCCGCCGCGGTGGTGCTGATGGAAGCCAAGGAAGCCGAAAAGCGCGGCCTTCAGCCGCTGGGCGCCTACCGCGGCATGGCCGTGGCCGGCTGCGGCCCCGAGGAAATGGGCATCGGCCCGGTGTTCGCCGTGCCCAAGCTGTTGGAGCGCAACGGCCTGACCGTCGACGACATCGACATCTGGGAGCTGAACGAGGCCTTCGCCAGCCAGTTGCTCTACTGCCGCGACACCCTGGGCATCCCCAATGAAAAGCTCAACGTCTCCGGCGGCGCGATCTCCATCGGCCACCCCTACGGCATGACCGGCGCCCGCTGCACCGGCCACGTCCTGCACGAAGGCAAGCGCCGCGGCGCCAAATGGGGCGTAGTCACCATGTGCGTCGGCGGCGGCATGGGGGCGGCTGGGCTGTTCGAAATCTTCTAAGAGCGGGCCGCCCGCGGCGCCCATCACTAAGGTCGCCGAAATCGCCCGGCGATTTCGGGGGCGCCGCAGGGCTGTTCGAAATCTTCTAAACTTGCTTCCTCCCTCCCCTTCATGGGGAGGGAGGCTCCGCCTCTCCATTCATCCGCCGTTCAACTCGCCGCCCCGAGATTGAACGCTGCTATGCGAGTCGATAGAGTCGCTCGCAACTCACACGGGGCCTGATCACATGCGTAGAATCTTCGCCGCCGCCCTGGCGCTCGGTCTTGGCGCCGCGGGCTTTGCCGCGCCGGCCTATGCCGCCAATGGCCAGGTCAACAACACCAACAACCTGCCGCACTGCGACCGGCCCCTGGGCACCGCGGCGGTGAAGGAGCCGGACCGCGACTGGTGGACGCCGCTGGGCCTGTCCAACCCCGAGGCGGTGCTGAAGCTGTTCGCGCTGCGCTCCGGCTGCCTGCGCATGGTCGACCGCAACGGCGGCCTGCAGATGCGCGACCAGGAGCGCGGCCTCAACGACAGCGGCGATCTGCAGCGCGGCTCCAACATCGGCCGCGGCCAGGTGCTGGCCGCCGACTTCTTCCTCATTCCGGACATCTCCCGCCAGAACTCCAACTCCGGCGGCGGCAACCTCGGCGGCATGGCCGGCCACTTCCTGCCCGGGGGCTTCGGCGCCTTCGCCGGCTCGATCAATGTGCAGAGCAAGGAAGCCAACACCCTGATCACCCTGGTGGACGCCCGCACCACCGAACAACTCTATATCGCCGAGGGCAACGCCAAGAAGACCGACGTGGGCTTCGGCGCCGGGGGCTTTGGGGGCGGCTGGGGCGGCTGGGGCGGCCTGGAGGGCAGCGCCTACACCAACACCGATATCGGCAAGGTGATCATGCAGGCCTACTTCAACGGCTTCGTGGACCTGGTCCACTACATGCAGAACCAGCAGCCGGGCGCGCAGCAGGCCAATGCGCCCATCGCGGCCCAGCGCGCCACCACCGAGGTGCAGCTGCGCGAGGGCCCCTCCACCGGCGCCCGCATCCGCTACACTGTGCACCAGGGCGCGCTGGTCTATCCGACCGGTCAGCGCAACGGCGTGTGGATGGAGGTGGACGACGAGAACGGCAACCGCGGCTGGATGTCGTCGGCCTACGCCACGCCCAGATAGTCCAGCCACATCAATGGAAATCCCGGCTGCGCACCAGCTGGGGATTGCCTTCAGGACGCCGGCGGAGATCCTCTCCGTCGGCGTTTTTCAGTTCCACCAGGCGGCCAGACAGGTCGGTGAACCGTTCGGCCACCACGTGGATCACGTCGCTGGCCCGCTGCAGCCGTCCGTGCACGACCAAGAAGGCGGAGGTCATCACCGCGCGGCGGTTGACCGCGAAGACGTCGGCCCAGACCACGGCGTTGGCCGCGCCGGTCTCGTCCTCCAGGGTGACGAACACCACGCCCTTGGCGGTGCCGGGCCGCTGGCGGATCAGCACCAGCCCGCCGACGCTCACCCGCGCCCCGTCCTTCAGGGTCTGCAGCCGCTCGGCGGTCACCGCGCCCATACGGTTCAGCAAGGGGCGGAAGAACTGGCAGGGATGCGCCTTCAGCGACAGGTTGGTGGTCCGGTAATCCTCGTGCACATGCGCCGGCAGGGGCATCACCGGCAGGTCCGCCGGCGCCTCGGCCACCGGCCCCATCAGGGCCAGCAACGGTGCGTCCTCCGGCGCCTTGACCTCCGGCGCCAGCCCCTTCACCGCCCACAGCCCCTGGCGCCGGTCCATCCCCAGCGACCGCAGGGCGTCCGCCTCGGCCAGCAGTTCCAGGCTGCGGCGGGAAAGCCGGGCCTCCCTGGCCAGGTCCTCCAGCGTCCGGGCGCCGGCGTCCCGGGCGTCGATCAGGTTCTGCACCTCCGCCTCCTGCAGCCCCTCGATCTGCCGAAGCCCCAGCCGGACGGGGTGCAGCGTGATCCCTCCCTCCCCTTCATGGGGAGGGACAGGCGGCACAGCCGCCCGGGTGGGGGAGTCCGACGACGCCAACGCGCGCTGAATGGTCTCCACCACTCCATCCAAGTTCGTATTGATCTCGGAATTCCAGAACCTCAGCTTCCGGAATCCCTTCCGCGCGAGGATTGTGTCCCGTTTTGCGTCGTGATCGGCCTGGATATCGTCGGCATGTTGGCTGCCATCCACCTCGACGATCAGCCGCCGGCTGAAGCACACGAAGTCAAGGTAGAACCCCAACAGGGGCGCTTGGCGGCGGAAATGATACCCTTCCGCTCGCAGCGTCCGCAGTTCCCACCAAAGCTTGCGTTCCTCAGGCGTCATGGATTTTCGCAGATCGCGGGCGCGTTTCGTTGTGGCGGCGGACTCCCCCACCCTGCCCGCTTCGCGGGCTGTCCCTCCCCATGAAGGGGGGGGTAGTTTAGGCGCGACCTCCAGCTTCGAATCCCAATCACTCAGCAGGATGTCCGGCGCCAGCACGCTCACCCCGTGCGCCTTGGCGTCCCGCACCAGCTGGGCCGGCTGGTAGAAGCCCATCGGCTGGCTGTTCAGCATCGCCGCCAGGAAGACGTCCGGGTAGAAGCATTTGATCCAGGCCGAGACATAGACCAGCTTGGCGAAACTGACCGCGTGGCTCTCGGGGAAGCCGTAGGAGCCGAACCCCTTGATCTGCTCGAAACAGGCCGCCGCGAACGCCGGGTCGTAGCCGCGCGCGATCATCCGTCCCACGAACTTCTCCCCGAACTCGCCGATGGTGCCCAGGTTGCGGAAGGTCGCCATCGCGCGGCGCAGCCCGTTGGCCTCTTCGGGACTGAACTTGGCCGCTGTCATGGCCAGGCTCATGGCCTGTTCCTGGAACAGCGGCACGCCCAGGGTCTTGCGCAACACGGGCACAAGCTCATCCGCCGGCCCATGCTCCGGAGCCGGCTTTGGGAACTCGATGACGTCCCGCTTGTCTTCCCGCTGCTTGTCCCGCCGCTTCAGGTAGGGATGGACCATGTTGCCCTGGATCGGCCCGGGCCGGACGATCGCCACCTCGATCACCAGGTCATAGAACTTCCGCGGCTTCAGGCGCGGCAGCATGGACATCTGCGCCCGGCTCTCCACCTGGAAGACCCCGACGGAGTCAGCCTGGCACAGCATGTCGTAGACCGCCGGCTGTTCTTCGGGGATGTCGGCCATGTCGGCCAGCATCCGGTCGTGATCCACGGCCAGCATGATCATGGCCCGCTTGATGGCGGTGAGCATGCCCAGCGCCAGCACGTCCACCTTCATCAGCTTCAGAGCATCGATGTCGTCCTTGTCCCATTCGATGAAGGTGCGGTCGTCCATGGCGGCGTTGCCGATGGGCACGGTCTCGTCCAGCCGCCTCTGGGTCAGCACATAGCCGCCCACGTGCTGCGACAGGTGGCGGGGAAAGCCCAGCAGTTGCGTAGCCAGCGCCGTGGCGCGCCTGATCTCCAGGTTTTTCGGGTCCAGCCCCACCTGTTTGATGTGATCATCGGGCAGGCTGTCGCCCCAACTGCCCCAGACGGTGTTGGCCAGGGCGGCGGTGACGTCCTCGGTCAGCCCCAGGGCCTTGCCCACATCGCGGATGGCGCTGCGCGGGCGGTAATGGATCACGGTGGCGACAATGGCCGCCCGGTCGCGGCCATAGCGGCGATAGACATATTGCATCACCTCCTCGCGCCGCTCGTGCTCGAAGTCGACGTCGATGTCCGGCGGCTCGTCCCGCTCGCGGGAGATGAACCGTTCGAAGAGGACGTCATGGTCTTCCTTGCACGGGTCAACCGCCGTCACCCCCAGGCAGAAGCAGACCGAGGAATTGGCCGCCGATCCACGGCCCTGGCAGAGGATGCCCTGCTCCCGCGCCCATTTGACGATGTCGTGCACGGTGAGGAAGTAGTTGGGGTAATTGAGCTCTTCGATCAGGGCGAGCTCCTTGTGGAGCAGCCCGACCACCTTGTCCGGAATCCCCTGGGGATACCGCCAGCCCGCGCCTTCCCACGACAGGTTGGTCAGGTGCTCCATGGCGGTCTTGCCCGGCGGCACCGGCTCGTCGGGGTATTCGTATTTCAGCTGGCCCAGGTCGAAGCCGACGCGGTCGGCGATCTCCACCGTGCGGGCGATCGCGGCCGGCCAGGGCTTGAACAGCCGGGCCATCTCGGCGGGGGGCTTCAGATGCCGCTCGGCATTGGCCTCCAGGCGCAGGCCCGCCTCCTGGATCGTGCACTTCTCGCGCACGCAGGTCAGCACGTCCTGCAAGGCCCGCCGTTCGGCGCCGTGGTAGAGGACGTCATTGGTAGCCGCCATCGGCGCGCCGGTCCGCGCCGCCAGGGCGTCCAGGGCCGCGATCCGCTTCACGTCCAGGGCTTCATAGGGCCGCGAGGCCGCCAGCCAGACATGGCCGCGAAAGTCGCCGGCCAGCCGCGCCAGGTCCGCCTCGAAGGTCTCGTCCAGGCGCGCCGGCGGGATCGCCAGCATCAGCTGGCCCTCCGCATGCTCCCTCAAGTCAGCCAGGGTCAGATGGCACTCGCCCTTCTTGGCCCGCCGCTGGCCGAGAGTAAGCAGGCGGGTCAGGCGGGCATAGGCCTCGCGGTCGGAGGGATAGACGATGACGCTGGGGGCGCCGTCCATGAAATCCAGCCGGCAGCCGGTCAGCACCCTCTGGCCGATTTCCTTGCCCTGGGACCAGGCCCGCACCACCCCGGCCAGGCTGTTGCGGTCGGCGATCCCGATCGCCGCCAGCCCCAGGGCCTTGGCCGTCGTCACCAGCTCGCCCGGGTGCGAGGCCCCCCGCAGGAAGCTGAAGTTGCTGGTGACCTGGAGCTCGGCGTAGGTCATCCAAACAAACCATGCAGCCACCATTTCGCCGGTGCTTCGTCGCTGTAGAGGCCGGCGCGGAAGATCCAGAAGCGGGCGCCGGTGTCGTCCTCCACCCGGTAGTAGTCGCGGACGTGGTTGGTCTGGACCTCGTCGAAATCGGCCAGACGCCACCATTCCTCGGCCAGGCGCTCGGGACCCTCCGCCCGGCGGACCCGGTGCGTCTGGCCGCGCCAGCGGAACAGGGTCGGCGGATCGTCCGGAACCAGGGCCAGAACGTTCTCGATCGGCTCCGGCCGGCGAAACAGACGCACTGGGCGGGGGCGTTGCGGATCCCAGCCTCCTTCATTGGCCGGCGATGCGGCCAACGGGGCGGCCAACGGGGCGGGCAGCTTCGCCGACAGCGGCGGACAGCGCTCCACCACCCGTTCGGGGATGTGACTGGGATAGGGTTGCGCCCGCCAGATCCGGTCTTCGCCCAGGCGATTGGCCAGACGGTCGGCCAGGGGCGCCAGTCCCTCTTCCGGGGCGATCTCCCGCGTCGCGTCCAGGCGCTGCTGGCGCGCCGACAGGGGCTCCACCTGAGTGGCGGCCAGGGTCACCGTCTCGATGCCGAAGCCTGGATCCACCGTCTCCAGCATGGGGGCGAACAGGCGCGCGATCCGCGCCGCCTCGCGGCCCGGCAGGGAAAGCCCGATGCTCAGGCGCTGGGCCTTGCCGTCCAGGCGGTGGAAGGCCAGCTCGAACCGCCGCGCGCCCTGCCCCTGCGCGTCCAGCCGCGCGCAGAGCTGGGCGGCCACGTCCAGGCTGACCCGCCCTAAGTCCTCCAGCACGCTGATCGGCTCGGCGAAGGCCAGGCGCGCGAACCAGGGCGTGGGCGGGCGGCGGAAACTCAGGGCCTCCTCGATCCGGCCCAGGGCCTGGTCCAGGCGCAGCATCACCTCCGGCCCGAAGCGGCGGGTGAGCTGGTCCCGGGGCAGGCGCGCCAGCCGCTCCACCGTCACCAGCCCCAGGCGCGCGATCTGGGCGGCGGTCTGCGGCGTCAGGCGCAGGGCATGGACCGGCAGGGGCGCCAGCAGGCTCCAGGCTTTGCCGGGCGCGGCGATGGTCCCGGTTTCGGTGAAGTGCGCCAGGGCCCAGGCGGCGCCGGGGGTATCGGCCACGGCGGCGCGCACCGGCAGGCCGTTCCAGGCCAGGCGTGAGATCAGGTCCTGCAGCATCGCCGCCTCACCGCCCCACAGATGGTCGACCCCGGTGATGTCCAGGAACAGGCCGTCCGGCGCATCCAGGGCCACGGCGGGGGAGAAGCGCACGCACCAGTCGGCCAGGGCGGCCAGCGCCGCGGCGTCGGCCTGCGGGTCCGCATCGGCGGTGCTGAGGTCCGGGACCAGGGCGGCGGCGTCGGTGGCCTTCTGTCCCGGATAGAGTCCAAGCGCCGCGCCGCCCTCGTCCACCGCCGCCAGGCGACGCACGCCCCGCTCCGTGGTCATCAGGATCAGCGGGTTCGTGGGGGCTGGATCAGCCGGCGAGCCGGACGGATTGCGCCGGCGCCAGTTCGCGATCGACCAGATCGGCGACCAGACGCAGAGGATGCGCGCCATCGTTCTTCTCCATCAACCATTCCCCGGTGCGCCCGCCCCGGCACCGCTCCAGGGCCACGCGCCAGCGCGACGCTCCCAGCCCCGGCTCCCCCGGCC
>DASVMY010000258.1:0-5743 GCA_036384135.1 Caulobacteraceae bacterium | reverse complement strand
GCCTTAGCCACGGCACCGTGGGCTGCGTGGTCCGCGACGGCGAGGGCCGGCTGGCGGCGGCCACCTCCACCGGCGGGGTGTTCAACAAGCGGCTGGGCCGGGTGGGCGATACGCCCATACCGGGCGCCGGCACGTGGGCGGACGACACGGTGGCGGTGTCCTGCACCGGGCTGGGGGAATATTTCATCCGCACCGTGGCGGCGGCCCAGGTCTCCTTCCGCATGAAGCTCGCCGGCCAGGATCTGGCCGCCGCGACGCAGGGCGTGCTGGACGACATCCGTTCCCTGGGCGGCGACGGCGGCCTGATCGCGGTGACGGCGGATGGCCGGATCGTCACCCCGTATAATTCCAAGGGCATGAAGCGGGCGGTGCTGACGGCGGACGGGGAGATAAGGTCGGAGGTGTTCTAGCAGCGACGCGACCCACAGCTACTCCCGTCACCCCGGCCGGAGCGAAGCGAAGAGCCGGGGCCGGCGTGGCGGCGCCAAGACGACCTCCAGCGAGGAGCTGGTGTGGCCGGCCCCGGATCTACGCCGCTGCGCGGCTTCGTCCGGGGTGACGGATGGGGTGGCGGCGTGGAGCCATTTGATCTAGCCTTCCGTCTTCTCCCCTCAGCCCACAACTCGGCCTGACCCGCCGCGCCTTTGCGCGCGCGGCCCCCAATCCCATTCCACCAGAGGACTTCCAACCATGTCGCAAGACACGGAACGCCTGATCGTGTTCACCGGCGGCCCCGGCGCCGGCAAGACCACCCTGATCGAGGAACTGACCCGGCGCGGTTTCCGCCATCGGCCCGAGGCGGCGCGGCGGATCCTGAAGGAACAGGCTCTGTTCGGCGGCCGGGCGACCGGGCCGATGGACGGGGTGCTGTTCGCCGAAACCATCCTGGCCTGGGAGGTTCGCGCCTGGATGGACGAGGCCGGCTGCTGCGGCCCGGTGTTCTTCGACCGCGCCCTGCCCGAGGCGGCCGGGATGCTGGGCCTGCCGGCGCCGGCGCATTTCCAGCGGGCGGCGGAGCGGTTCCGCTATCGCCGGCGGGTGTTCATCGCCCCGCCCTGGCGCGAGATCTACCACCAGGACGAGGAGCGCAAACAGATCTGGGCCGAGGCGGTGGCCAGCCACGCCGCCTGCGCCGCCGCCTACCGGCATTTCGGCTATGAGCTGGTCGAGCTGCCCCTTGCCAGCGTCGAGGCGCGGGCGGATTTCGTCCTGGCCGACTGCGGCCTTTAGGACGGCCGGGCTGGCGAAGTGGGCTTGGCGGCCCATTTCTGCTAGTCACCAGCTTGAACCTCACCGAAAAGCCCCAACTTGTCCGTCACCCTCGACCTTTCGCGCGCCAAACCCGCCGCGCCGGCGCCCCTGAACCTCTCCGGCCTGACCCGCGCCCAGCTGTCCGCCGCCCTGGTGGAGTCGGGGGTCGCGGCGCCGGACAAGGCGCGGATGCGGACCAACCAGGTCTGGCGGTGGATCCACGTCTACGGCGTCACCGGCTTCGACCGCATGACCGACGTGGCCAAGGACGTGCGCACGGCCCTGGCCGACCGCTTCACCCTGGCCCGCCCGGAAATCGTCGAGCGGCAGGAAAGCCGCGACGGCACGACCAAGTGGCTGATCCGCTATGCCCCCGGCATCGAGGCGGAGACGGTGTTCATCCCCGACGTGGCCCGCTCAGGGGCGCTGTGTGTGTCGAGCCAAGTCGGCTGCACATTGAACTGCACCTTCTGCCACACCGGCACCCAGGCCCTGGTGCGCAACCTCACCGCCGCGGAGATCGCCGCCCAGGTGCAGGTGGCCCGCGACGACCTGGGCGAATGGCCGACCTCGCCGGACAACCGCCGCCTGACCAACATCGTGTTCATGGGCATGGGCGAGCCCCTCTATAACCTCGACAACGTCGCCGACGCCCTGGACATCGTCTCGGACAACGAAGGCATGTCGATCTCGCGCCGGCGCACCACGGTCTCGACCTCCGGCGTCGTGCCGCAGCTGAAGGCGCTGGGCGAACGCACCGGCGCCATGCTGGCCATCAGCCTGCACGCCACCAACGATGAGTTGCGCGACGAGCTGGTGCCGCTGAACAAGAAATACCCGATCAAAGAGCTGATGGCCGGCATCCGGGGTTATCCGGGCCTCAGCAACGCCAAGCGGGTGACGTTCGAATATGTGATGCTCAAGGGGATCAACGACAGCCCGGCCGAGGCGCGGGCGTTGGTGCGGCTGCTGGCCGGCATCCCGGCCAAGATCAACTTGATCCCGTTCAACCCCTGGCCCGGCAGCCCCTATGAGTGCTCCGACTGGGGAACGATCGAAAAGTTCGCCGCCATCGTCAACAAGGCCGGCTACGCCTCTCCCATCCGCACGCCCCGCGGGCGCGACATCCTGGCGGCGTGCGGCCAGCTGAAGAGCGAGAGCGAAAAGCTGCGGGCCAGCGCCCGGCGGCGCCCGGAGGCAGAGTAGGCCCCGCCCGCACGGGCGTGCTAACGAGCGGGCTCGCGTTTCGTGAAGAGGCCGCCCATGCCGCATCTGCAGTCCCCCGAGCTTCAGGCCTGGGCCGCCGGCTTTCCTCTGGCTCTGCTGCATGCGGGGGTGACGCTGTTGATCCTGGTGGCGGGGGCGGCGCTGTACGCCCTGATCACGCCGCACCGGGAGATCCAGCTGATCCGCGAGGGCAATTCCGCCGCGGCGGTGTCGTTCGGCGGCATGCTGTTGGCGCTGGGCATCCCCCTGTCGGTGTCCCTGGCCTCGTCCACCTCCCTGTTGGACATCGCGCTCTGGGGCGCGGCCACGCTGTTCGTGCAGCTGCTGGTGTTCCGCCTCACCGACCTGCTGCTGCACGGCCTGCCGCAGCGCATCCGGGAGGGGGAGATGTCGGCGGCGGCGCTGCTGGTCTGCGCCAAGATCGCCACGGCCCTGGTCCTGGCCGCCTCGGTGGCGGCGGCCTGAGCGTTCAGCCAACAGCATGCATTTCCCGCGTCTTCCTGATTGGCTGGTCTACCTGGCGATCGTGGTCGCCCTGACCGTGGCGGCGATCGGCCGCCAGGAGCGGGCCGACGCGCCGCCGCCGCCGCCGCCGGTGCCCGGCGAAGAGGGGGTGCCGCTGGGTCCTGCCTCGCCCTTCGATCCGGCGGTGGTGGTGCGCGCGCCTGACGGCCAGGGGCCGGACACCGGCACCGCCTTCTCGGTTTCCGACAGCGGCGTGTGGCTCACCGCCCGGCACGTGGTGGAGGGCTGCACCAAGGCCGCCGTGGTGGTGGCCCAGGGCCGCGGGGTGGCGGCGACCATCCATATCGCGCCTGGCAGCGAGGCGGCGATCCTGACCACCCAGGGCGGCGCCCCAGCCCTGCCCATGGGCCTGAACCTGCCCCTGAAGCGCGGCGCGCGGGCCTTCAATCCGGGCTACCCCCAGGGCCATCCCGGCGAGATCGCCACCCGCCTGCTGGGCCGCGAGAACCTGGTCATGCGCGGGCGCGGCGCGCGCACCGAGGCGGTGCTGGTGTGGGCCGAGGTGGGCCGCACCGAGGGGCTGACAGGTTCCTTGAGCGGCATCTCCGGCGCCCCGGCCCTGGACGAGGCGGGGCGAGTGATCGGGGTGACGGTGGGCGAGGCCCCCCGGCGCGGCCGCATCTACACCACCACCCCCGAAGCCGTGGTCGCGGCCTTCACCGCCGCCCAGCTACGGCCCGCCGGTTTCGCCACCGGCCAGACCATCGCCGTGGACAACTACGGCCGCGTCGCCGACGGCCTGCGCCGCGACCTGCGCGTGGCCCAGGTGGTGTGCCTGGCGAATTAGGGGGCGAATTAGGCGAGTTCCGGCTCCGGCTCCGGCGCGACCACCGGAACGGGTCGCCGCAGGGCCAGGACGATGCACAGGATGATCGCCGGAACGCCGATCGCGGCCGACAGCGTGTAGAACAGGCTGTAGGCTTCCAGCAGGGTGCGCCCCTGCTGCAGGTGTTCCACGATCTCGCCGGAGAAGCCCTTGAGGGTCTTGCCGGTCCAAGTCAGGACCGAGGTCAGCAGGGCGTACTGGGTGGCCGTGTAGCCCAGGCTGGTCAGGGTCGACATATAGGCCACCAGGGCGACGCCCGAGAAGCTCATGGCGAAGGAATCGAAGGCCATCACCGCTTCGAAGGCGGTCAATTTCACCGGCCCGGCCTCCAGCACGCTGAAGTCGCCGCCGTGCCAGCCCAGGACGGCAAAAGCCAGCACCGCGATCGGCTGCAGGATCGCCCCCAGGATCAGGGTTCTCACATTGCCGAGGCGAATGGAGACGATCCCGCCAACCGCGATGCCGAACAGGGAAAAGCCCAGGCCGACGGTGGCGCGCACCGCCGCGATGGTCGGCTTACTGAGGCCCAGCGCCTTGTAGTAGGGATTGGTCATGGGCCCGCGCATGTAGTCGCACAGGTGGTAGAGCGTGATCATGCCGAGCATCAGCAGGGCCAGTGTCCAGCCGTGCAGGCGGAAGAAGGCGATGAACGGGCCGATCACGGCGTCATAGCCGGCGACGAGGGGGTTGCGGCCGGCCACCGCGGTCTTGGCGGCCATGACCTTGTCGGCGCGTTCGGGTTCGCGGACCAGGAGCGTGGCGGTGAGCCCGACCACCATCACCCCGCCGTAAATGGCGTAGGCCAGGGGCCAGCCGATGGCGTCCGCCACCACCAGAATCAGGGCTTCGGTGGCGATCAGGGCGGCGCGGAAGCCGAGGGTGTAGGAGGCCGTGAGCAGGCCCAGTTCGTCAGCGTCGGCGGCGGACTCGATCCGCCAGGCGTCGATCACGCAGTCCTGGGTCGCCGCGCCGACGCCGGTGAGCACCGCGAAGGCGGCCAGCCAGGCTAGGTGAGCCTTGGGATCGGCCATGGCCATGGCGATCAGCCCCGCCCCGACCACCACCTGCGCCAGCAGCATCCAGCTGCGCCGCCGTCCCAGCGCGCCCAGCACCGGCAACGGCACACGGTCCACCACCGCGCCCCAGACGAACTTGAACGAATAGGTCAGCCCCGCCCAGGACAGGAAACCGATCGCCGCCAGCTTCACCCCGTCCTCGGCCAGCCAGAAGCCCAGGGTGTTGTTGATCAACATGAAAGGCAGGCCGGAGGAGAAGCCCAGCATCAGCATCAGCGCCACCTTCGGACGGCTGAGCGCCTTCAGCACATCCCAGGCGCGCCGCCGCCGGGTGGCCGGCGCGGTCCTGGCGTCTGAAACTGGGGTGGCCATGGGGCGGGGGTCCTCGTGACGAGGCGCTCCGCCCCGCAAATCAGGAGGCGAGCTTGGCGCGGGCGCGGCGCTGCGTCCAGCCGGCGCCGGCCGCTGTCGGATCTGTCCATCGCGAAAGGGCGGCGCGCAGGGCCTCGGGGCTCAGCGGCTTGATCAGGAAGTCGTCCATGCCGGCCGCCAGGCAGGCGCGGCGGTCGTCCTCGAAGGCGTTGGCGGTCAGCGCCACCACCGGGGTGTCGACGCCGCGGGCGCGCAGGGCGCGGCTGGCCTCGATCCCGCCCATCACCGGCATCCGCACGTCCATCAGCACCAGGTCGTAGGGCCCCTGGGCCAGGGCGGTCAGGGCGGCCTGACCGTTCTGGACGTGGTCCACGTGGCAGCCTTCCCGCTGGAGCAGGGTGCGCGCCAGCATGGCGTTGATGGGGTTGTCCTCGGCCAGCAGCACCCGCGCGCCCGGCGCCGCGGCGGGGGCGGCGGCGGTTTCGGCGGAGACCCGTTCGTCCTCGGCCGAGGCCAGTCCGGCGGC
>DASVMY010000257.1:0-8216 GCA_036384135.1 Caulobacteraceae bacterium | reverse complement strand
TGGGGATTGAGGCTGGTCACCGGTTGCGGCGGCAAGGGGGTGATGTCGCTAGAGCTGCCGTTGGCGGCGGCCAGGGCGCCGGAGCTGTCTACCCCCACGTCCAGGGCGCCGGTGGCGACTCCGTTCCGCTTGGCGCATTCGTCCAGCGGCAGCTCGCCGACGAACTGGCCGCCCACGAAGCAGCGCAACGGCCGCTTGGGGTCCAGCTTGGTGTCGTCGTCGCGGCCGGTCTGGACCACCAACCCACCCTGGGAGGCCGGCGGGGCGTCGGTGGCGGCGGGGCCGCGGCCGACCATGGAAAAGGCGATCGCCAGGCCCGCGCCCAGCGCCAGCACGGCGCCGCCGCCCAGCAGGATGCGCCGGTCTTTCAGCAGGTCTGTGAGGGGAGACGCCATGACAGTTTCTGGCTAGCCCGCGGCCAGCCGGGTTTCAAGCGCCGAACAGGCTTGCCGTGCCGCTGTCGGAACTGGAACCGCTGCTGAGGCGGCTCAGGGCGGCCTGGTAGTTGGACAGCTGGTTGGTGAGGTAGGTGGGCACCTGGCCGCTGGGATTTGTGGTGGCCGGCGTCGTGGACTTGGGCATGGCGGCGACCTTCATGTCGTTATAGGCCCTGACCAGGACGCTGATAGCCGACTGCAGGGCCGCCGCCGCCGCCTTGATGGAGTCCTTGGAGTTGAGGTTGAGGCTGTTGTCCAGGCCCAGGCCGTAGACCGCGCCCTTGCCGTCGGCCGAGACCACCGCGCCGCTGCTGTTGACGGTGGTCTTGCGCACAACGCCGGGCGTCAGGCCAAGCGCGGACAGGGCGTCGTGCCCCGACGGCCCCTCGACCAGCTCGATGGTGCTGGTGTCGGAGAAGGGCGCGATGTTCAGCTCGCGCTTGCCGCTGACCGTGGTCTTGGTGACAGTGACTTGGAAGCCGCTGGCGCGCTGGATCTTGGTGGCCAGGGTGTCGAGGGTGTCGTTGGCGTCGATGGTGACCTTGATCTCGTTGCCGCCCTGCGAGGTCTTCACATAGAAGCTGTCGCCGGCGTTGACGGCGCTGTTGTCCACCAGGCGGGTGGACTGTGCGGCGTTCATCACTCCCTGCGGCAGGCCCAGCTGATCCAGGATGCTGGCCCCGCCGGACGCCACGGCGACGCTGGTGGGGACGTCCTGGCCGTCATTGCTGGTGAACCGGCGCGCGAAGCTGGTCGTCCCGGCCGCCACGTTCAAATTGACCAGGAAGCCGTCCTTCTTGCCCACCGCGGCCAAGCCCGGCAGGTCCGCCCCGGCCGAGCCGGTCAGCCAGACATTGTCGCCGGACACGGCCATGCCGGTGACCTTGTCGTTGCCGCTGCCGCCGTAGTAGGCGATCACATCGGCCGGATCGGCCGCCAAGGTCGCGGACAGGGTCGCGGCGAAGCCGTCCTCGCCGCCCCCGCCGGCCGAGGTCACCGTCCCGGCGTTGAGCGCGTTGTTGAAGGTCGAGCCGCCGACCACCACCTGGCCTTCGGCGTTGACGCCGATGCCGGCGATATTGCCGCCCTGCAGGCTGCCCAGATCCCTCTGGGCCGTCTGGATCGGCGCGCCGGCCCCGGAGGCGTCGAAGCTGCGCACCACCGCGTCGCCGCCTTCGACGCCGGCCACGTAGATGTTGGTTCCGCTGACCACCAGCTTGGACGCGGAGTCGGCGCCGCTGGTCCCGTACTGGTTGGTGAACTTGATCACCGGCGCGCCTTTGGACGAGGTGGCGATCCCCATCAGATAGGCGTCGGTCCCGCCCTGGGTCCCGCCGGTATTGCCCGGCATGGCCGACGCCGTCTGGCCGGCCACATAGACCGTGCCGTCATTGCCGAAGGCCACCGCGTTGGCCTGGTCGGCGGCGGTGGCGCCGCGGCGCTGGGTCCAGACTTCCTGGCCATTGGCGTCGTAGAGGCTGACGAAGCTGTCGGTGGTGGTGGGGCTGGCCATGGTTTCGCCAGAGCTCAGCGAGCCGGTCACCGAGCCGGCCACGGCCACCTGGCCGCTGGAGGAGACCGACAGGGCCAGGCCGCTGGCGCTGACCCCGGCGCCCAGCAGGCGCTGGTAGACCAGATTGCCGGCCGAATCATACTTCTGCAGCGCAACGTCCTGGGCGCCCTTGATGGACTGACCGTCGGTCGTGCCGTCGACATTGGCCAGGACGTAGACCGAGCCGTCCGGGCCGGTGGCCGTAGCCTGGGTCGAGACGACCTTGGAGGCCAGGGTGTTGGCGAACAGCCGTCCGTCCGTGGAATAGGCCTGGCCGTCGGAAGGCGGGTTGGTCCCGTCGGTCTGGAACTTGACCAACTGGCTGGACTGGTCCCCAGCCGCCGCGGTCGCCGCGGCCTTGGCCTGGGTCGGGGTCAGGTAGCTGGCGGTGGGGTTGACCGTGGTGTCGGGCGGTGTGCCGGCGGTCTGGGTCAGGTAGACGGCGTCGTTGGTGGTCGGGGCCGAGAACGTCACCTTCTCAGCCACGCTGGTGGTGAACTGCAGCGCCCAGCTGTCCTTGGTCGCCGGCAGGGTCACCGAGGAGTTGCCGACCTTGATCACCTGGGGCGCGCCCGCGATCCGGTCGGTGGCCACGCGGGTGAATACGCCGGCGGCCGAAAGCTGGCTGTTGATGTAGCTGACCACGTTCGACATCGACCGCGTCTGGGTTCCCATCTGGGACAGGTCGATGGGGATGTCGATGGGCGTGTTCTTGCCGCGCTGGACGGTGATATCGAACTGCACAGCGCCCTGGAAGGCGTCCACGGCCTCGGTGGACGTGCCGCTGTGTAGGGTCTTGGTGACATAGGTGGTGGGCTGGTTGGGCACGCCGGCGGTGGCCGTGCTCGTGCCAACCGAGCCCTGGCTGAGGCGGATCGTGTCCAGGTCGAGCCCGTTCACGTAGCTCGTCACCTGGGTCATCCCCGAGGCGAACGCCTTTTGGTACTGGGCCAGTTGATAGCTGCTGACCGTGGCGCCGCTGGCCTGGTCCGCCAGGCCATAGAGCGAATTGAGGCCCTGATAGAGGGAAAAGAGGTTGCGATAGTCGGAACTGGCCCCGGGCATGTCCAGCTGGGCGGCGTTTTGGTTGATGAACGGCAGGCCGGCCAGGGCGTTCTGGACTAGGGTGCTCTCGCGTGGCGCGCCTGACGAAACGTCCCACGGCGGCGTCGGCGCGTATTGCAGGCGCCCGGAGGCATTCACGAAGCCCTTGGACGCCGACGTGCTCGTCCCCGCGCTCGCCCCGGAGAGGGTGGCGCCGCCAGCCTGAGCCCCCGCCGAGGCCGTCTTGGCCTGGTAGTAGCTGATCAGGATATTGGGGTCGAAAGAGACGACCACGGCCAGGCCTTTGAATCGAGGCGGAACGCCCCGCGGGGACTATCGCCCGTCAGCCCCTCACAAGGTGTTAAGATGCAGGGTTGGGAGCGCCCGCGAGTCGGCCTCCGGAGCCGCCGCAGAAGTCAGCGAAACTCGTTTGATTTCAGCCGATTAGGCCCAGCCCAACAATGCCCGCGCCATTCCGCCGCGCGGTAAGGATTCTGGGCCCGGATATGCTCTCTCCCCCACCACTTCGTGGTTACCGCGTTCACACAAGTCAGGAAGTCTGCACGATTTCAGGAGGTTGACAGGGCATCGGCGGTCGCCCTTCTCCCCCTGCGGGAGAAGGCAGGTCTGAGCCTCCACCGGCAGCGCCTAGAGAGAAGTGTGAATGCGGTAGAACGAAGTGGTGGGGGAAGAGAACGCGCGATCACCGCCGCCCCTAACGGAACAGCGACAGCACCGCCTGCGGCGACTGGTTGGCGATCGACAGGGACTGACCGCTGAGCTGTTGCTGCACCTGCAGGGCCAGCAGCCGGGCGCTGTCCGCGTCCATCCCGGCGCCGCTGTCGCCGCTTGCCGCCAGAACGCTGGAATAGGCCTGCACGAAACCGCTGTGGACGCTGATCTGCTTGGCCTGGCTCTGGAGGGTCGACAGGGCCTGGGTCAGGTTGGTGATGGAGGTGTCGAGCGCGGTGAGGCTGCCGGCCGCCGCCGTCGGCGTATCGATGCTGGAATCGGCCGACAGGGTCAGGATCGAACCGCCCAGCGACAGGTCGCCGGCGGAAAGGGTCACCGACCCGCCCGACGCGCCGGCCGAGAACTGCAGGTCGCCGGTCTGAGAACCGTCGAGCAGGTTGACGCCGCCCGAACTCGCGGACGCCACGGTTTGGGCGACCTTTTCGAGCAGGCTGCGGAAGTTGGCGTTCAGGGTCCCCCGCGAGGCGCTGGGCGTGTCCGGATTGGCAGCGGCTGCGGCATTGTCGCGCAGTTGGCTGAGCAGGTCCGAAATCGACAGCGCCGCGGCGGCGCCCACGTCGGAAATCGACAGGGCGCGGCTGAGGCCGGAGGTAGCGGCGCCCGAGGCCGCCGTCCCCGACGCGCGCTGTGAGAGCGCCCAGACCGTCGCGTTGGCGGTGGCGCTATCGGCGGCGCCGGCGGCGTCCGCCGTCCCGGCCCCGGTCGCCAGGCTTGAGCCTGCCGCTGTTCCCTGGTTCGAATTGCTCAGGGTCTCGAGCACCGTGAGGGCCACGGAGTTGGGCGGAATGCTGAGGGACATGGTCGGAACTCTCTTGGCAGCGCCGACCCGGACGATTCTGTCGATCGGCCCGGTCACGCTAGGTCGAGTTCGTATGCGTATGGTTAACGAGACAACAACGCCGAATGCCGCGGCCGCTGGAAGCGACGGCGGGAACGGGCGGGTCGGACGCGGCGCACCCAAGATCGTCGTGGGCGCCGCTTGGGAAGCCGCGGGCTCAGCCGCGGGCGTTGACCACGGCGCCAGGCGCGTAGTCAGGCGTCTCCTTCAGACGCAGGATCTCCTCACGGGGGATCTGCTGGACAACATGGCCGGTGCGAATGTCTACGGTCTTGTAGACGTACGAGCCGGATGCCTTGTCCTCCTCGATGACGAGTCGCAAATCCGGCGTGTCGGCGATCGGGGTCTGCCCGCCCGCCTGTCCTGCCGCGTCCGCAGTCGGCGCCCGCGCGGCCGCGGAACCCGTCGGGTCCGGCGCCGGAACGGAAGATGCCACTGAGGTGCTCATCTCGACATGAAACCGGGCCTTTCGGGCCGGTCGCCTCCTTCCAAAAAGAAACTGCGGGTTGAAAAACTCCGCGGGTTGAAAAAAACCGCGGGCGGCCAGGGTTGCGCCTGACCGCCGCGGCCGAGGGACGGGAGAACCCGCCCCTCAGTTCAGGCTTAGCGGAACAGTCCCAGCAGGGACGAAGAAGCCGAGTTCGCGATCGACAGGGCCTGGATGCCGAGCTGCTGCTTGGTTTGCAGAGCCTGCAACGTGGCGCTTTCCTTCGCGAGGTCGGCATCGACGAGGTTACCCACGCCGGCCGTGATGGTGTCCTGCAGCTTGCCCACGAAGGTCAGCTGCGAGCCGATCGACTTCGACGCCGTACCCAGCTTGGCCAGGGAGGCGCTGACGTTGTTGATCGAGGTCTGGACCGTGGCGATCATGTTGGTCGCCTGGGTCACCGTACCGATGGTGCCGGTGGCGGCCACAGTGACGTTGGCGCCGCCCACCGACAGATCCTGGGCCGCAACCGTCAGCACCGAGGTGCCGGTGGAGTTGGCCAGGGCGGCGACGTTGGTCGCGCCGGTGTTGATCAGGTTGATGCCGTTGAACGAGGCGTTGCTCGCCACCTGCGTGATCTGGTTGCGCAGGGAGATGAAGTCGGTGTTCAGAGCCGCCCGGCTGGCCGTGTCCAACGAAGTGTCGGAAGCGGCAAGCGCCTTGGATTGCATCTGGGACAGCAGGTCGGAGATCTGGCTGCCCGCGGCCAGGGCCACGTCGGTGACCGATGAAGCGCGGTTGAGCGAGTCCTTCACCGCATCCAGCGAAGAGGCGGTGGCGCGTTGGTTCTGGGCGATAGCCCAGGTGGCGCCGTCGTCCTTCGCCGAAGCGACTTTCAGGCCCGTGCTGATGATTTGTTGCGAGTGCTGAAGGGCGCTGCTGGTCGCGTTCAGGTTCTGCAGGGCGACCATCGCGCCCACGTTGGTATTGACGCTCGAAGTCATCGCGTAAGTCCTATTCAAGGTGTCCGGCCGCCATTCTGGAAGCCAGGGGCATTTTGCCCATTGAAGGGGGAAGCAATGACCGGGCCACTCGGCAAACCTGACTCGGCAAAATTATCAATTTGATTTTGTTGAGTTATGCCTTTGTTAGGCATGGCCGCTGGGCAATTTCTGCCGGGGCCTGGACGCCGCTAGGCAATTGCTGCCGCGTGCTTCGCGGCGGCAATAGGCAAAACAGGCCCGCCGGACGGAGCGCCATGCTCCGCCCGGCGGTCGCGACTATCTGAACAGAGACAGCACGGACTGCGGCGCCGAGTTCGCGATCGACAGAGCCTGGATGCCCAGCTGCTGCTTGGTCTGCAGCGACTGCAACGTGGCGCTTTCCTTGGCGAGGTCAGCGTCGACCAGGTTTCCAACGCCGGCGACGATGGTGTCCTGCAGCTTGTTCACGAAGGTCATCGTGGAAGCTATCGACTTGGACGCCGTGCCCAGCTTGGCCAGGGCCGCGCTGACGTTGTTGATCGAGGTTTGAACCGTGGCGATCATCAAGGTCGCTTGCGTCACCGTCCCGATGGTGCCGGTGGCGGCCACCGTGATGTTGACGCCGCCCACCGACAGATCCTGGGCCGAGACCGTGAGCACCGAGGTGCCGCTGGTGTTGGCCAGAGCGGCGACGTCTGGCGCGCCGTTCATGATCAGGTTGATGCCGTTGAAGGCGGCGTTGTTGACGACCGAGTTGATTTGGTTCCGCAGGGAAATGAAGTCGGTGTTCAGGGCAGCCCGGCTGGCCGTATCCAACGAGGAGTCGGAAGCGGCGAGGGCCTTGGATTGCATCTGGGTCAGCAGATCGGAGATCTGGCTGCCAGCCGCAAGCGCAACGTCCGTCACGGAGGACGCACGGTTCAGCGAGTCCTTGACGGCGTCCAGCGAGGAGGCGGTGGCGCGTTGGTTCTGGGCGATAGCCCAGGTGGCGCCGTCGTCCTTCGCAGAACCGACCTTCAGGCCCGTGCTGATGATGCTTTGCGTCTGCTGCAATTGGCTGCTGGTCGCATTCAGGTTTTGGAGCGCGATCATCGCGCCCACGTTGGTGTTGATCGAAACCATTCGACTGTCCTTCCATTCTGGTCGGGAGTGATACGGCTTTTGCCGCCGGGCGTTCTTGCCCGTCGAAGGCATCGCAAGGCCCAGGCCACGGCGATCCGTGGCAGCCTCTTGTTAACCATCTGATCTTGCGGCAATTTTTCGCACGCCACCGGTCTTCGAACCGGCTTGGGCGCTGCGAGTTCTACCGCCGGGAAGGAATTGCCCGGAAGAACCCGCTCATGGGGGGTGTTTGGACGCCATGGGCGGCAGGCGCGATTGAGTGTCGTCGGAAGCGATTTCGCCGTTCTCTTCCCCGAACGAAGTGGCGGGGGAAGTACCCGCAAAGCGGGGGATGGGGGCTCCAGCTTGACGTGGGCGCTTCCACTTCGCGGGAGCCCCCTTCGTCTCGCGCCCCGTACTTTCCGAGATCGCCGGCCAACCGCTGGCGGGGCGCGATCCACTTCCCCCACGCTTCGCTCGGGGGAAGAGAGTCATCACTTGAAGCGATAGGTGATCCGGCCCTTGCTGAGGTCGTAGGGGGTCATTTCCACCAGGACCTTGTCGCCCGCCAGGACGCGAATGCGGTTCTTGCGCATCTTGCCGGCGGTGTGGGCGATGATCTCGTGATTGTTCTCAAGCATCACGCGGAACGTCGCGTTGGGCAGCAGTTCACTGACTGTGCCCGGGAATTCCAAAAGTTCTTCTTTCGCCATGCGGCCTCTCGAATGCGACAACGCCAAAGCGACACGGCCCGGCGAATGAATCGCGCGGGCCGCGGGCCTTGCCAGGACACTATAGCTCATCTGGCCGTGCAAGGTCGATGCGCTTGACGGCGGACGCTTGACGGGGGCGCTGGCGTGCGGATGTCGCCGCCGACAGGAGGACGCCGCAGTCGTGCTGCATTTGCCCGTCACGAGTTCTGCTATGGTCTGGTGCGAGGGTCCGGAGTCTTGAGGTCGTCGATGCCAGCATTCGGGTCTGCTTTCGGGGTTTGGACGCGGCCGCGGTCCATTGGGCGGCTGCTGCCATTCGCGCTGGCGGCCTTCGGCGCGACGCCGGCCGCGGCGCAGCCGGCCCAGAC
>DASVMY010000256.1:0-30105 GCA_036384135.1 Caulobacteraceae bacterium | reverse complement strand
GGCCGAACGCCAACGGGCGCGGGATGCGGCGCAGACCGCACCATCACAGCCGACCGTGGCGCCGGACTCCGCGGCCGGCCAGGACGGAACGCCCTCGGCGGCCGACATGGCGGCCCACAGGGCCGCGGCCGCGGAGGCGCGCAGACGGGCCAGGGAGGCGCAGCAGAAGAAGGATGCCGAAGACCAGGCCGGCAAGCCGCCGTCCTAGTTGGGTCACCCTAGATCACGATGCGGTCGGGCTTTACCCCACGCCTTCGATCCGCTTGGCTGCGGTGACGGTGTTGCGCAGGAGACAGGCGACAGTCATCAGGCCGACGCCGCCGGGGACCGGGGTGATCCAGCCGGCCACGGCGCTGGCGCGCTTGAAGTCCACGTCGCCGACAACCTTGGTGCGCCCTTCGGCCGCCTTGACCAGGTCGCGGAAGGGCACGCGGTTGATGCCGACGTCGATCACCGCCGCACCGGGCTTGATCCAGTCGGCCTTGACCATCTGCGGGCGACCCACGGCGGCGATCAGGATGTCGGCGGTGCGACAGACGGTCGGCAGGTCACGGGTGCGGGAATGGGCGATGGTCACGGTGCAGCTGTCGTTGAGCAGCAGCAGGGCCATGGGCCGGCCCACCAGCACTGAGCGGCCGATGACCACGGCGTTGAGGCCCGACAGGTCGCCCAGGGTCTGGCGCAGCATCAGGATGCAGCCGAGCGGCGTGCAGGAGATGAGACCGGGCTGGCCGCCGGCCAGCAGACCGGCGTTGACGGCGGTGAGGCCATCGACGTCCTTGGCCGGATCGATGGCGGCGATCACCGCCTGTTCGTCCAGGCCCTTCGGCAGGGGCATCTGCACCAAAATGCCGTGGATGGCGGGATCAGCGTTGAGGGTCCGCACCAGGGCGATCAGGTCATCCTGGCGGGTGTCGGCGGGCAGCAGGTGGGTGACCGAGTGCAGCCCGGCCTCGCGGCTCTGCTCGCCCTTGGAGCGGACGTAGATCTGGCTGGCCGGATCATCGCCCACCAGCACCACAGCCAGGCCAGGAACGAGCCCGCGCTCCGCCTTCAGCCGGGCGGCCTCGGCGGCGACCTCCTGGCGCATGGTCTCGGCGCCGGCCTTGAAGTCGATGATCCGCGCCTCGCGCCCCCTCGCCTCGTCCATGGCCTGCTCCGTGCTGTGGTATTGGCGCATCGCGTAGCGGTTCGCGCCGCCCCGCGCAATCGGGCCTAGCCTCCTCCCCGCCCCATCGTGCTAGAGGCAGGGAATGAACGCCGCGCCGATCAGCGCCGACGTCGTCCTGGCGGGCGGCGGCCTCGCAAACAGCTTGATCGCCCTGCGCCTGAAGGCCCTGCGGCCCGGGCTGCGCGTGATCATGCTGGAGCGAGACGCGGTGATCGGCGGCCAGCATACCTGGAGCCATTTTGCCACCGACGTCTCTTCGGAAATCGGAGCCTGGCTAAAGCCGCTCTTCGTGGCCGAGTGGCCGGGCTACGATGTCCGATTCCCCGCCCACGTCCGCCAGGTGTCGACCCCTTACCGCGCCATCAGCTCCCAGCGCCTACACCAGTTGGTGGCCCCGCTACTGGGCGAGGACGCATGGCTGGGCGCCGACATTGTTGAGGTGACACCTGGTTCCGTGCGCCTGGCCAACGGGCGCACGGTCACCGCGCCCCTGGTGATCGATGGCCGCGGTCCTCGCCGCAGCGCCGCCCTGGCCCTGGGCTGGCAGAAGTTCCTGGGCCGCGAGGTGCGCCTCAGCCGCCCGCACGGCCTGACCCGGCCGATCATCATGGACGCCACCGTGCCCCAGCTGGACGGCTATCGGTTCGTCTACACCCTGCCGCTGGCCGCCGACCGGCTGATGATCGAGGACACCCGCTACAGCGATGGCCCCGCCCTGGACCACGACGCCCTGGGCCGCGAGATCGACGCCTATGCCGCCGCCAATGGCTGGGCGATCGCACAGGTGGAGCGGGAGGAAGACGGCATACTGCCCATCGCCCTGGCCGGCGACATTGACGCCTACTGGGCGGGCGCCACGCCCGGCGTTCCGGAGGTGGGCCTGCGCAGCGCCCTCTTCCAGCCGACTACCGGCTATTCCCTGCCGGACGCGGCGCGGATGGCCGAAGCGATCGCGGCCGCGCCGGATCTGACCAGCGTCGCCATCCGTAGTCTCACCGAGTCCGCCTCGAAGGCGGCCTGGAAACGCCGGGACTACTACCGCCTGCTGAATCGGATGATGTTCCGCGCCTGCGAACCCAACCAGCGCTACCGGGTTCTGGAACGCTTCTACCGCCTGCCGCAGCCGCTCATGGAGCGGTTCTACGCCGGCGATGTCACCCTGGGCGACAAGATCCGGATTCTCACCGGCAAGCCGCCCGTCCCCATCAGCCGCGCCATGGCGTGCCTGACCGAACAATCCGCCTTTGCCGCTGGAGCCGCCGCATGACCCGTGTTTCCCCCAGAGTCGCGGTCGTCGGGGCCGGTTTCGGGGGTCTGGCCCTGGCCGTGCGCCTGCAGTCCGCGGGCCTGGCCACCACCCTGATCGAGGGCCGGGACAAGCCCGGCGGCCGCGCCTACGTCTATGAGGACGGGGGCTTCACCTTCGATGCGGGACCCACGGTGATCACCGATCCGGCCTGCCTGGAGGAACTGTTCACCCTCAGCGGCCGCAAGATGGCCGACTATGTCACCCTGCTGCCCGTGTCGCCCTTCTATCGGCTGTGCTGGGAAGACGGCCACGTGTTCGACTACGTCAACGATCAGGCCGAGCTGGACGCCCAGATCGCCAAGCGCAATGCCGATGACGTGGCCGGCTACAAGCGCTTCCTGGCCTTCTCGGAGGAGGTCTATCAGCAGGGCTATGTGAAGCTCGGCCATGTGCCCTTTCAGCACTTCACCAGCATGCTCACCGCCGCCCCGGACCTGATGCGGCTGGAGGCCTATCGCAGTGTCTACGACAAGGTCTGCGGCTATGTGAAGGACGACCACCTGCGCCAGGCGTTGTCGTTCCACACCCTGCTGGTGGGCGGCAGCCCCTTCGCCGCCTCCTCGATCTACGCCCTGATCCACGCCTTGGAGCGCCGGGGCGGGGTGTGGTTCGCCAAGGGGGGCACCAACGCCCTGGTCAAGGGCCTGGCCAGGCTGTTCCAGGACCTGGGCGGGGAGCTGCGGGTCAGCGACCCGATCAGGCAGATCACCACCATCGGCGATCGCACCACCGGCGTCATCCACGCCGATGGGACGCACGAGCTGTTCGACGCCGTGGCCTCCAACGCCGACATCGTCCACACCTATGACACCCTGCTGAAGGGCAGCGCCCGCGGCCGGGCCGTGGCCAAGTCGCTGAAGCGGCGGCGGTTCAGCCCGTCGCTGTTCGTGCTGCATTTCGGCCTGAAGACGCCGCAGCCGCACCTGCGTCACCACACCATCTGCTTTGGCAACCGCTATCGCGGGCTGATTGATGAGATCTACGCAAAGGACGGATTAGCCGAGGATTTTTCTCTCTACCTTCATTCGCCCTGCGCCACCGATCCGGACATGGCGCCGATGGGCTGCTCCACCCACTACGCCCTGTCGCCCGTACCGCACCTGGGCACTGCCAAGATCGACTGGGACGTCGAAGGACCGGTCTATCGCGACAAGATCCTGAGCTACCTGGAAGCGCACTACATTCCCAACCTGCGCGCCGATCTGGTCACCAGCCGTATCTTCACGCCCAAGGACTTCCAGACCGAGCTGAACGCCTATCAGGGCTCGGCCTTCTCCCTGGAGCCGGTGTTGACCCAGAGCGCCTGGTTCCGCACCCACAACCGCGATGACGTGATCCCCAACCTCTATTTCGTCGGGGCCGGCACCCATCCCGGCGCGGGCGTTCCCGGCGTCGTCGGCTCGGCCAAGGCCACCGCCGGGCTGATGCTGCAAGACCTGCTCGAGAAAGCCGCATGAGCGACCTCAGCCTCGAGCAGTCCAGCCGCGAGACGATCCAGAAAGGCTCCAAGAGCTTCGCCGCCGCCGCCGCCCTGTTCGACGCCCAGACCCGCGCCGACGCGGAAATGCTCTACGCCTGGTGCCGCTACTGCGACGACGTGGTGGACGGCCAGGACCTGGGGCACGGGATGACCGTGCTGGAGCCGGCGGAGGCCAAGCGCCGGCTGGACAGCCTCTATGCCAAGACCCACGCCGCCCTGGCTGGGCAGCCCGTAGACGATCCGGAATTCGCCGCCTTCCAGAAGGTGGCGCAGCGCCGCCACATTCCCGAACGCTACGCCATCGACCTGATCGACGGCTTCGCCATGGACGTGGCCGCACGGCAGTACGCGACCATCGAGGACACCCTGGACTACTGCTACCACGTGGCCGGCGTGGTGGGCGTGATGATGGCGCTGGTGATGGGGGTCAAGCCGGGGGACCTGGCCACCCTGCGCCGGGCCCAGGACCTGGGCCTGGCCTTCCAGCTGACCAACATCTCCCGCGACGTGGTCGAAGACGCCCAGAACGAGCGGGTCTATTTGCCGTCGGCCTGGCTGGCGGAAGCGGGGCTGAAGCACGATCCGGCGACCGTAGCCGACCCCGCCAACCGCGCCGTCGTGGCCAAGGTCGCCGCGCGGCTGCTGGAACGGGCCGAACCCTATTACGCCTCGGCCCTGGACGGCCTGCCCGCCCTGCCCTTCCGCTGCGCCTGGGCCATAGGCGCGGCGCGCGGGGTCTATCGCCAGATCGGGGTTGAGGTGGGACGGCTGGGAGCCAGGGCCTGGGACGCGCGGGTCTCGACCAGCACCCTGCAGAAGGTCGGGCACGCCTTCGGCGGCCTGGGGTTGGCGATGGGCTCGCGCCTGGCGTCCGCGCCTAGGCCCCGGGCTGACCTGTGGTCGAAGATCTGAGCTGAACCTCGGCCAGTTCGGCCTTCAGCTTCCGCACCGGCGGAGCGATCAGGAAGCCGAACGACACACAATTGTCCTTGGTCCCCACGGCGTGGTGGATGCGGTGCGCCTGGATCAGGCGTTTCCAGAACCTGGACTTGCCGTTCATCGGCACCTTGTAGCGTTTGTGCACCAGGCCATCGTGGAACATGAAATAGACCGCCCCATAGGCGGTAATGCCCAGGCCGATCGGCAACAGCGGCGGCAGGCCGTGGACGCCCAGGTAGATCCCGACAATGGCCGGCGCCGCGAACACCACCGCAAACAGGTCGTTCAGCTCGAAGATTCCAGGCCGCGGCTCATGGTGCGACTTGTGCCAGACCCACATGAAGCCGTGCATGACATACTTGTGGGTGAACCAGGCGAAGCCCTCCATGAACAAGAAGGCGGCAAGGAACAGGGCGATGTCCAGGGCGAGGATCAGCATGGGCTCTAGTGGCGGGCATAACGCGTGGTGATCTGGGCAACCATGAGGCCGACTGCCCCCGTGCCGGCCAGAACCAGCCACGCCTTATAAAGCGTACCGATGCCTTCGTCTCGCCAGAGCACGCCTTGATATGCATCAATCACCCAGGCGTGAGGCGTGGCCCAGCCCACCTGCTGCAGCCAGGGCGGCATCAGGAACCGAGGCACCATGCTGCCGCCGACGGCCGCCAGCACCAGGATCACGAAGGTCGACAGCATCTGCGCCTGGTCGCGCGTGCGGCAGACCGAGACCAGGCCGAGCGCCAAACCGCCTGAGCAGACCGCCGCGGCGGCGGTGGTGACGCACCAGAGGGCCCAATGGGGTAGCAGCGGTGTGCCATAGACCACCGCGGCGGTGACGAAGATGGCCATGGCCTGGACCACCGCCTGCAGGCTCAGGAAAAGGAACTTACCCGTCACCACCGGACCCATGCCCGCCTTGCCGGCCATGATCCGGTCGGCGATGCCCGAGCGGCGCTCCTCGATCAGGGTCAGGGCGCCGTGCATGGCCGAGAACAGGGCGAAGAGGATGGTCACGGCCCCGGCATAGTAGACGATAGTGCCGCCGCCCTTCTTGGCGCCGGCCACGTCGCTGCGCTCGAACATGGAGTTCTGGGCGTCGGTGGGCTTACCCTGGGCGGCGTCGTCCTTGGCTTCCTTCTCCGCCATCTTAAGAGTGTCGGCCTGGTCCTTGGTCAGGTCGCCGATGGCCGGGCCGATGTCGCGCACGGTGCGCGCCAGCAGGATGTCCGGCATGGTCTTGACCATCACCTGCTGGGTGCGGGCCTGGACGAGGGGGGCGGCCACCTCGCGGCTGGGATCGGCCAGGATAACGATCGGCGAGCCCTCGGCGGCCGGATCGGCGCGTATCACCAGGCCGGCGTCAGCCTCGCTGGACCTCACCCGCCGGCGCACCTCCGCCAGGGTCTGCGGCGTCGCCGGTTCGGAGCGCAGATGCGGATCGGCCTGCAGCGCCGTCATCAGCCGGCGCGAGGTCTCGGTGTGGGCCGTATCGGCCAGGGCCACCTTGAGCTTGATGTTCTCGCCCGTGGCGCCGGCGAACACCGCCGAGAAGATCAGGAACACCAGCGGCGGCAGGAAGAAGGCCATCACCAAGGCCCCCCGGTCGCGCCACAGCTCCAGGGCCATGACGCGGAACATGGCCAGCGTCATGCCGCCCGCCTGTCGTCCGCGACCAGGGCGAACAGGTTCTGCAGCGACGGCTGGCGCACGCGGATCTCGCGCACCTGGAAGCCCGCGGTCTTCAGCGCCTTGTCCAGCCGCGCCGCCGCCGCATAGCCGTCATCGGCCAGGCAGCACCAGGGCCCGCCCGGGCGTGTGCGCTGCAAGCCAAGCGCCGCCAGGCGCGCCTCCTCGTCGGGCGCCAAGTCACCGGTGAGCTGCACCAGGACTTCCATGCGCTCGCCGAAGGCCTCGGCGATCAGCGCGCCCGGCTCGCCCTCCAGCACCTTGACGCCCTCACTCAGGAAGCCGACGCGGGTGGCCAGGCCCCCGGCCTGTTCCAGGTCGTGGGTGATCAAAAGCACTGCCACCCCCTGGTCGGCCAGGGCGCGGATGACCCCATCCACTGCCTCCCGAGCATTCATATCGACGCCCACCGTCGGCTCATCCAGGATCAGCAGGCGCGGCTTGTGCAGCACGGCGGCGGCGATGTTCACTCGGCGCTGGTAGCCGCCGGACAGATGCCGGATCGGCACATGGGCGCGGTCGGCGGTACGAGTAACGGTCATGGCGTCTTCGACGGCCGGCGCCACCGCCGCCCCCTTCAGCCCCGACAGCTTGGCGAAGACTTCCAGGTTCTCGCGCACGGTCATGTGGGCGTAGAGGGCTAGTTCCTGCGGCGCCAGGCCCAGGGCCGCGCGGCCCCGAGGTTCCTTGAACGGATCGCAGCCGGCCAGGCGCACCTCACCGCCGCTGATCTTCACCCGCCCACAGATGGCCCGGATCAGGGTGGTCTTACCCGCCCCGTTGGGGCCCAGCAGAGCGTAGATCTCGCCGGCGCGGATGGTCAGATCGACGCCGCGCAGCACCTTGTTGCCGCCGTAGGCGTGTTCTGCCTGCTCGACCTGTAGAATGGGGACCTGAGAGTCGGGCGTCACGCCGCCGCCTTGCGCCCCATGAACAGGCTGCGGGCGAAACGGCCCAGCCGGCCGTCGCAGCCTGCGCGGACCAGGGCGGCTTCCGCCTCGTCGAGGTGTACTTCCATGGCCGACGCGGCCTGCCGCGCCCCCACCGCCGAGACCCAGGTGGTCATGGCCGCGTCCTTGCCGGTGTCCTTGCCGGCCAGTTCGGTGGAATCCTCGGCGTCGATCAGGTCGTCGCGGATTTGGAACGCCAGGCCGAGGCGGCGGGCGAACTCGCCGATCTCGGCGCGGGCCTCCACCGAGGCGCCGCCGATCGTTGCGCCTGACTCGGCCGCCGCGATCATCAGCACGCCGGTCTTCTGATGGTTCAGGGCGTCGATTTCTTCGGGCGTGCGCTGGCGGTCGCGGTCCTGGAGGTCCAGGGCCTGGCCGGCCACTAGGCCGTGGAAGCCCACCGCCTGAGCCAGGGCGCCGCTGATCTGGGCCTTGTGCGCAGCCGGCAGGGCCTCGGAGTTGGCGACCGTGGCGAAGGCCTGGTTGAGCAGGCCGACGGACGCCAGGATCGCCTGGGCCTCGCCGAATTCGCGGTGCGTGGTCGGGCGGCCCCGACGCATGCGCGCATCGTCCATCGACGGAAGATCGTCGAGGATCAAGGAGGCAGCATGAACCATCTCCATAGCGCAGGCCACATCCATGGCCTTGCCCGGAGGCGCGCCAAAGGCTTCGGCGCACAGTAACGTAAGCAATGGGCGGAAGCGTTTCCCGGGGGCCAACAGCGCGTAGTAGGTCGCACCATTCAGGCTCGTGGGCTCACGACTCGGTGACGGAATCAATTCCGCCAACCGGCGATCGATGCTCGCGCGCAGAGCTTCTACGCTCTGGAGAAAAACGGCGTTGTCGTCCATCGCCCCCGATCCGCCGCGACGGGCTTACACCCACGACTCCTTGGGCCATTTGAAGGGCTTGGAGGCGGGCGTCAACTAGATGCGTGCCCGTCCGGCCCGGCGCACGACGTTATATCACCGTCTGTGGCCGTCTTCACCTGTCCTGGTTCGACTCAGCGCCGGCGCGCCGGAGAGAACCCACAGCTTCCATATGGGGCCGCGGAGCGCCGCGAAAAGGCCTTGCGCAAAGCAAAGCTGCAATCGCCAGCCCCATAAGGGCCGACGCCCCGCCGCCCGCGACGCTTTGGGTCCAGAAGGGGGCGAAACTTACCCCAGGTTGGGGACAGGCCTCGATGCGCCGGGCGGCCGCTTTCCATGGCGTTTGACAGCGTCGTGGCGGATTCACTGGCCCGCCAAGACGCCGCACCCACCTCTCAGCCCGGTGATGAAGATTTGATCAGCCGGCCCCATAACGGGCCGGGCGCCTGCAAAAGGCGCCTTGGGGCGCCTTAGTCCACGCCCACCAGCGAATCATAAGGGTCCACCCGTCCGGCTTCGACGTCCGCCACCTTGGCCGCCGGCCAACCGGCGTCGCCCTGGGCGCTGGCCCGCCAGGCCAGCACGATCAGGTCGCGCAGTTCGTTGGCGCCGGCCGCCAGACGTTCAGCGGCGAAAGCCCTGCCCCGCGCGTCGCCATCCACGAAGCCGCCGGCCTTCTGTAACTGATAGAAGGGTTCTGTCTGCTGGCCCGTGGCCGCGAGGTAGTCGGCGGTGCGTCTTTCGATCGGGCAGCCACAGTCATGAAGCGGCGCCATGCGCGCCCGCACCATGGCCATGGTCACAAAACCGCGGACGAAGGCGCCCTCGAACGGGGCGTGGACCTTGTCCTGGGTGTAGCCGGCGGGGTTGGGGAACGGCCCCCAGCCATTGTAGTGCGCCGAAATGTGCAGGGGTTGACTGCCGTCGCCGACGTAGTGGCCCAGCACGCCGATATCGCGCAGGATCAGTTCGCGCCGTTCGGCGGCGTCAACGGTGAACCAGGCCTTGTGGGCGGCGTTCTTCGTGGTCCCGGCCGCCGCGATGTCGATGCGCAGGAAGGCGAAGTCCTTGGCCAGCTGTTGCCAGCCTTCGACAATGGAATAGGGCAGATAGCCAGCCTTCCAGCTGTCGACGCCGACCGCCCGTAGCGCGGTCTCGTACTCCGCGCGCGTCGTCGGCAGGCTGTCCAGCGTCAGGCCGCCAGCGATCTTGCCGTTGTCGTCCAAGTCCATGAAATGGCCGGGATCCAGGTCGGAGTCATGCGCCTTGCCAGAGCCTTTCCAGCGGTCCGGCTCGCGCGCCAGTTCCCCGACCTTGGCGGCCGACCGAGGTGTGCGCAGGAAGGCCGGAACCTCTGCGGGCAGGGTCTCGACCGCCAGGCGGCCGATGAACCGGTGGCCGGTGCTGCCCCATGCCTGGGCCTGGCTCGAAACGGCCAGGGCTGCGAGCGCGACGGTGAAGGCGACGGCCAAGCCGCCAGCGGCGCGTGAAGACTTACTCATGCGGGATCCCCGATCGGCAGGGCCGCCTCCACCCGCGCCACCCAGGCCTGGGTCGCTGGATAGTCGGCCAGGTTGAAGCCACCGTCATGAGCCACGCGCGTGTAGGCCACAAGCGCGATATCGGCCAGGCTGAGCACGTCCCCCACAAGGTATGACGGCGCGCCCAGGTCAGTCCGGAGGGCCGCCTCAAGCCGAGCCAGCGCCGCGGCGCCGCGCTCGATGATCTTCGGCTCGACCTCGCTCACCGCCTTGCCCAGGTACTTCACCTGGAAGCGCGCCACGGCGACATAGGGCTCGTGGCTGTACTGCTCCCAGAACAGCCATTCGAACATGCGGGCGCGGTCGTAGGGGTCGGCGGGGATCAGGTCCGAACCTTCCGCCAGGTGGACCATGATGGCGTTGGACTGGGCCAACGAGCGGCCATCCTCCAGGATGACCATCGGCACTTGCCCAGCGGGATTGAGCGCCAGGAAGTCCGGGGTGCGGCTCTGTCCCTTAAGAATATCGACCTCGATCCAGTCGAAGGACAGGCCCAGCCGTTGGGCCACCCACTTCACTTTCAGGCAGTTGCCTGAGATCGAGTCACCATAGATGGTTAGTGACATCTTGCCGCCTCCGGGTTGCCTCATCCGTCCGTCCTCTGTACGACTCCCGCCGCAACGTCGACGAGAAACAACAGGGCTACGCTGATGAAGCGCCTCCTGGCATGGCTCGCTGCGCTGGCTGTTGGCCTGACGGCCACGGGAGCTCACGCGGAAAACGACCCTCTGGGCGATCTTGTCGCCCAGGCCCTCAAGGAGGCGGCGCCCGTCCTTGATTTCTTCAGCCTGAAAGCGACTCTGTATCACGGCGGCGGCGCTATGCGCGGCCGCGACTCACTCGGCTGCAAGGTCGTCCCGATGCGCACGGCGGCTGTCGACGGCGTGTCGGTTCCCCGCCACACCCTGCTGTTCATCAAGGAAACCGTCGGCCTGCCGATGCCCGACGGGCGCAAGCACGACGGCTACTGGTACGCCTCGGACGTCGGCGGCGCGATCCACACCGGCCGCATCGACCTGTTCACCGGCCAGGGCGCCCGGTCCATGGGGCCGCTGATGCCGCTAAACCTCGCCACCCTGACCGTGGCCAAGGTCGGGCGCTTCGTGGGCTGCCCCCAGGCCCAGACCGAAACCATGCCTAAACCGGCACAACCGTCTTCCCCACCGGCGCCAGGGCAATTACCGCCAGCTTGAGGTGCTGCAGGGCGAAGGGGATGCCGATGATGCTGACGAACTGCGCCACCGCGATCACCAGGTGACCCAGCGCCAGATACCAGCCGGCCAGCACGAACCAGATCACGTTCAGCAGGAAGCCCAGCGGCCCCGTGCCCAGATCCTCGCGTCCGGTGACCCACGGCCGGTCCACCACGGTCTTGCCGAAGGGGGCGAAGCTGAAGGCCGCGATCCGCCAGGCCGCGCCCGCCCACGGCAGGCCCACGATGGTGATCGCCAGCAACAGGCCGGCGAACAGCCAGGCCAGGCCCGCCAGGAAGCCGCCGAAGACGAACCAGAGGATGTTGAGGATCAGGGTCATGGACGTCCCACCTTGCGTCAGCCCCCTACATAAGCGCCACCGTTGGCGTGGATAACCTGTCCCTGGATGAATTCGGCGTCAGGATTGAGCAGGAACCGCACCAGCGCCGCGCAGTCCTCGCCGCTGGTCAGGCGGCCTGACGGGTTGGCCTTGGCGGCGCGCTCGAAGAGGCGGTCGGCTGCGTCCTGGCCGCCGACCATGTCCGCCACCGAGTCGGTCTGCATCAGGCCCGGCGCGATGGCGTTGATCCGGATGCCCAGCGGGGCCAGTTCCGGGGCCAGGTAGCGCAGCAAACTCTCGGCCAGAGCCTTGCCCGTGCCCAGCGCCCCGTAGCGCGGCTGGCTGGCCCGCGCGCCGGCGCTGCTGACGAACACCACCGAGCCGCCGCGCTGCATGAACGGCAAGGCGCTCCGCACCAGGTAGAGCAGGGAAAGGCCGTTGGTCTGCACGGCCTGGGTGAAACGGGCCAGCTCGGCGTCCAGCAGGGTGGTGGGATAGATGGTGGCGGCGCTGTGGATCAGTCCGGTGATCGGCCCGCCAAGCGCGCTGGCGCGCTGCATCAGCGCCGCGGCGCCGTCGATGGTCCCCACGTCGCTGGCCATGGCCGCCGCGCGGGCCCCAAGCGCCGGCAGCCGCGCCACGGCGGCGTCAGCGGCCCGTTGGTCGGTGTTGTAGCCCAGCAGGAGCGGTTCGCCCCGCCCGACCAGCCCCTGCGCGATCGCCAGGCCGATGCCCCGCGTCCCGCCGGTGATGACGATGGTCATGTCCCCTCCCCTGTTTGGGCGGGACCATGGACGGGATCAGGTCTCGACGAAAGCCCGTTCCAGGACGAAGTCGCCGGGGTTGGCCACCGAGCCCTCCTCGTAGCCGCGGGCCAGTAACAGGGCCTTCAGGTCGGCGAGCACAGAGGGGCCGCCGCACAGCATCAGTCGGTCGCGCGCCGGGTCCAGCGGCGGCAAGCCGATGTCCTCGAAGATCTGGCCGGAGGTGATCAGGTCGGTGATCCGGCCCTGGGTCTTGAACGGCTCGCGCGTCACGGTGGGATAGTAGATCAGCTTGGGGGCGATCATTTCGCCCAGATCGGGATCGTTCGGCAGGTCGGTCTCGAGCATCTGGCGGTAGTTCAGGTCGGCCACCTCGCGCACCGTGTGGGTGACGATGACCTTCTCGAACCGCTCATAGACCTCGGGGTCGCGGGCAAGGCTCAGGAAGGGGGCCAGGCCGGTGCCGGTGCCCACCAGATAGAGGTTCTTGCCGGGGCGCAGGCCGTCGAGCACCAGGGTGCCGGTGGGCTTCTTGCCGACCAGGATCTCGTCGCCGACCTTGATCTTCTGCAGGTGCGAAGTCAGCGGGCCGTCAGCCACCTTGATGGAGTAGAACTCCAGTTCGTCGGCGTAGTTGGGGCTGGCGATGGAGTAGGCGCGCAGCAGCGGCTTGCCGTTGATCTCGATGCCCAGCATCACGAACTGGCCGTTCTCGAAGCGCAGGCCAGGATCCCGGGTGGTGCGCAGGGTGAACAGCGAGTCGGTCCAGTGGTGCACATAGGTCACCGTCTCGGCGTAAAAGGCGCCACGGGCCTTGGGCGGGGGCGGGACGGCAAGGGCGGTATCGGTCATGCGGGCTCGTCTAACTCAGGTCTGGGGAGGCGGCAAAGCGCGCTAGATGTCGCCACCCATGAAGGGCGCGGCGCCCGGGGCGCGGGCGGTATGTATCCCGCATTCGGTCTTTTGCGAACCCGCCCAGCGACCGGCGCGCACATCCTGGCCTTCGTCCACGGCCCTGGTGCAGGGCCAGCAGCCGATGGAGGGGAAGCCGGCGGCCACCAGGGGGTGGGCCGGCAGGTCGTGCTCGGCGACATAGGCGTCCAGCTCCGCCTTGCCCCAGTTGGCCAGGGGATTGAACTTCAGCTTGCCCTCGGATTCCTCGACCACCGCCAGGCGCAGGCGGTCGCCGCCGTGGAAGCGCTTGCGCCCGGTCACCCAGGCGTCGAACCCGCTGAGGGCGGCGTCCAGGGGGATAACCTTGCGGATGTTGCAGCAGGCGTCGGTATCAGTCTTCCACAGGTCGGAGTCGGGATCCACGGTGGCCAGATCCTCGAACCGCGGGCGCAGGTCGCGCACGTCCTTCAGGCCCAGCTTGGCCGCCAGCTGCTGGCGGTAGTCCAGAGTCTGGCCGAACAGCATGCCGGTATCCAGGAACAGCACCGGGATCGCCGGGCTGACCTGGGCAGCCAGATGCAGCAGCACCGCCGATTCAGCCCCGAAGGACGAGACCAGGGCCAGCTTGTCGCCGAAATGGTCGTAGGCGGCGCGCAGGATCGTAGCCGGATGGGCGTCGCGCAGTTCGGCGTTCAGGCGCTGGGCCAGGGTGGCCGCGTCCATGTTCGCCGCCGTCGGCAGCGTGATAGGGGCGAAGCTCTCGGTTTGATCGTAGGCCATGGCCATCATCCTTGCCTCTCTTGGAAGGCCGGCGTCCGGTGATCGGCGGCGCGCTGGTAGACGTGACGATAACGGGCGGCCACGTGGGCCCAATCGGCCGCCGTCGATCCGTCCGCGGGCTCGAAGGCGTCGAAGCCGCAGCGGATCATCCACAGAGCCTGCTCGCGCAGGACATCGCCCACCGCCCGGATCTGGCCGGCGTAGGCAAAGCGTTCCCGCAGCAGGCGGGCGCCGGTATAGGCGCGCCCGTCGCGGTATTTCGGAAAGGCCAGGGCCACCACGGCGATGCGCGGCAGGTCATAGGCCAGGGCCTCGACGGCCTCGTCCGACTCCACCCGCACCCCGACCTTGCGGCACTCGGAGAGCAGACGGTCGCCCTCGGCCTGGAAGCGGGTCAGGGAGATGATCACATCGCCCCTGGGAACCAGCTCGTCATCGGCCACGGCCGTGAACGGATCCTCGACCAGCTCGGCCTGGCCCTCATGCCATTTAATGAACGTCGGCATAGACGGCCTCCTTGAACGGAGCGATGCCGGTGCGCCGATAGGTGTCCAGGAAGCGCTCGCCCTCGGCGCGCTCGCGCAGATACACCTCGACCAGCTGGTCGATGGCCGGCGCCACCCGGTCCGCTGGCAGGGCGGGGCCGAGAATCTTGCCGACCTCGGCGTCCTCGGCGCCCGAACCACCCAGGGTAAGCTGGTAGAACTCCTCGCCCTTCTTATCGACGCCCAGGATGCCGATGTGGCCGATGTGGTGGTGGCCGCAGGCGTTGATGCAGCCGCTGATCTTGATCTTCAGCTCGCCCACCCTTTCCGCCAAGTCCTGGTCGGCGAACTTCAGCGCGATCTGCTGGGCTATGGGTATGGCCCGGGCATTGGCCAGGGCGCAGTAGTCCAGCCCCGGGCAGGCGATGATGTCGCTGATCAGGTTGGCGTTGGGCGAGGCCAGCCCCGCGGCCGCCAGCGCCGCGTGCACCGCCGGCAAGTCGTCCAGCTTCACGTGCGGCAGGACCAGGTTCTGCTCGTGGGTCACCCGCACGTCGTCGAAGGAATAGCGCTCGGCGAGGTCGGCCATGACCTCCATCTGTTCGGCGCTGGCGTCCCCGGGGGTCTCGCCCACGGCTTTCAACGCCACCTCGACGATGGCGTAGCCGCTCTTCTTGTGCGGACGCAGGTTGTTGCGCGCGAACCGGGTCAGGGCCGGATTGGAGCGCTTTGCCGCTTCGAAGGCTTCGGAACGGGCCGACAGGGTCTCGAAGGCCACCGGGGCGAAGGCGCCGCGGATGCGGGCCAGCTCGGTGTCCGGCAGGTCAGCGGAGACGCCGATCTTCTGCCATTCGTCCTCGACCTGGCGGCCGAATTCCTCGGCGCCCAGAGAGGCGACCAGGATCTTGATCCGCGCCTTGTAGCTGTTGTCGCGCCGGCCATGGCGATTGTAGACCCGCAGGATCGCCTCCAGGTACGAGAACAGGCGCGAGACCGGCAGGAACGGCTTGATGGTCGAACCCACGTAAGGGGTGCGTCCCAGCCCGCCGCCGACCAGCACCTCGAAGCCCAGCGCGCCGTCCGGGGCGCGGCGCAGGTAGAGGCCGATGTCGTGCACCTTGACCGCGGCGCGGTCCTTCACCGAGGCGCTGACCGCGATCTTGAACTTGCGCGGCAGGAACGAGAACTCGGGGTGGAAGGTCGACCACTGGCGGATCGCCTCGCACCACACCCGCGCGTCATCCAGCTCCTCGGCCGTGGCGCCCGAATAGGGGTCGGCGGTGGTGTTGCGGATGCAGTTGCCGCTGGTCTGGATGGCGTGCATCCCGACCTCGGCGAGTTCGTCCAGGATGTCGGGCGCGTCGCGTAGCTTGATCCAGTGGAACTGCAGGTTCGTGCGGGTGGTGAAGTGGCCGTAGCCCTTGTCATAGGTGCGCGCCACGTGCGCCAGGCGGCGCAGCTGGGCGCCGTTGACCGCGCCATAGGGGATGGCGACGCGCAGCATGTAGGCGTGCAGCTGCAGATACAGGCCATTCATCAGCCGGATCTGCTGGAACTGTTCCTCGGTGATCTCCCCGGCCAGACGCCGCCCCGCCTGTTCGCGGAACTCGGCGGCCCGGTCGGCCAGCATTTCCTTGTCGATCTCGTCGTATCGGTACATGGCGCAGCGGACCCTTACTTGCGCTTGATCAGGTTGACGCGGCCGGTGGAGCGGGCCGCGCCGTGAGCATGGGCCAGGGCGTCGATCATCGCCCCGCCCTCGGCCTGCTTGCCGTGCTCAAGCTTGTTGGTCGGCCCCAGGGCCCGCAGGCGCTCGCGGTAGCTCAAGGGGGCGTAGCCGCCTCCGGAGGTAATGACGTCGATCAGATAGACGCCCACCACCTTGGTGATCTCGGTCTTGCCGTGGGCCTCGGCGGCCTCGGCGGCGGGGTCCTCGTCGGCCCACAGGTCGGCGTCGGCGAAGCGCTCGATCCAAGCGCCGGCCTTCCAGAACACGACCTCGCCGTCGTCCAGGCGGTTGGCGGTCAGGGCTTTCATGAGCGGGCCATCGCGGCTGAGATTGAAGCAATGTCGACGATGGCGGGCGTGGACGCCCGGGCCAGGGCCATGGCCTCACCGACGATCAGCAGGGCCGGACCGCTCAGGCCTTCCACGGCGGCGATCAACTCGCCCAGGGTGGTGGCAATCCGCCGCTCGGTCGGCAGGCTGGCGTTCTCCACTACCAGGGCCGGGGTCGATCCGGCCCGGCCGGCCCGCATCAGCCGCGCGGCGATCACCCCGGCGGTGCTGAGGCCCATGTAGATCACCACGGTCTGGTTGGCCCGGGCCAGGCTGGCCCAGTCCAGGTCCGGCTCCTGGCCGCTGGCCGCGTGACCGGTGACGAAGGTCACCGCCTGGGCCGCGCCGCGATGGGTCAGCGGCCCGCCCGCGGAGGCGCCGGCCGCCAAGGCCGCCGTCACGCCCGGGACCACGATGCATTCGACGCCCGCCGCGCGGCAGGCTTCCAGTTCCTCGCCGCCGCGGCCGAAGATGAAGGGATCGCCGCCCTTGAGACGCACCACCTCGAGCCCATCCTGGGCGAAGGCCACCAGCATGCGGTTGATCTCGTCCTGGGCGTAGGAGTGCCGCGACTTGCGCTTGGCCACGCTGATCCGCCGCGCGTCGGCGGGGGCCAGGTCCAGGATCGCCTCCGAGACCAAGCCGTCGTGGACCACCACCTGGGCGCCCTGAAGCGCCTTGAAAGCCTTGATGGTTAGCAGATCCGGATCGCCCGGGCCCGCGCCCACCAGCCACACGCGCCCGGCGCCGGCCTTGCGGCCGCCCAGAACAACCAGGCCTTTGGCGGTTTTTGATGACATCCTGGTTTTCGTCATGGCCGGGTATATGTTTCAGGAACTCTAAAAGGCCAGCCCGAAGACAGGACGGGGCGAACCAGGTGGTCCGCCCCGTCGACATCCGTCAGCGAAAAGGGCCGATGCGCCGCCGGACAGTTGCAACTTGGGTTCGCGGCGCCCATTTCGCAAACAAGGACTTCTGCCGGGGGTATCAGGATTTCTATGGACTCGAGACGCCGCCTTCCGCCACTCAACGCCCTGCGGGCCTTCGAGGCCGCGGCAAGGCATTTGAATTTCAGCCGCGCCGCCGACGAACTGTCGGTGACGCCCGGCGCGGTTTCGCAGCAAATCCAGAATCTCGAAGACTATGTGGGCGCCTCGCTGTTCAAGCGCACGCCCAAGGGCCTGCTGCTGACCGACGCGGCGCAGACCGCCCTGCCCGCCCTGCGCGAGGCCTTCGACCGCCTGGCCGAGGCCGCCTCCCTGCTCACCGCCGCCGTCGATGGCCGGCGCCTGACCCTCACCGCCGCCCCCTCCTTCGCCGCCAAATGGCTGGTGCCGCGCCTGGGCCGCTTCGAGGAGGCCCATCCCCTGGTGGACGTGTGGCTGTCGGCGGACATGGAGCTGGTGGACTTCGCCGCCGGCGAGGTGGACCTGGCCATCCGCTATGGTTCGGGCCGCTATCCTGGCCTTGAGACCGTCCGGCTGATGAACGAGACGGTGATCCCCGTGGCCAGTCCGGACCTGATCGCCGCCAATCCGCTCAACGATCCGTCGGACCTGTCGCACCACATCCTCTTGCACGACGGTTCGCCGGACGCCGACGACAGCTGCCCCGACTGGTCCATGTGGCTGGCGGCGCGAAGCGTAAAAGGGGTCGACGGCAACCGCGGTCCCCGCTTCAACCAGTCCAGCCTGGTCATCGAAGCCGCCGTGGGCGGCCGCGGCGTGGCGCTGGCCAAGCGCACCCTGGCGCAGGACGACCTGGACGCCGGCCGCCTGGTGGCGCCCCTGCAGATCGCCACCGCCGTCGACTTCGCCTACCACGTGGTCCACCCCAAGGCGAAAGGCCGCCTGCCCCAGGTCAAGGCCTTCGTGAGCTGGATCACCGGCGAAGCGGCCATGCACGAGGCGGCGCTGGCGACGATGGACAACGGCGCGGGAATCTGAGGCGCTGCGGTCCTACCGGCTGGATTTCAATGATTTGAGGGCCTGTTCGTGGGCGTAGGCCGCAACGTCCGCCAAGGCCGCGTCCAGGGCGTCGCGCACCTTGGTCAGCCCCACCGGCCCCTTGGCTTCCGCCCAGGCGCAGGCCTCGCCCAGTTGGAAGGCGCCGACCCCCCGGGCCGCGCCCTTGATGGTGTGCACGGCGTCGCGCCAGCCCTCCTGCGACGGGTCCAGCATCCCCGCCCAGATCGCCGCCTGTTCGCGGAACAGCGCCAGCACCTCGTCGATGACCAACGCGTCCCCCGCGGCGAAGTCCTCGAGGTACCCGAAATCCACCACGCCCTTGATATCGCGCTTGGCCATCTCACCCCTGCACCGTCCGCCCCGATCTGTGGCAGGATTGCCCCCAACAAGACAAGACGGCGAATACAGGATGGGAGGCGAGCATGGACGGCGTCTATGAGATCTATGGCGCGCTCGGCTCGCCCTACTCCCTGAAAGTGCGGGCGGTGATGCGTTATCGCCGACTGCCGCACATCTGGCGCTCCGTGGGCCTGACCAGCGCGGTGCGCGAGAAGGTCCGGGCGCCGGTGATCCCCGTGGTCCATTTCCCGGACGACAGCTGGCGCAACGACTCCACGCCGGTGATCGCGGCGCTGGAGGCCCTGCATCCCGACCGTTCCCTGGTCCCCGACGACCCGGCCGAGGCGTTCCTGGCTTTCCTGCTGGAGGACATGGCCGACGAGTGGGGAACCAAGGCCATGTTCCACTATCGCTGGGCGCCGGCGCAGGACATCGACGTCAACGCCTTCACCCTGGTCCAGCAGTCGATGCTGGGCCGCCCCCGCGCCCAGATCGAGGCCGCCGCGGCCGGCATCCGCGACCGCCAGGTCAGCCGCATGCCCCTGGTCGGCTGCACCCCCGCCAACGCCGCGCTGATCGAGGCCACCGCCCGCCGGGCGCTGGCCCTGATCGACGCCCACGTGCCCGACGGCCTTTGGCTGTTTGGCGACCGCCCCTCCATCGCCGACTTCGCCTGGTACGGCCAGTTCTCGCAGTTGGCCCGCGACCCCACCCCCCGCGCGATGATCCGCCAGGACTATCCGGCCGCCTTCACCTGGATCGAAACTCTGGACGACGCCTCGGGCCTGGAGCCCGGCGCCTGGCGCGACCCTGCCGCGCCGATGTCGGCGGCATTGGAGGGGATGCTGGCCATGGCCAGCGACATCTACCTGCCCTTCATGGCCGAAAACGCCCGCGCCCTGGCCGATGGTCGCAACGAGTTGCATCTGACCCTTGGCGGACATGCCTATGCGCAGGCGCCGTTCGGGTATCAAGCCAAATGCCTGGCCGCGCTGAAGGGGGCTTACAACGAGCTCAAGCCGGACGACAAAAGACGCGTGGACGCGGCGCTCTGCCCCCAGGGGACCGCTATCCTGGCGGCCTGAAGCGACGCTTCAGCGCCATTTTCAGACGGCGCCTTGCCATCGTCCGCTTTTTGCGTATGTTCCGCGCCCTCGCGCCGGGGCCTGCAAAGGCCTCGTCTGTCGAGCGGGTGCATAGCTCAGTTGGTAGAGCAGCTGACTCTTAATCAGCGGGTCGCAGGTTCGAGCCCTGCTGCACCCACCATTCCCTCTCGTTGAATTCCAACGGGATTGTTTGGCCCGCGCCGGTAATGCAGTGACATTTGGGATCCATCTTGGGTTCCCGTCGGCGCGCCGTTTTCCCACCGTGAACCTATCGGGCCGGCGCCCGCCCGCGGCAAGGACTTCGACGCCGGCATGGATGGCTGACGGCATCGGCCCGTGGCGATATACTCAAGTCCGACCGTCTCGCCGCCCAAAGCGCGGCGCCCCCTGGAGTGACGACCATGGCCGAAATACTTGAGACTCTTCCGGAATTTGCTGGGTTCGCCGTTTCCTACGATCCGAGCGCCAACCCCTTCTTCAAGCCGATCGTCGTGGAGACCCTTCGCAAGATCAACAGCGTGCCGGTGGGAAAGACTCTATTGGCTGGCATTCAGGCGGCGCGGCCGCAATCGCGGGGAGATTTCCCGCCGAGCATCAACGTCATCCTCAAGCCGCTCCCAAGCGGCATGCAGTACAACCAATCAGGGACCAAGCCGGTCAAACAATGGGGCGACGGCGGCAGTTTCAAGGTCACCGGGATGGCGACCTCTGCGGCGGCCGGTCACAACCTGACGCTAACCAATGCCGACGGAACCACCACACCGTGTCCCTTCTGGAAGGACGGGACCAGCGCCAACGAAGCGGTTGACCAGACCGCCACGGGAGGCGGTCGCGGCACGGTCTGCCGCGTCACCTTCAGCAACGCCCAATTCATGACCAGCAAAGGCGAGCCCTGTTCGCCGATTATCGTGCTGGCCCATGAACTCATTCACTCGCTGCACTGCCTTCAAGGAGTCCATGCTGGCGACAAGGAGGAACTTTGGACGGCTGGCGAGGGAGTCTACAGCGAGGAGCCGATGAGCGAGGCGGCCTTCCGCCGCGCCTACGGCCTGCCGCCGCGCGCGGCCTATTACTAAGGCGCCCGCCCGCTGTAAGCGACCCGGCCGGCGACTGCGCAGCTAGCCGATCAGCACCGTGAACAAGCCAAGCACGATGACCCCGCCGTGAGCGGTCATGTCGCCGAGGCGCGCCGCTGGGAGGCTGTTCACAAAAACGGTGAAGGACCCCAGCGCGATCATGTCGGGCGGGCCGACGCAGACCGCCATGTCCGTAACCCGCGCCTGCGGCAGCATGCCGGTGAACACCGTGGGCGAGCCCATGGCTATGGGGCCGCCCACATGGGGCACCAGCACCGTGACCATGGGGCAGGTATGCATATCGGTGATGCGCGCAGCGGGCTGACCCATGGAGTCCTCGCGGCGGGAGACGATCCCAAGCCAAACCTAGAGCCTGTCCCGTTTTGATGAAACCATCAAAACAGGAAAAACAGGCTCGATACTTGAGTTTGGGACCACGATGCGCCTGCAAGGCCAGCGCCGCAGCGCGGCGCACGGGTCAGGCCTTCGGCGCCCCCTCGATTGCGATCTTCTCACCCTGGTCCAGGGCCCAACCGAGGGCGGAAGTCATGTCAGGGCTCTTGATGGCGGCCAGGACGACCGCTGCCGCGCCCAGCCGCCCGGCTGAAGTCCTCGGAGCAGGGACCGCGGCCTGACCCTCCGGTGAGATCGAGCCGCCCGAGAAGAAGGCGGCCAGGGCGGCGATGCGGCCCGGACTTTCAGGTTCCGCGTCCGCGGCGGCCTGATACGCGGCTCGGCGGCGCGTCTCCGACGGGTCAGCCACCCACTCCAGTGCGGCGGCGAGGGCCGGACTGGCCCGGTCTTCCCCATCGGCCAATTCACGCACGACATCGGTCGCCCAGACGACGACCTCGTAGCGGGGCAGGGATTGGCCCAGAAAGTATGCGGCGTCCTGCAGGCGGCCGGCCGTCCGCAGACGGGTGAAGAAGTCGTCCGGCGCCGAGCGCGCTTCCGAGGCTTCCGCCGTCTTCCAGCCCAGGAGTTCAGTGATCTGGCCCGCCTCGGTCCATCTGACCTTGGTCCAGCGTCCCATGGGTCCGTCCTTAATGCTCAAGCCCTGAAGAATGAACGTCGGCAAGCCGTCGAACAAGAATGGACTATGGCCGTGGAGCGTTGGCATGATAGCTTTTTTTCGCGGTGATAGGGGTGATGTAGGACCCGATGGCGACTCCGGCGACTTTCGATATAGAGGCCTTGCTGGCCCCGGTGTCAGAGGCCGCCCCGGCCGGCGTTGACCTGCGCCAGGACTCCTCGCCCACCTCCCCCTACTTTCAACTGAAAGATGCACGCAGCGCGGCGCGGCGGGCCGAGCGCGCCGCCGACGAGGGTGGCGAAGATCGCCCGATCCCAGAGTGGCAAACCATCCTGACGCTGGCGCCGCAGCTGCTTGCCGGGCAATCGAAAGATCTGGAGATCACCGCCTGGTACATCGAGGCCCTCCTTCGCAGCCACGGCTTTGCCGGCCTGCGTGACGGCTTCGCCCTGGCGACCGGCCTTATCGACCGCTTCTGGGACAGTTTCCACTCGCTGCAGGACGAGGATGGCCTGGTCACGCGGATGGCGCCGCTGGCGGGGCTGAACGGGGTCGAGGCGGACGGGACCCTGATCCAGCCGCTCCGCAAGGCGCCCATCACGGTGGCCAACGGCGAACACGACGCCCTTTCGTACTATGACTACGAACAGGCCACGGCCATATCGCAGATCGCCGACGCCGCCGCGCGCCAGCGGCGGATCGATCGGGGCGGGATGACGCTGGAAGGTTTCGCCGCCAGCGTGAACGCCGGCGGTGGCCGCTTCTACCTCAACCTGATCGAAGATCTCGAGGGGGCACTGTCGCAGTACAAGGCCCTGTCAGCCCTGCTCGACGCCAAGGCTGGCGGGGACTCGCCGCCGACATCCACCGTTCAAGACCTTCTGGACAACATCCTGGGCACCGTCCGTAACCTGTCGAAGGACTTGGTGGCGTCCATCGCGCCGGCGCCGGAAGCCGCCACGGCCGGAGCTGCCGCGTCTGACGAGGTCGCCGTCGCGGCGGGCGGCGGCATTCCCAGCACGGCCGGCGCCGTGCGCAATCGTGAAGACGCGCTTCGCACCCTGCTGCAGTTGGCCGAGTACTTTCGCACGACCGAGCCGCAGTCGCCGGTCTCGACCATCTTGGAGGAGACCGTGCGGCGCGCGCGCATGTCCTTCGCCGACCTTCTGGCCGAGCTGATGCCCGACCAGACGCAGTGGCGCACCGTGTTGACCAACGTAGGCATCAAACCGCCCGACGCGGGGGGGTAGAACGCCGTTTATCGCCGGCGCCGCCCGTCAGGCCTGTGGATCTTGAAGAACTAGAGGGAAACGACAATGGCGAGCATCAATCAGAAGCTTGAGCGCGTGCGGAAGCCACGGGTTCACATCAAATACGAGGTGGAAACCGACGGCGCCCAGGTGGAGCGCGAGCTGCCCTTCGTGATGGGCGTGTTGGGCGACTTCTCAGGCAATCCCACCGCCCCGCTCCGACCGCTGAGCGAGCGCAAATTCGTTCAGATCGACCGTGACAACTTCGACGACGTCATGGCTCGCATCGCGCCGGAGCTGAACATCAAGGTCAACAACACCCTGGCCGGCGACGACAGCCAGATGGCCGTGCAGCTGAAGTTCAAGTCGATGTCCGACTTCGAGCCCGGTTCCATCGTCAACCAGGTGCCGGCTCTGAAGTCGCTGCTCGACACCCGCAATCAGCTTCGCGACCTGATGACCAAGGTCGACCGCTCCACCGACCTGGAGAACCTGCTTGAGCGGGTTCTGCAGAACAAGGAAGAGCTTGAGAAGCTCTCCGGCGAACTTGGTATCAACCTGCCAGAGGAGAAAGCCTGATGGCCGCCGAAACCGAAGTTGCGCCGCAGGCAGGCGCCCAGACCACGACCGCCGAAGTCAGTCTGCTCGACCAGGCGATTTCGGCCACCAAGCAGACCGAGCCGGATCAGGCCCAGCTGCTGATCAAGACCCTGACCAACGAGGCGCTCAAGGGCACCTTCACCTTCTCGAAGAACCTGACGGTTTCCTTCAACAAGGCGATCGCTTTGCTCGACGAGCAACTCTCCAAGCAGGTGGCCGAGATCCTTCACAATCCGGACCTCACCAGGCTGGAGGGCTCCTGGCGGGGCCTCAACCATCTGGTGATGAACTCGGAGACGGGTACTCAGCTGAAGATCAAGGTGCTGAACATCTCCAAGAAGGAGTTGTCCAAGGATCTCGCCAAGGCCGTCGAATTCGACCAGAGCGACATCTTCAAGCGCATTTACGAGAACGAGTTCGGCATGGCCGGCGGCGAACCCTATGGGGCGCTGATCGGTGACTACGAATTCTCCAATCACCCCGAGGATCTCGACTGCCTGACCAGCATGTCGAACGTCGCGGCGGCCTCCTATGCGCCGTTCATCTCGGCGACCAACTCCAAGATGTTCGGCCTCACGGACTTCCGGGAGCTGAGCAAGCCGCGGGACCTGAAGAAGACGTTCTCGTCACAGGAATACGCCCGCTGGCGCAGCTTCCGGGATACCGAGGACTCGGCGTTCGTCACCCTGACCATGCCCCGCGTGCTGGCCCGCGTGCCCTATGGCGAAGCCACCAAGGCGATCGAGGAGTTCGCCTTCGAGGAGGCGCCAAAGGACGCCAAGGGCCACGAAAAGCCCCTGGAACACGACGAATACTGCTGGATGAACGCAGCCTACGTCATGGGCACTCGCATGACCGACGCCTTCGCCCAGTATGGCTGGTGCACCGCCATTCGCGGGGCGGAAGGCGGCGGCAAGGTCGAAAACCTGCCGATGCACACTTTCCGCAGCGACGACGGTGACGTCGACATGACCTGCCCGACCGAAATCGGCATCACCGATCGGCGGGAATTCGAACTGGCCGAGTGCGGGTTCATGCCCCTGTCGCACTACAAGAACACGGACTTCGCCGTGTTCTTCGGGGGCCAGACGGCCCAGAAGCCCAAGAAGTACGACCGGCCGGACGCCACCGCGAACGCCGCCATCTCTGCGCGTCTGCCATACGTCATGGCCGTCTCGCGCTTCGCCCACTTCCTGAAGGTGATGGCGCGCGACAAGATCGGCAGCTTCATGGAGGTCGACGACTGCTCGCAGTGGCTCAACCGGTGGATCATGAACTATGTGAACGCCAGCGATACCGCCAGCCCCGAGGCCAAGGCCCGCTATCCGCTGCGTGACGCCAAGATCGAGGTGAAGGAAATTCCCGGCAAGCCGGGTTCCTACAACGCGGTCGCCTATCTGCGGCCCTGGCTGCAGATGGAGGAACTGACGGCGTCCATGCGGATGGTGGCGAAGATCCCGTCGAAGTCTTGATCGAGGACGTCCCGATCGAGTCGGAGGGCGGTCCCCCTGGACCGCCCTTACCCGACACCCCAGAGCCGCGGCTCTCCACGCCTCCAGAGTCCGCTGCTCAGTCCGTCCTGCCCAACCTGGAGGAACGCATAGGCGACCTCACCCTTCCGGGACCGGACGGGCGCGTGCCCGCGGATCGCCTTTGTCTCCATCAGGCCTTGGTCCGGGCTTTCGGACCCGATTTCCACAACGCAATCCTGGACCGCGACAATCTTGTCGCCGCCATCGACCGCGAGATCGCGGCGATCGACAAGGCATTGAGCGATCAGGTCAACGCCATCTTGCACGCCCCCGCCATCCAGGCGCTGGAAGCCCGCTGGCGCGGCCTGCGCTACATCACCGGGGTCGCCTATGACTGCGAACGCGCCAAGGTTCGCGTGCTGACCGCCTCCTGGAACGAGGTCGTGCGCGACCTGGAGCGGGCGGCCGACTTCGATCAGAGCGCGCTCTTTCGCAAGGTCTACAACGACGAGTTCGGCATGCCGGGGGGCGAGCCGTTCGGCCTGATGATCTGCGACTACGAGATCCGGCATCGCGCCGGCGAGGGACATTCCACCGATGACGTCGGCGCCCTGAAGTCCCTTTCCATGGTGGCGGGCGCCGCATTCTGCCCCTTCATCCTCGGCGTTTCACCACGCATGCTGCAGCTTGAAAGCTTCCGCGAGCTTGGCCGTCCCAAGAGCCTGCAGACGGTGTTCGCCCAGCCGGAATACCAGCGCTGGCAGGGCCTGCGCGACGGCGACGACATGCGCTTCATCGGACTGGTCCTGCCGCGCGTCCTTATGCGCCCGCCCTATGCCCATGATCCCCGGCGCGTCGACGGTTTCCGGTTCGGCGAAGCGACGCACGACACCTCCGGTCGCGGCCATCTGTGGGGCAACGCCGCCTTCGCCTTCGGATCGGTGGTTCTACGCGCCTTCGCCTCCAACGGCTGGTTCGCCGATCTGCGCGGCGCGCCGCGGGACGAGATCCGCGGCGGGCTGGTGACGGACTTGCCGGTCGCCTCCTTCGGCACCGATGCGCCTGGGATCGCCGTGAAGCCGTCCGTGGAATACCAGATGTCGGAATCGCAGGAGCGCGAACTGGCCGATCTTGGCTTCATCGCCCTTCGCAAGTCGCCCTACACCGATTTCTCCGTCTTCTACGGCAACCCGTCGCTGCAACGCCCCGCGCGGTACGACCGCAGCGTCGCCAACGTCAACGCCAAACTCTCCAGCATGCTGCAATACACCCTCTGCGTCTCCCGGTTCGCCCACTACGTTAAGGTCCTGGGCCGCGACCGGGTGGGTTCGACCATGACGGCTGAGCAATGCCAGGAGTTCCTCAACAAGTGGCTGATCAACTACTGCGAGGGGTCGGACAACGCCTCCAACGAAGTCAAGGCGCGCTACCCCCTTCGCGAGGCCTCCGTCGAGGTAAGGGAATCGCCTGGAAAGCCGGGCGTCTACTCGTGTACGGTCTTCCTGCGCCCGCACTATCAGCTCGACGACATCTCTACTGGCTTCAGGTTGATAACTGAGCTGGCGCCGAAACAGGCCGCGTGAACCAATCGTCTGAAGTGGGGGGCTCACGACTATGAGTGTCGACATCAAGGCCTTTGTGGAGGCCGGCCAGCTGGACGAAGCGATCGAGGCGATGAACGCCGAGGTGCGCGCCCGGCCCACGGACGTGAACACCCGCGCCACCCTGGTCGAACTGCTCTGTTACTCGGGAAATCTGGAGCGCGCGGACAAGCTCCTGGACGCTATTTCCAGCCTGGATCCCTCGACCGCCATCGGCATCGCCCTGTTCCGACAGCTGGTTCGCGCCGAGCAGGCCCGCGGCCAGTTCTACTCCGATGGCCGGGTGCCCGAGTTCCTGAGCAAGCCCGACGCCCTGTGCGAGCTGGAGATGCGCGCCGCCGTCATGATGCGCCACGGCGACGGCCAGGCGGCGTTGAGGCTGATCGAGGAGCGTGACGGCCAGCGCCAGCCCATCTCCGGCTCAGTCGACGGCGCCGCCTTCGACGACTTCCGTGATCTGGACGATGTCAGCGCCTCGCACCTGGAGGTGCTCACGGCGACCGGCAAATACTATTGGGTGCCCCTGACGTCCGTCACCCAGATCGAGTTCCGGGCGCCCGAGCGACGCCGCGACCTGCTGTGGCGCCGGGCCAACCTTTGCGTTACCGAGGGACCGGACGGAGAGGTCTATCTGCCGGCCATCTACTGGGCCAAGCAGAGCACGGTCGAGCATAAGCTCGGCTACGCCACCGACTACGTGGGCGGCGAGGACGCGCCGATCAGCGGCCTCGGACTGCGCAGCTACCTGGTCGGTGACGACAGCAAGACCATCCTCGAGATGGGCGCCGTCAAGTTCAGTCCCGCGGGCGGCTGAGAGGCGGCATGGCTGAGCCGAAGACCAATCTGCTGCCTTCGGTGCTCGACCGGCTGATCGACGAGAATCCCGACGCCACGCAGGATGCCTCACGCAATCGGGGTCAGCAGTTGTTCGCGCTTCGCAACGCCGTGCGCCGCGACCTGGAGGCCCTGCTCAACAGCCACTGCCGCTGCCTGTCGCCCGGGCCGGCTCTCACCGAACTGAAGCAATCGGTGATCGAGTACGGCGTGCGTGATTTCCTGTCCGACTATGCCGGTGGGGCCGATTTTCGCGAGGATTTCCGCAGCGCCCTTCAGGAAACGATCCACCGTTTCGAACCGCGCTTCATCACCGTCTCGGTCACGCTCCGCGACGACGGCGACCGCTTCGACCGCACCCTTCGGTTTCGCATCGACGCGCTGATGTATGCCGAACCGGCTCCCGAGCCGGTGACCTTCGACTCCAGCCTGGATCCCTCCAGCCAGTCGTTCTCGGTGACCGGGTTCTCCGATGCCTGACGACCTGCTGTCTTACTACAACCGGGAGCTCTCCTACCTGAGGAAGCTGGGGGCGGAGTTCGCCGAGCTTCACCCCAAGGTCGCCGGTCGCCTGCGTATGAGCGGCGACGTGGTGGAGGATCCCCACGTCTCGCGCCTGCTTGAGGGCGCCGCGTTCCTCAACGCCCGCATCCGCCACAAGCTCGATGACGAGTTCCCCGAACTGACCAACGGCCTCATTGGCCATCTCTATCCGCATTACCTGGCGCCCGTGCCATCCATGGCCATCGTTCAGATGCGCCCTGCCCCCGACCTGACCGAGGCGCGTCAGGTGACCAAGGGAACGGAAATGGTCAGCGAGGCGGTGGCCGGAGAACGCTGCCGTTTCCGAACCACCCAGCCGGTGACGGTCCTGCCTATCGACATCGAGGCCGCCGCCCTGTCCGGCCGCCCGCTGATTGGACCGGTATCGCCCAAGGGGTGCGTTGGGGTGCTGCGCCTGACGCTGAAATGCACCAACAAGGACGCCAGTTTCGCCAAGCTGGCCCCCGACAGCCTGAGGTTCTACCTGCGCGCGCCGCAGGCCGAGGCCCAGCAACTCTACGAGCTGATCCTCAACAACACTGGCGCGGTGGCCATTGCCGAGAGCCTGAACGATCCGCGGCCGCTGGTGCTCGACGCCTCAGCCATCCGTCAGGTGGGGTTCGACACCGAGGAAGCCATGATCCCCTACCCGGCGCGCTCGGCGCTGGGCTATCGCCTATTGACGGAATACTTCGCTTTCCCGGAGAAATTCCTCTTCTTCGACGTGGCTGGCATCGCCCCGAAGCTGCGTGGCATGACCGGCAAGACGCTGGAGATCTTCATCTACGTCAACCGCTCGGCCCTGGAGCTGGAGCTGGGGGCCTCGAAGGAATCCTTCGCCCTGGGCTGCACCCCGGTGATCAACCTCTTCCAGCAGCGGGCGGAGCCGATCCCCGTTACCGGCGTCGCCGCCGAATACCAGGTGGTTCCCGACAGCCGTCGTCCCGGCGGGCTCGAGGTCTATTCCATCGACAAGGTGAGCGTCAGCGCTCCGGACGGTGCGGTCCGGGAGGTCCGGCCGATCTATGGCCTGACCCACGCCGGCTCGGTCCGCAAGGAAAGCTGGTTCTGGCACGCCACCCGGCGGGACAACCAGTTCGGCGACGCCGCCAATGAAAGCTACATCTCCTTCGTCGACCTCGACGGCGATCCGGCCCAGGCAGCGGACTGGGTCGCTTCGGTGGAGACCACCTGCACCAATCGCGAACTGGCTGGCAAGCTCCCGTTCGGGGGCGGACACCCGCAGATGCGGCTGGTCCGCGAACAGACGGGCGTCGGCGGCATCGCCTGCCTGACCGCCCCCACCGTTCCCCTGCGCCTGCGCAACCGTAAGGAAAGCGTCTGGCGTCTGGTGTCCCATCTGGTCCTGAACCACCTGTCGCTCGCCGAGCAGACGTCCGGCCCCGAGGCCCTGCGCGAGATCCTGCATCTCTACGATTTCCGGGGCGCGCCCGAGACCCGGGCGATGATCGACAGTCTTGTGGGGGTGGAGGCCCAGCGGAGCACCGCGCGAGCCCCAAACCGGGCCATGGGGGTCCTCTGCCGCGGGCTCGACGTCACCCTGCAGTTCGACGAGCAGCCTACATCCGGCGCCGGAGTCTATCTGCTGGCGGCCGTGCTTGAGCGGTTCCTCGCTCACTATGTCTCCATCAACACCTTCACGCGCCTGACGGCCAAGGTCAAAGGCCGCGCCGGAGTGCTTCGCACATGGCCACCGAGAGCCGGGGACCTGACGCTTCTCTGATCGAAACCCTGGCCACCGAGCCGGAGCGTTTCGAGCTGATCCAGGCGGTAAGAATCCTGGAGCGCGCCGCGGCCCTGGCGG
>DASVMY010000255.1:0-4031 GCA_036384135.1 Caulobacteraceae bacterium | reverse complement strand
CACCCCCGCCGCCTTTCCGGCCGCGGCCGTCGGCGCCTTGGCGATGTCGGCGATGCGGCAGACGCCGCCTTCCGAACTCGGCAAGCGGGCGCGGCTGTTGTGGAGCGCATTGCGGGGCAGGGCCTGAGCAATGTGGGTTTGGTTTAGCGCGGTGGCCTTGTCCAACCCCGTCACGCCGCCGCTGTCTCCACCTCGCCCAGCCAGGCGCCCAGCGCCGCCAGCGCCCGCTCGCTCATCGCCTTCTTCTTCGCCCGGCCCTTGTCGCCGCGGGCATAGCGCTTACCCTCCGGGTCGCGCTTGGGCGCCTCCATGGGCGGCAGCAGGCCGTAGTTGATGTTCATCGGCTGGAACGAACCCTTGCCGCCGTCCAGGTGGCCGCCGGTGACGTGGGCGATCAGGGCGCCCAGGCCCGTGGCGGCGGGGGGCGTCTCCAGAGTCTGGCCCAGCCGTTGCGCGGCGGCGAAGCGGCCCGCCATCAGGCCGATGGCGGCGCTCTCCACATAGCCTTCGACGCCGGTGATCTGGCCGGCGAAGCGCAGGCGCGGATCGGCCTTCAGGCGCAGCTGGCCGTCCAGCAGCCGCGGGCTGTTGAGGAAGGTGTTGCGGTGCAGGCCGCCCAGGCGCGCGAACACCGCCTTCTCCAGGCCGGGGATGGTCTTGAAGATTTCGGTCTGGGCGCCGTGCTTCAGCTTGGTCTGGAAGCCGACCATGTTCCACAGCGTGCCCAGCGCATTGTCCTGGCGCAGCTGGACGATGGCGTGGGCCTTCACGTCCGGGGCGTGGGCGTTGGTCAGGCCGATGGGCTTCATGGGCCCATAGCGCAGGGTCTCGCGGCCTCGCTCGGCCATCACCTCGATGGGCAGGCAGCCGTCGAAATAGGGGACGTTCTCCCAGTCCTTGAACTCGGTCTTGGGCCCCGCCAGCAGGGCGTCGATGAAGGACTCGTACCGCTCGCGGTTCATCGGGCAGTTGATGTAGGCGGCCGCGTCGCCGCCAGGGCCTTCCTTGTCATAGCGCGACTGGCGCCAGGCGATGTCCATGTCGATGCTCTCGACGTGGACGATGGGGGCGATGGCGTCGAAGAACGACAGCTGGTCCTCGCCGGTCAGCGCCAGGATCGCCTCGGTGAGGGCCGGGGAGGTGAGGGGGCCGGTGGCCACCACCACATCGTCCCAGTCCGCCGGCGGCAGGCCCGCCACCTCGCCTCGTTCCAAGGTGATGTTGGGATGAGCCAGCAAGCGGTCGGTGACGGCCTGCGAGAAGCCTTCGCGGTCCACCGCCAGGGCGCCGCCGGCAGGCGTCTGGTGGGCGTCGCCGCAGGCCATGATCAGTGAGCCGCAGCGGCGCATCTCCGCATGCAGCAGGCCCACGGCGTTATAGGCCCAGTCGTCCGAGCGGAAGGAGTTGGAGCAGACCAGTTCGGCCAGCTTGTCGGTCTGGTGCGCCGGCGTGCCGACCACCGGGCGCATCTCGTGCAGCACCACCGTGGCGCCGGCCTGGGCCGCCTGCCAGGCCGCCTCGGACCCGGCCAGGCCGCCGCCGATGATGTGGATGGGAGCGTTGCGGGTCGCGGTCTTGGACATGGCGGGCGGTTCTACGCCCCCAGGCCGCCGCGCGAAAGTAGCGGCCCCCCCGGATTCCTGCTTATCCTGCTGCGCGGAAACAAACGGAGGCTCAGCGGATGGCCGAAATCCAGATCGGCGACGCCGCCACGGCGGGGCTGAAACTGATCGCGCGGCGGCCGCTTTCCGTGCTCGCCTGGGGCCTGCTGGCGTCGGCCTATGTGACCACGATCCTGGTGCTGTTCGGCGGCGGCCTGATCGCCAGCATCGTGACCCTGGCGCAAAATCGCGGGACCCCGCCTGACCCGGCCCAGATATTCGGCCTGATCGGCGGGTTCATGGGCGCCGTGCTGCTGCTCGGGATCGGCCTGGTGGTGATCGGGGCGATGATCCAGGGCGCGGTGTTGCGCAGCGAGCTGGAGCCGGATCGCCGCGCCTTCGCCTCCCTGCGTCTGGGCAGCCAGGAACTGTGGCTGATCGCGGTGAACTTCGTGGTGGGCATGATCCTGTGGGTTGCGCAGGTCGTCATGGCCATACCCCTGGGCATCGTGACCATAGCCATGGGCGCCAGCGGCGTCGGCCTGGGCGCCAACGGCCATGACCCCGGAACCGTCCTGCCGATGATGGCCGGCGCCATCGGCATCCGTCTCCTCGGCCAACTCGTCATCCTGGGGGTCACCCTGTGGCTCTGGACGCGGCTGTGCATGGGGCCGGTGATGAGTTTCCGCGAGCGGGAATTCCGCCTGTTCGAGTCGTGGACCCTGACCAAGGGCCACTCAGGTCAGATATTCGTCACCATGCTGCTGGTCTGGCTGATGCTGCTGGCGGTGGGCATCGTGTTCTGGATCATCGCCGGCGCCACCATTGGCGTGACCATCTTCGCCAATGCGGACCTGCAGAATCTGCAGGCGCTGCAGTCTATCCCGCCGGCGGCCTGGATCGGCAAGCTGCTGCCGCTGGTGGTGGTCTTCTCCCTGCTGCTGGTCGTGGGGGTGGGGATCAACAACGCCCTGGTCTGGGGCGCGGTGGCGCGCATGTACCGTCAGCTCCACCCCGAGGCCGACGTCGCAACCACCTTCGCATGAGGCCCCCCGCATGAGTGATATCTCCGTCGGCTCCGCGCTGGGCGAAGGTTTCGGTCTGATACGCCGGCGTCCCTTGTCCGTCCTGGCCTGGGGCGGCGTCCAGCTGCTGCTCACCCTGGCCAGTTGGGGCCTCTATGGTCCGGTCTACATCAGTTTCCTCGGCCGCATGACCGCCACAGGCGGCCAGCCGCCGGCCCAGGACCCGGCCTTCATGGCGCAGATGATGCAGATGCAGGGGTTGGGCCTTCTGGTCGGGATCGCCGGCCTGGTGGTCAGCATCGTCATCTATTGCGCGGTCTTCAGGGCGGTTCTGCATCCCGAACAGAACCGCTTCGCCTACATGCGGATCGGCGCCGCCGAACTTTTCCTCGGCGTGCTCGCCATCGCCGGCTACATCGCCTTCATCGTCGCCTTGATGGTGGTGATGATCCCCACCGCCATCGTGGTCGGGGTGCTGGCCGGGACGCACAACACCGCCGCCGCCGTGATCGTCGGTATCGCCGTCGCCGTCGCCGCCTTTGTGGCGGTGATCTACGTCGGCCTGCGCTTCTCGCTGGTGGGCCCGATGATGGTGCAGGACAACGCCTTTCGGCTGATGGAGTCCTGGACTCTGACGCGGGGCCGGGTCGGCTCCCTGTTCGCCATCGCCGTCTGCCTGATCCTGCTGATCATGGCCGTCGAAATCGTCTTGGTGATCGTGCTGTTCGCGGTCGGCGCGGCGACGCTGGGCGGCATGGCGGGAGGGTTTACCAACACCGCGGCCCTGTTCGCCCAGGGGCCTGGTCCGGTCTTGGCCAAGCTGGCGCCGCTGCTGATGGTGCTGGCGGTGCTGTGGGCGCCGGTGATGGGCGCCTTCATGGCGATCATGGGCGCGCCCTGGGCCCGGGCCTACCGCGACCTCAACCAGAGCGACCTGAAGGAAACCTTCGCCTAAGCCGTTTCTCCCCGCGGGCGAGACTGCTAGAGGCGGCGCATGCAAGACACGCCCCCCTCATCGGCGCCCCCCTTATCGGCCGTCGCCGCCGCCCTGGCCTGCCTGGCCGGCTCGTGGAGGAGGGGCTGGGCGGCGCTCGGTCCCGCGGCCCTGCTGTTGGCGGCCACCCACGTCCTGCGCGGCCAGGCGCTGTGGCCACTGGTGATGCTGGGCGCGCTGTTCTGGGTCGTCCAGGCTCAGGCGGTCTGCTACCGGGTCGCCCTGGGCCGCTCCGCCCCGGCCCTGGCCGGATCGCGGGTGACGCGGGACGTGCCGCGGCTGCTGATGGTGTGGCTGCTGCAGACGGTCCTCATCGGCGTCATCACCGCCCTGATGCTGACCATCGTTGGCGCCGTGGCCTATGGCGTCGCCTCGGTGGGGCCGGGGTTCGTCGCCAGCCGGCCGGAGACC
>DASVMY010000254.1:0-13242 GCA_036384135.1 Caulobacteraceae bacterium | reverse complement strand
GGAAAACGCTCTTGGCCAGATCGATCCCAAATCTGATAGCTTGCATGGCGGACGGTCTCCTCTGCTGGGTCCACTCACGGCCAGCATGGCACATCGATGCCGTTCGGGGGCCGTCCACCCCATCATCCCGGAATGCGCGCCCGCGCATATCCGGGACCGCCCCAAGCACTATCGGTTGCCAGCCATAGCGAGCGCCGGAGCATGCCGCGGTCCCGGATAAGCCGCTCAAGCGGCTTTCCGGGATGACAGCGTTGGAGGGAGCCCTACTGCTGGGTCATCTCCGCCCGCACCTTCGCCTTGACCTCTCCGGCCGGCATCAGGCCTGGCGTCTCGAACACCACCTTGGTCAGGCTCCCCGGATAGGCGAAGGGCGGGTGGTAATCGTCGGTCACGGGCGAGAGGCTGCGGCCCAGGTCCATGCCCGTGGACGAGATCATGAACAGCAGCCGCTTCACCCGCCCGCCGGCCACCGCCTGGCCATCGACGCTCAGGGACACATCGCCGCCGCCGTCCTCGGTGCGCGCCACCTCCAGGCCGATGATGTGCGGGCCGGGCGATAGTTTCGCGCCTGCCTCCAACCGCGTGTGGTCGTGGAAGCAATTGTAGTCGAACACCAGGGCGCCATCCTTGATGAACACCACGAAGCCGCTGTTCAGGCTTCCCCGCGCCACCAGCGCCCCATCGCCGCCGGCCGCCGGATGCTCCAGCTCGATGCTGGTCTTCCACCCGCGCGCCACCGACGGGCAAGCATCGGTGACGATGTGCGACACCGGCGGGTAATAGACGAACCGGTTGCGCGACGACGGCAGGCCCGGCCGCATCGACGCCCGGAACAGGGCGATGGCGCCGCGGTCGTCCATGGGCAACACGCCGTGCGTCTCCGCCTCCGCCCACCACAGGTCGACCATCTCCTTCAGCTTCTCCGGATGACTGGCGGCCAGGTCGTCGTATTCCGAGAAGTCGTCGGCCAGGTGGTAGAGTTCCCAGCGGTCCTCGTCGAAGGGTTTGCCCGGTTCGTGGTGGGTGACCGCCTTCCAGCCGTCCTTCCAGATGCCCCGGTGGCCGAGCATCTCGAAATACTGCGGACCGCGTTCCAGCGTCGCCTTCGGGTTGGCGAAGGTCGGCGCCAGGCTGACCCCGTGAACCGGCATCTGCGGCACGCCGGCCACCACATCGGGCTGCTCAAGGCCCAGGGCGTCCAGGATCGTGGGGGCGACATCGATGGCGTGGCAGAACTGGTCGCGGGTCTCGCCCGCCGCCTTCAACCCCGCCGGCCAGTGCATCACCAGGGGGTCGCGCACCCCGCCGCCATGGGTGTTCTGCTTGTACCACTTCAGCGGCGTGTTGCCCGCCTGGGCCCAGCCCCAGGGGATGTTGCAGTGGCTGTCAGGCCCGCCGATGTCGTCCAGGCGTTTTACCGCCTCATCGACGCTCTCGCGGATGCCGTTGAACCACTTCATTTCGTCAAGGACACCAGTGGCGCCCCCTTCCTGGCTCGCGCCATTGTCGGACAGGACCAGGAACAGGGTGTTGTCCCACTGGTCCACCGACTTGAGGAAGTCCATCAGCCGGCCGATCTGGGCGTCGGTGTGCTCCAGCATGGCGGCGAAGGCCTCCTGCAGCCGCGCGGCGAACTTCTGTTCGTTCTCGCTGAGTTCCGACCAGGGCCGCACCCCCGGATTATGCGGCGCCAGCTTGGTCTGCGGCGGGATGATGCCCATGGCCTTCTGGCGGGCGAACCATTCCTCCCGCGCCTCGTCCCAGCCGGCGTCGAACTTGCCGCGGTACTTGTCCAGATAGGCCTGAGGCGCCTGGTGGGGCGAGTGCATGGCCCCGAACGCCAGGTAGAGGAAGAACGGCCGCTCCGGCACCAGGGAGGTCAGGTCGCGGATCATCCCGGCCGAGCGGTCCACGATGTCCTCGGACACGTGATAGCCGTCCTCGGGACCGCCGGGCGGGTCGATGAAGTGGTTGTCGTGGGTCAGTTCAGGGAAGAACTGGTCGGTCTCGCCCTGCAGGAAGCCGTAGTAGCGGTCGAAGCCCTTCTGCAGCGGCCAGTTGGTGTAGGGCCCAGCCGCCGAACACTCGCTCATCGGCGCCAGGTGCCACTTGCCGGTGGCGAAGGTGGCGTACCCGTTGTCGCGCAGGATCTCCGCCAGGGTCGCCGCCGAACGGGGCAGGGCGCCGCGCATGTTCGGGAAACCGGTGTCGAAGTTGGAGATCGCCCGCATGCCCACCGCGTGGTGGTTGCGCCCAGTCAAGAGGCAGGCCCGCGTCGGCGAGCACAGGGCCGTGGTGTGGAAACCGGTGTACCTCAGCCCGCCCGCCGCCAGGGCGTCGATGTTCGGCGTAGCGATGGTCGAGCCGTAGCAGCCGAAATGCGAGAAACCGGTATCGTCCAGCACGACGAGCACCACATTGGGCGCGTCCTTCTTGAACTTCGGCCCCGGCCACCAGGGCTTGGACTCCGCGAAGGTCTTGCCGATGACGCCCTGGAAGTCTTCGCCGGAGGGGGGCTTGCGGGTCATCTTGAGGCTCCTGGGCTGGTGGGCGCGGTCCTGGACTGGACCCAGCATGCTGGTGTCCCATCACGGCCGCCGCCTCGATCTTTAGGCGCAACTATTGGCGCTCATAGTGCCAAGTCAAGCGCGCGCGGCCCGACTTGTGCGTCGATCGTTGGATCGGAGTTAATTCCGATTGCGCGGGCGGCGGACAGGCTTCACCGCCTTGGCCGCCAGGGCTACCGCCAACGCTTTGCGCCCCCACGCGCAGGCTTCGTCGGGATCGTCGCAGGCGGCCTCGGGCAGGGACCAGTAGGAGGTCTCCTGCGGCACGCCCGCCTTGGGGCCCTTGCGCTCGGTGTAGATCCAGGCCTCCGCCCCGGCCCGGACCAGGTCGCGCCGCAGCGCCTCGTCGGTCTTCAGGTAGATGCGGTCATCGTCGATCAGGGCGAACATGACCCCGTCGGCATAGAGGCCGGCCGCGCCGAACATCCGCCGCGCGGAGAACCCGTCCAGGCCGCTGAACAGGTCGGCGGCGAACTCAAGTATGGCCGCGCTGACGCTCATCGCTTCATCAATCCGCCCACTCCACGTCCGCCCCCATGGCGATCAGGTTCTCCACGAACCTGGGATGCGCGCGGCGGATCGGGTCGGCGTTGAGGATCTTGGAGGTTCCCTCGATGGAGGCGGCGACCATCATCAGGGCGATGGCGACACGGATGATGTAGGGGCTCTCCACCGTGGCGGGGCCCAGTTGCTTGCCGCCGAAGGTGATCACCCGGTGCGGGTCGCACTGCAGGGCGTGGGCGCCGAACTTGGCCAGTTCGGAGGTCCAGCCCAGCGCCCCCTCATAGACCTTGTTCCAGTACATCATCTCGCCCTCGGCGCAGGCCCCCAGCGCCACGAAGATCGGCAGCAGGTCCACCGGCAGATAGGGCCAGGGCGCGGCCTCGACCTTCTGCAGGATGTAGGCGGTGAACGGCGGCTTGATGCTTAGGGGCCCGTCCGCGCGGCTGGTGGACCAGCCGTCCTTGTGCGTCACGGTGACCCCGAACTTGGCGAAGGTGCGGTCGATCAGGGGAAACTGCTCGGGCTGGGCGTTCTTGACCGAAATCTCCCCGCCGGTGATCGCGCCCAGGGCCAGGAAGGTGGCGATCTCATGGAAGTCCTCGGCGAAGGTGTAGTCGGCGCCGCTCAGCCGTTCGACCCCCTCCACCGCCAGGCGGCTGGTGCCGCAGCCGTCGATCCTGGCCCCCATCAGGCGCAGGAACTGGCAGAACTCCTGCACGTGCGGCTCCGACGCCGCGTTCATCAGCAGCGACGAGCCGCCGGCCATCGCCGCGCACAGGGCGAAGTTCTCGGTGGTGGTGACGCTGGCGTAGTCCAGCCAGTGGCTGGCCGGCTTGAACAGGCCGTCGCGGAACAGGGCCAGAGCCCCCTCCTCGCCCTCCACCCGCATGCCGAAGGTCTGGAACACCTCGATGTGCGGATCGATCTCGCGCGCGCCCAGGGTGCAGCCCTTGACCTCCCCCTCCAGCCGCGCTTCGCCGAACCGCGCCACCAGGGGCGGGATCAGCATGATCGAGCTGCGCATGCCCTCCGGCAGCCGCGCGGCGGCGGCGTTGGTGGCGGTGGCGTGGCAGACCCGCAGCAGGCCGGTCTCGTAGTTCATGTCCACGGTGCTGCCGAGCGCCTGGAATAGCTCCAGGATCTTGTGCGCGTCGGTGATGTCCGGCACCCCGCGCAGGATCACCTCCTCGTCGGTGAGCAGGGTTGCGCAGAGGATGGGCAGCACGGCGTTCTTATTGGCCGAAGGGATGATGCGGCCCGCGAGGCGGCGGCCGCCCCGGACGATGAGGTTGCTCAAGGGGACAGGTCCGAGTTCAGGGAGGTGAACGAAGATTTCGCTCTAGCATCATTTGGGGGTCTAGGCGCGAGCCCCGCGCCCGGCTTGAAACTTCGGCGCTCTGCCCCTATCCTCCTTCCCCCCGGACGCCCGCGCCCGCGGCCGGTTTTCCTAGATTCCTTTTTGGGGCGATGAGCTAAAATCCGTATGGAAAAAGTGCCGATGACCGCCGAGGGCTATCAGGCCCTCGACGAAGAATTGAGGCGTCTGAAGACTCAGGAGCGACCCACGGTGATCGCGGCCATCGCCGAGGCGCGTTCGCATGGCGACCTGTCGGAAAACGCCGAGTACCACGCCGCCAAGGAGCGGCAGGGCTGGATCGAGGGGCGCATCGCCGAGATCGAGGATAAGATCGCGCGCGCCCAGGTCATCGACGTATCCAAGCTTTCCGGCGCCCAGGTGAAGTTCGGGGCCACCGTCAGCGTGGTGGACGAGGACACCGAGGAAGAGGCCCGCTACCAGATCGTCGGCGAGCACGAGGCCGACGTCCGCTCCGGCAAGGTCTCCATCGCCTCTCCCATCGCCCGCGCCATGATCGGCAAGGAAAGCGGCGACGTCGTCGAGGTGAACACCCCCGGCGGCGTGAAGGCCTACGAGATCCTCAAGGTCGAGTGGGTCTAGCGCTCGGGGCGCTAGGCCGCTAGGTCCCGACGCATGGCGCCCAGGACAAGACCGCTGATCATCTGGGCGGTGTCTGATGGGCGGGCCGGGATCGAGGCCCAAGTGGTGGGGCTGGCCGAGGCGGTGTCCCATCACGCCCCCGCCCTGGTGGTCACCAAGACGGTGGCCTGGAAAGGTCCGGTCGCCTGGCTGCCGCCCCGGCTCAACCCCGCCACCCGCACCTGGCTGGAGGACGGTTCGGTGCTGGGCCCGCCTTGGCCGGACCTATGGATCGCCGCCGGGCGAGCCAGCCTGCCGCTCTCCATGCGGGTTCGCGAGCGTTCGGGCGGTCGCACCTATGTGGTCCAGCTACAGGATCCCCGCGCCGCCCTCACCGCCTTCGACCTGGTGATCCCGCCGGAGCACGACGGCCTGACCGGCGCCAATGTCTTCCCCATCTTGGGCTCGCCCACCCGGGTGACGCCGGAGAAGATCGGCGGCAAGGCGCACGCCTTCGCCGACACCATCGCCCACCTGCCCCATCCCCGCGTCGCCGTCCTGATCGGCGGCAAGTCCCGCACCCACGACCTGACGCCCCGCCGCGCCCGGGCCTTGGCCGCGGAGGTGGAGGCCGCCGTCCGCGCCGCCGGCGGCTCGGTGATGGTCTCCTTCTCCCGCCGCACCCCCCACGCCGCCCGAGCCATCCTCGCCGAACGCTGGGCCGGCCTGCCGGGGACGATCTGGAGCGGCGAAGGGCCCAACCCCTATTTCGCCTTCCTGGCCGCCGCCGACGTCTGCCTGGTCACCGAGGACTCCGCCAACCTGGCCGTGGACGCCGGCGCCACCGGCAAGCCGGTCTATGTGCTGAGGATGGAGGGCAAGGGCGCCAAGTTCGCCCGCTTCCACGCCGCCCTCCAGGCCCGCGGCGTCAGCCGCCCCTTCGCCGGCCAGCTGGAAACCTGGACCTACGCGCCCCTGGCCGAGACCGACCGGGCCGCCGAGGAGATCCTGCGCCGGATGACCGGAGGGTAACAGCCGATGATCCTCGCCATCCTCCAGGCCCGGATGAGCTCCAGCCGCCTGCCGGGCAAGGTGCTGATGCCCCTGGCGGGCGCGCCGATGATCGCGCGCCAGATCGAGCGCGTCGCCCGCGCCCGACGCATCGACCGCCTGGTGGTCGCCACCAGCGCCGACCCCAGCGACGACCCCCTGGCCAAGGCCGTCCGCCGCGAAGGCATTGCCGTCTTCCGCGGCGCCCTCGACGACGTCCAGGCCCGCTTCCTGGGCGCCCTGGATGAAAACGACCGGGACGGACGCCCCGCCGATTACCTGGTCCGCCTCACCGGCGACTGCCCCCTGGCCGACGCGGAGGTGATCGACGCCACCATCGAACGCGTCCTGGCCGCCGGCGCCGACTACGGCTCCAACACCCCGCCCCACCGCACCTATCCCAAGGGCCTGGACGTGGAGGTGATGACCGCCGCCGCCTTCCGCGCCGCCGCCGCCCGCGCCACCACGCCGGAGGAGCACGAGCACGTCACCTGGCTGCTGCACCGCCGCCCCGACCTCTTCCGCCAGGCGTTCCTCAGCCAAGGCCCGGACGAGGGCGAGGTGCGCTGGACCGTGGACTTCCCGCACGACTACGCCTTCGTCACCGCGGTCTACGACGGCCTCTACCCCGCCAACCCCGCCTTCACGTCGGACGACGTCCGCGCCTTCGTCCGCGCCCGCGCCGATCTGGCCCATTACGGCGGCGAGCGGCGGGTGTAGCCTGACCAAATGGCTGACTCGCCGAAAGCTGACCTGCGCGACCTGCGCCCGGACGACAAGGACCGCATCCTGGCCTGGCGCAATTCGCCGGACGTGCGCCCCTACATGTACACCGACCACGTCATCCCGGCCGACGAGCACGCCCGCTGGTGGGCCGGCATCGAGACCGACGCGCGCCGCCGCTACTGGATCATCGAGGCGAACGGCCTGCCGGTGGGCCTGGCCAACCTCTACGACATCGACCGCAACCGCCGCCTCTGCGCCTGGGCCTACTACCTGGCCGACCCCTCGGTGCGTGGCATGGGGCTGGGCTCGTTCGTGGAATACTGGATGCTGCAGCAGGTGTTCGAGACCCAGGGCCTGCACAAGCTCTGGTGCGAGGTGCTGGTTTCCAACGAGCCGGTCTGGCGCCTGCACGAGACCTTCGGCTTCCGCCAGGAGGCCCGTCTGCGCGACCAGGTCTTCAAGGAAGGCGCCTGGCAGGACGTGCTGGGCCTGGGCATCCTGGAGGACGAGTGGCGGGAGCGGCGCCCGGCGATGGCGGAGCGGCTGCGCGCCAAGGGGTTCGAACCGCCGGGGGGCTAAGGCAAGGTCAAATCTAATTGAATCGACCGTGCGCCGGCCTTGCGCCCCCTCCGTCTCGCCGCTTCGCGTCGAGCCACCTCCCCCGCATCGCCTTCGGCTCGCATGGGAGGAGGAGGTTCAGCGCCGTCTTCTCCTCACCCGCCAACGAGCGGGGGAGGTGGCGCGGCTCGCGCAGCGAGACGTGACGGAGTGCACACGTTGCCTTTTTGGTACCGGGTGTCCCGGTGCATTTGTCGGCTCGTAAGCTTCAGCCGACTACCAAGCTGGTCGCCCGATGCGCGGAAGGTGATGAGCTTTCCGCGCAGCTCAACCGCAGACGCCGCGAGCTGGGGCTGACGCTTGAGCAGGCCGCACCGTTGATTGGCGTGCGCATCCACACGCTCAGCCTGTGGGAGCGCGGGCTCAGGGAGCCCTTCGACCGCTACTATCCCGCCCTCATCCGTTTCCTCGGCGAGGAGCCCTGGCCGAAAGCCGTCACGCTTCCGGAACGACTTCTCGCCGAGCGCCGTCGCCGGGGGCTTTCCCACGAACCGGCCGCCCGTCTGATCGGCGTGTTGGAGCGAACTCTCCGGCGATTGGAAGCTGGTGAGATCGAGCCGTCCGAACCGGTCCGAGCCAAGCTTGACCGTTTCCTGGGATAGCGGGGAGCGCAAGCGCTCCCCGCAGGACGCCCCGGCCATCACCGGCCCTCGCCCTCCTCGCGCCGCTCCTGGATCGCCCGCAACACGATCCGCCCCTGAAGCGGGACCGCATCGCAGATGATCGAGAAGCCCAAGCCGTCTTTGTTGGGCCAGGCCGCTCCGATTGACGTCCAAATGGAGTCAGCGCCGTCGCCAAGAACCCGGTACAGGCGGTGGGTCGGCCGGCGGGCGAGAAGTGAAGGTTGCTGGGTCATGGAAGTCTTCTCCCGATAGCCGCGGACCATTCCGCGGCTTCATGGGGAGCCCAAGGAGAAGGCAAGAGACGGCGGTCACACCCCGCGCGAGGCGCGCCCGCAGGGAGCGAGCTGCACGGAGCAAAGCGGAGGAAGCGAGCTGGGTTGATCGGCGACGGGCCTGCTCCACAACGCTCCTCAATCGAAGCCGCAGGTTGGTCGGACTGCTAGTGGACGGAACCCTGGAGATTTCCGGCTTTCTTTGATGGCCGGTGAGACTTCCGCAAAAACACGCCAGATGAGTTGGATCTAGGCCTTCGCGAGCGCAACCCAGCCAGGTGTCGCTACATCAATGTCGCCAGCAGCCGCCATAGCTGGTGTGCGATAGGTGGAAAGGGTGTCAAATGAGCGCTTGGAAATAATCGTCAGATTGCTAGCGGCGGCGAGTGCATCAAGCGCGGGCTCGCTTTCGGCCAGGATTATCGCAATATCGGTCATGTTCGGTCCTATTTTCCGAGGCTTTCCTGGTCCTTCTGAGGCAGTTTGCCAAAGGCGTCTTGGAGTGCGTCACGGGTCGGTTGACCTTTCAACGCTTCGATTCTGCGGCGGGCGGCAGGCCGCTTAGCGGTCACGTAGGAGTCGATGACACTGGCCAGCTTGGCGCTGTCGATGGACTTCCCGTCCGCCGCGACAACCTTGGCCCAGAAGGGCGTGAAAGCAGTGGTCCTCGCTCCTTCTATGGCCTGCTCAGCAACGGTCAGTTGCTCAACATAGGAGGCTCTTTCGGCCTGCGCCTTGACGCTATCAGCCTCCGCCTGCGCCTGGCTCGCAGCAACCCTCGCCTGAATGAAGGCGACGCACGTCTTTACGAGGGAGTCGTCCTTTGGAAGGGAAGCATCTCCCGCAACCCTTAGGCAAAGTAGCAACACCTCGTCCTGGTCATAGTTGGCCTTGACGATCTCCGTCACGGCTGAGGCGACCTGTTGGATGTCGCTGGACGCTCCGGCTGTGCCCCCCGCTTCACTTGGTGCCTGAACGGTCGTTGTAGCGCTGGCCGGGCCGCCGCCGCCTTGCGCTGCAGCTTTCTGTAGCGTGTCGAGGTTTTGCGAGGCCGTCTGTTGATCGGTCTTAGCTCCGGCTAAATCGGATTGAGCCTTGCTGCAGTCGCCCTGTTTGCTGGTTTCATCAGCCGTCAGCGTCTGCTTTGCATCCGCCTTTGCCTTAATGGCGTCGCATACTGTCGCCGTACCATTCAGTACATCGAAGGCGGACTGTTTGTCCTTCAGCGTCGCGTTTGCCTTCGCTAAAGCCGCCTGGGCATCGGCGAGTTTCACCACCGCGTCGTTCGCGGACGCTCCAGCCGCTGAGGAGCCGCTCGCGCCGACCGTCACCACGCGCGGCGTGGCCGCGGCTGTCAATTGCTCAATAGCAAGAGTAGCCACCATCATGCGCTGGTCGCGAACTGCCTGGATTGGCATTTCGAGAGAGCCGATGGCGCCGTTCATATAGCGCTCGCAAGTGCGGAACATTGCTTCCCGCAGCATGTTGATGGTCTGCGTGCGTGCGAGAGACGCCCCTTGTTCTGCAGACGAATAAGCGAAGCTCGCGGCAGCCTGGACAGATTTTGGATCGGCCGATTGGCCAAACGACCCCGTCCCAGAGGCAGACTGTGCAAGCACCGAAAATACATCGGGGCTCGGTTCGGCGCAGACTACCAGCCTGTTCCCACCCGTCGATCCTCCCTGATTGTTGGGAATGGGAACGGTCGTAGCGATAATCGCCCGCTGCTTGGCATCGATGAACGTCGCGGACGGGAGATCGCCGGCAAGCGATTCATGACGATAGATCGAGTAGTGGTTCGCGCCACAACCCCCGAGCAACAACGTCGCCAGGGCTATCGCAACTTGCGCAAAACGGCGCTGCCGGTTCTCAGACATCGTGCCTCCCCCGAAGCCCCAGCAACTTTACACAACTCAAGGAAGAAGTCGATCTATTTTCCGCCTTGGAGTGCCCAGCTTCCTTTCTCGACTGGCTGCAGGACGGTGTTGTTCGCCCCCGTTCGGGCGGCTCAGAGCAAGAATGACGACGGCTTTCGCCGTCGCCGAGGATCAATATTCGTGGGCAAGTAAGATGGTAAGGACACGGCAGGTGACCGCCTCATCCGTTGGATCGGGAGTGCCGCCCTCCAGGGGTCGGTCGTAGTAGTCGATCTTCCAGAAAAGTGTCTGGCCGGCGATCTCAAACGACCCGAAATCATGCTCGCCGTATGGATCGTTTTCCTCGGTGAACCGGTCGAACGCCTGCACCGCGCGAATTGCCGATAGGACGGTGTCCTCGCCCAGTGCCCGAACACCACGGGTCAGGACCCACAGAACAGCTTCGTCAGAGCGGGGACCGGCAAAGCGGACCGCGTCATTGAGTTCCCGTATCCGAGCACGCTTCTCCTGTGCGGCCGCCATCAGAGAACCGGCCTAGCTGGGTAGCGCAATTCGAATTCATTGATCTGAAACCTGGTGCACACCGTCGCCTCCTGCGCGCGTCAGGAACGCCAGACCATTCCGACGCTCCTCAGCGCGCACGAGGGACGAACAAGAACTCTCCACTGCTCAGACTAGCATTGCCCCGCGAAGGGGACGGTGTGGACAGAGACCGACGGCCCGCCCGCTAAACCAAGGCTGCAAGGAGACCGCGCCACGCACGGTCGGGAAGCGCCGACGAACGGCGGGCGGCGCAAAGCGCCCGCAGGCGCGCGCCCCAAGGGAGCGGCGTAGCCGCGGGAAGGAGCGCGACCGCCCGGCGTTCAACGCTCCCGATCGACTGCCTTCCCTGTCCGTGCCTTCACCCCCTTCGCGCGAGGGATCGCCACCCGAAGGGCAGAGACGCCACAGGCGGCTCGGTGAGCGGAGCGAGTAGAGCCCGGTCCCGCAGGGACGCGCCCAAAGCCAGCTCAGATAACTTAATCGAGGTCCAGGGTCCGGGCGCTGAACGGCCGGCTGGGAGACCCGTCGATCATCAGCCTCAGATAGAAGTGCCGATTGGGGAGGTTGAGAAGGTCGACCACATCGAAGGTTGGCTGAAGCTCGGACGCCAGCAGCGGCGCGTCTTCTGCACCAACGCGAAAGGCCATCAAGGTTCCGGCGTTGCCGAGCACGGCGTGCCGGATATCAGGCTCAAGCTGATGGAAGTGCTGATGCGCCAGGGTGAGGCCGAGGCCGTACTTGCGCAGCTCGGCCATCATGTTGGCGAACGCCAGCGTGGTGAAGGTCTGGAACTCGTCGACGTAGAGGAAGAATGGCGGCCGGGCGTCGGGCGGAGCATCGGCCCGGCTCAGCGCCGCGAGGCCCATGATGGACACCAGAAAGCTGCCAAGGATGCTCGCACTATCCTCGCCAAGCTGGCCCTTGGACAGATTCACCAGGAGGATGTCGCCGCTGTCCATGATCCGCCGAAAACGGAGGTCCACCTTCGGGGCCACCAGGGTGCGCCGGACGGTCGGATCGGAGAGCAGCGCGCCGAGCTTGTTCTGAACCGGGGCAATCATTTCGAGCTTGTACCGGTCGGGGTACCTCTCGAACTCTACCTCCCAAAAGGTGCGTACCGTCTCATTGCGAATGCCGGCGGCAACGCTCTTGCGAAACGATTTATCGGCATAAAGCCGCAAGATATCCGGAAGCCTCGAGCCGTCGCGCTCAAGCAGCGCGTAAAGGGAATTGCGCAGCACATGCTCCATGCGCACGCCCCAGGCGTCGGGCCACAGTTTGCGGAGGGTCTCAAGCAAGCCTGACGCCGCCAGCGGTATCTTGTCGTCGCGCACGCGCCGAAGCGGATTGAAGCCGAAGGGCTGTGTGGGGTCCGTGGCGTCGAGATAGATCATCCTCCTGCCAGGGCCGTCAGCGGCTCTGGAGAGACGGGTGGCAAGCTCGCCGTGTGGGTCAATCAGCGCGAAGCCGCGGCCGGCTTGCAGGTCCTGAAGAGCGAGGAGTTCGAGCAGGGTCGATTTACCGACGCCGGTCTTGCCAAGCGCATAGACGTGGGAGAGGCGATCGGCCTGCTTGATGCCGAAGCGTCGATGCCTCGCGCGCGATGTGATCTCGGCGAAGTATGAGATCGCCTGGGTGTCGTCCTCCATGGCAACATGGTGGGGGAGCGTCAGCCAAGCTGCACGGCGTCGTCCTGTGCCGATCCGGCTCTATCGTTCAGGGCCGCGAGGCGACTGCGACAGGATGCGGGCGATGTTGGCCCGCCGATCTTTCGCTTCAGCGGGTGAGATGGCTTTGCGCGTCGTCTTCACGCGGTAGCCTTTGACGACCTTCTCGGCTGGCTCCGGCACGGACAGCCCATCGAGCGCCCCAATCAGTTCCTCGGTCGTGAAGAACTCCACGCGCGCCGCGTCCTCGTTCCCGATGCGCAGCCTCCATACGTAGCGACGCGGTGCAGCCAGATCACGGGACCTGGGCAGGCCTGTTTGTTCCCGAGCGGCCAAGACAAATCGGGCTTGCTGAGAAAGGTTCCGCCCAACCGGTCTCTGTACTCCACCGATCTTCGGGCTCGCAGCAGCACCGCGATTACGGTGACACTGTATGAAATGCTCTCGGGCCTAACATTGCTCAATCAAGCCGCCACCGCGCGCGTGATTTCCCGCAGTGTCACCGCAACCCAGACCTGAAGCTCTTCCGACCAGGCTGCGGTTGCCCCGAGGCGCATTGCGTTGTCGAATGCGCCGTCAAGGGAGGCGTCCATGCCATTGTTCGTTGTCAGACATCAGCATTCGCCCGAAACATGCCCCGCGCGTGAGCCCGCCATGGGCGCTGTGTTGTTGAACCACATGAGCCGGCCGAACGCCGCCCGGCATGGCGTCGTAATCCGGGGCGAAGCCGTGGTTCGCGGGGCGCACACGCTGTTCTTCATTGCCGAGGCTGCCGACCAGGGCAGCCTGGAGGCGTTCATGGCCCCGTTTCGCCAGGCCGGCGAGGTCGAGGTGCTCGCCGCGTCGACCTGCGCGGGCG
>DASVMY010000253.1:0-2234 GCA_036384135.1 Caulobacteraceae bacterium | reverse complement strand
CTCCACTTGGCCGGCAAGGCGGCCAGCGCCCGGGCGGCGGCCGGATCAATCCAGTGCAGCGCCTTGCCGGCGCGCCACTCCCAGGTCGCCGCCTTGGCCGCCTTGTGCGCCAGTCGCAGGCTGGCGTTGGTGGACCGCAGGTGCCGCTCGGTGCGCTCACGGCCGGTGACGTCGCGCAACAGGAAGGCCATCCGGCCCTCCAGCGGCAGGGCGCGCACCTCGATCCATTCGTCGGTGGCGAGCGGCTTGGCAGTGACGAACTCCACCGGCTCGCCGCCCGCCATGGCGCTGCGCAGCTGCAGCTCGGCCGTGGCGCCGCGCAGCGCCGGCTGGAGATCCCATAGGCTGGCGCTCGGCGGGGCTTGCCCGTCCAGGCCCAGGGTGGTGGCCGCGGCGGCGTTCCGAAAACTCACCCGCCAGTCCGACTCGCAGACCACCAGCCCTTCCAGGTTGGCGCCGCCGATGAAAGCCGCGCCCAAGGCGCTGGCCAAGTCCGGGTTGCTGGCCGATTCGGGGGCGCCGGCCGAGTCGGGGGCCTCGGCCAAGTCCAGCGGACCGGCCATATCCTGGACGCCGGCCGGCTCACGGGTGGTTCTTCCAGGCGTGGGGTTCGCCGGCTTACGCATACTAGGTCCCTCCGCCCCCCGGCGGCGCCCTTCTACTGACGGCCGGCGCCGCCCCGTGGTCCCCCAAGAACCCCGGGGCCAAGCCGGCCACACGCTATGATGTGTGTCACGTCCAGCGCCCGCGGCAAAGATCGTTTGCGGGCCGCAGGGTTAACGCGCGTGCGGCATAGTGACGGCCCAGGCAGGTGACAGGGCGCCGGCCGGGCGGCATAAGCGGTGCATGCGCATCGCCACCTGGAACGTCAATTCGGTCAACGCCCGCCTGCCCACGGTGCTGCGCTGGTTCGAAATGGAGGCGCCCGACGTCGCCTGCCTGCAGGAGATCAAATGCGTCGACGAGAAGTTCCCCACCGAGGACTTCGAGCGCCTGGGCTACAACGTCGCCGTCCACGGCCAGAAGGCCTACAACGGCGTCGCCCTGCTCTCCAAAACGCCGCTGGAAGATGTCCGCAAGGGCTTGCCCGGCGAGGACGAAGACGACCACGCCCGCTACATCGAGGCCCTGGTCTCCGGGCCGAAGCCGGTTCGTGTCGGCGCCATCTACCTGCCCAACGGCAACCCCATCACCACCGACAAGTTCGCCTACAAACTCCGCTGGATGGACCGCCTCAAAGCCCGCGCCCGCGAGCTGCTGGCCTATGAGGAGCCGCTGGTCCTGGCCGGCGACTACAATGTCATCCCCGAGCCGGAAGACGCCGACAATCCGGCCTCCTGGGCCGGCGACGCCCTGTTCCAGCCGCAGACGCGCGAATCGTTCCGATCGTTGAAGTGGCTGGGCCTGACCGACGCCTACATGGCCGCCGACGGGGCGCCGGGCGGCTACACCTTCTGGGACTACCAGGCCGGCGCCTGGCAGCGGAACCACGGCATCCGCATCGACCACTTGCTGCTCTCGCCCCAGGCCGCCGACCGCCTCAAGAGCGTCTTCATCCACCGCGACGTGCGCGACTGGGAAAAGCCGTCCGACCACGTGCCGGTGGTGGTCGACCTGGACCTCGCAGCCCCAGCCTGACCGACTCCGAACCTAACTGACGCGCCGTGGGACTCCCGCTAGCATCACCGCATGATCGAGGTGCTGCGGCTTTCCCTGCTGCTCGTGCTGGCCGGCTCGGCGCTCACCGCGCTTGCCGCCCTGTTCGCCTGGTACGCCGAGGAGCAGCGCCGCCTGGGCCGCGCCTTCCGCCGCGTGCTGGGCATGACCCCCGACGCCGAGCTGATCGCCCACGGCCGCGGCCGCGGCGCCGCCTTCAGCCTGCCAGCCGACGCGATGGCGGTGGCCTGGGACGCCGGCGCCTGGTGCCTGGTCTACCGCCTGGACGAGCTGGTGGGCGCCGAACTGGCCATCGACGGCCAGGTCGCGGCCCGCGCCTTCCGGGGCGAACAACGCCGGCCCTTGGATCACCGCCCCCGCGACGCCCAGTCCGTGAGCCTGCGCCTGATCTTCGACGACCCCCAGCACCCCGATTTCGAACTGGCGCTGTGGCCCACCCCGCACAACCACCGCCGCGGCCCCGAGAACGCCGGACAGGCGGTGCAGGACGCCAACCGCTGGCTGGCCAGGGTCGAAGCCGTCCTGCGCCGCGCCGCGCCCCAGCCCGCCATCCGCAC
>DASVMY010000252.1:0-19843 GCA_036384135.1 Caulobacteraceae bacterium | reverse complement strand
TGACCCTCCTGGGCCATCACCGCGCCGTCCAGGCGGAACACCGGGCCGCCGTTGTAGGTGAAGTAGAGCTTGTGCTGGCTGTTGGCCACATAGACCCGATGGGCCAGGAAGAAGTCGGCGCCCAGAAGCATGTCGGCGCCGTCCAGGCCCAGGTCGCTGACGAAGAGCTGGGTGTTGTGGATCTCCTCGTCGTCGATCTTGAAACTGTCCACGTGGGCGATCCAGGTTTTCACGAGCCGCCGCCCGAGGCCGCCGGTCTCGCCGGCCGGTGTCACGCCCGAGCCACCGGGCTTTATCCCCGCGCGCGCCGCCGCCTCGAGCGACACCACCGAAGTTCCCGCCCCGGTGTCGAACATCGCCCGCAGTTTGACTCCGTTGAGGTAGACCGGCCCCAGGGTGTGGGGATCGTAGGGGGTCGAAGGACTGACATCGACTTCGCCAATGGCCTTGGTCCCCGCCCAATAGGCGAGGATGCGTTGGCCGCAGTCCTTGGGCTTCATCAGCCGGATTGCCCCGCCGGCCAGGTCGTATTCGACGTCGGCCAGGCCCAGGACGTTCTGGCCCAGGACCCCGACGCCGCCGGTCTCGCTGCCGCCAACCAGGAACTGGACGTGGGGGATGGGGACGTTCGCCAGGGTGAAGGTCTTCACCGTGGCCACCGAGACGTCGGCGACGCCGCCGACCCCTTCGATGCGCATGCCGTAGGGCGCCGCACCCAGCTTCAGCCCGTACTCGGCCGCGCTACCCGGGGTGATCAGGCTGTAAAAGGCGCCGCTGTCGGCCATGAACCGGGCGTCGCGGCCGTCGATCTTGGCCGTGACCATCGGCTTCAGTCCCGACATGGTCACGGGGAGTTCAGCGAACACCCCGACCTTACAGCCGGCCAGAGCTGGGGCGGCGGTGCAGGCCAAGCCCACGACGGCCACGACGACGGCGACGATCCCGCGCTTCAAACCTGCCTTGCCCCCAAATTCGCCGCCGACGGGCGACAGCCTCGGCGGTGCGCCGGCTGACGACGCCACGTCCCATGGTGGCGATTCTGTCAGAGTTAGCCACCCTGGATTTCAGGTTAGCTTCAATCACACACGGAAGGCGTGTTTCCGCGGCATGGCGGGGACCAGGCATGTGTGGCTCAGGCCGCCGCCGTCTCCGGCGTCAGCGGATCATAGGCCAGGATAGGCGCCAGCCAGCGCTCGGCGGTCTTGAGATCCCAGCCCTTGCGGCGGGCGTAGTCGGAGACCTGGTCGCGGTCGATGCGGCCGACGCCGAAGTAGTGGGCGGCGGGGTTGGCGAAGTAGAGGCCCGACACCGAGGCGGGCGGGGTCATGGCGAAGCTCTCGGTCAGTTCGATGCCGGTGTTAGCCGTGCCGTCCAAGAGGCTGAACAGGGTCGCCTTTTCGGTGTGGTCAGGCTGGGCGGGATAGCCCGGGGCCGGGCGGATGCCGCGGTAGCCCTCGGCGATCATGGCGGTGACGTCCAGGGTCTCGTCCGGGGCGTAGGCCCACAGCTCCGTCCGCACGCGGTGGTGCAGGGCCTCGGCGAAGGCCTCGGCCAGGCGGTCGGCCAGGGAGGTGGAGAGGATGGCGGAATAGTCGTCGGCGGCGGCCTTGAACTTTTCGGCGATGGCGGTCTCGCCGTGGCCGGCGGTGACGGCGAAACCGCCGATGTAGTCGGCGCCGGCGCGCCCCTCCTTAAGTCCTATAGGGGCGATGAAGTCGGCCAGGGCGGCGTTGTAGCGGCCCTCGGTCTTGGCCATCTGCTGGCGCAGGGTATGCAGGCGGGCGCGCTCGACGGTGCGGGTCTCGTCGGTCCAGACGACGATGTCGTCGCCGTCGGAATTGGCCGGCCAGAAGCCGACCACGCCGCGGGCCTCGAACCACTTTTCCTCGATCAGCTGGGTCAGCATGGCCTGCGCGTCCTTGAACAGGCCGCGGGCCGCCTCGCCGACCACGTCGTCCTCAAGGATTTCCGGGTAGTGGCCGGCCAGTTCCCAGGTCGAGAAGAAGGGGGTCCAGTCGATGTATTTCGCGAGCTCTTTCAGATCATAGGGACCGAAAGCTCGCGTGCCGGTGAAGGTTGGTTTCGGCGGCTGGTAGGCTTGCCAGTCGATGGGGAAGCGCTTGGCGCGGGCGGCGGCGATGGGGGTGCGGGACTTGGCTTCCTGGCCGCGGGCGAACTGCTCGCGGATGCGCTGATACTCGGTGCGCGTCTCTTCCTCGACGCGGGGCCGATCGGTGGCGGACAGCAGGCCGGAGACCACGCCCACGGCGCGGCTGGCGTCGACCACATAGGTGGTGGAGCCGCGCCGGTAGGAGGGCTCGATCTTCACCGCGGTGTGGGTGCGGCTGGTGGTGGCGCCGCCGATCAGCAGGGGCCGGTGGAAGCCGCGACGCTCCATCTCCGAGGCGACGAAGACCATCTCATCCAGGGACGGCGTGATCAGGCCCGACAGGCCGATGATGTCGACGCCATGCTTTTCCGCTTCATCCAGGATGCGGTCGGCCGGGACCATGACGCCCAGGTCGATGACCTCGTAGTTGTTACACTGCAGGACCACGCCGACGATGTTCTTGCCGATGTCGTGCACGTCGCCCTTGACCGTGGCCATCAGGATCTTGCCCGCCGCCTCGCGCTTCTGGCCGGCCTTCTCAGCCTCCATGAACGGCAACAGGTAACCCACCGCCTGTTTCATCACCCGGGCGGACTTGACCACCTGGGGCAGGAACATCTTGCCCGAGCCGAACAGGTCGCCGACCACGTTCATTCCGTCCATCAGCGGGCCTTCGATGACATCCAGCGGCCGGGTGGCCGCCAGCCGCGCCTCCTCGGTGTCGGCCTCGATGAAGTCGGTGATGCCGTTGACCATGGCGTGGGTCAGGCGCGCGTTCACATCGCCCTCGCGCCAGGCCAGGGTGACGGCCTTTTCCACCGTTTTGCCGCCCTTGTACTTGGGGGCCAGCTCGACCAGCCGTTCAGTGCCGCCGGGCTTGCGGTTGAGGACCACGTCCTCGACGGCCTCGCGCAGTTCCGGGTCGATCTCATCATAGACCGGCAGGTCGCCGGCGTTGACGATGCCCATGTCCATGCCCGCGGCGATGGCGTGGTAGAGGAACACCGAATGCATAGCCCGGCGGACCGGCTCGTTGCCGCGGAAGCTGAAGGAGACGTTGGACACCCCGCCGGACACCCGGGCGTGGGGCAACAGCTGCTTGATGGCCCGTGTCGCCTCGATGAAGTCGACGCCGTAGTTGTCGTGCTCCTCGATGCCGGTGGCGATGGCGAAGATGTTGGGGTCGAAGATGATGTCTTCCGGCGGAAACCCGATCGTTTCGGTGAGCAGGCGGTAGGCGCGCCCGCAGATGGCCACCTTGCGGTCGCGGGTGTCGGCCTGGCCCTGCTCGTCGAAAGCCATGACCACCACGGCGGCGCCATAACGCAGGCATTTGGTGGCCTGATCGAGGAACTTGGCCTCGCCTTCCTTCATGCTGATGGAATTGACGATGGCCTTGCCCTGGACGCACTTCAGGCCCGCCTCGATCACCTCCCACTTGGAGCTGTCGACCATGATCGGCACGCGGGCGATATCCGGCTCGGCGGCGAGCAGGTTCAGGAAGGTGGTCATGGCCTTCTGGGAGTCCAGCAGGCCCTCGTCCATGTTGACATCCAGGACGCTGGCGCCGGCCTCCACCTGCTGGCGGGCCACGGCCAGGGCGGCGGTGTAGTCGCCCTCGCTGACCAGTTTGCGGAAGCGCGCCGAGCCGGTGACGTTGGTTCGCTCGCCGATATTGATGAAGGTCGGTCTCATGGATCTTTAACGTCGGGCTCCGCAGCCCGGGGCCGCTTGGTCTTCAAATGGGGGTCTAAGGCAGATCATTTCGGAACTGAACCTCTGACCCGCTCACCCCGGCGAAGGCCGGGGCCCAGTCACAAGGACTAACATTCCAGGCTTCCGGAGTTAGGTCATGGTTGCTGGATGTGTTGCCTGGGTCCCGGCTTTCGCCGGGATGAGCGGGTTTGGGGGTTGGTGCTACGGCTTCTTCACCGCGATGCAGTCGATCTCGACCAGCTGGCCTGGGCCGACCAGGCTGGCGACCTGGACGGTGGTGCGGGTGGGTTTGTTGGGTTGCGTGGTGGTCCCGAAGTGGCGGGTGTAGGCCTTCATCATGCCGGCGAAGTCCATCTTGCCGCCCAAGGCCGGATCGCCGACCAGGTAGACGTGCATAGAAACGACGTCGCCGGCCGTGGCGCCCTGGGCCGCCAGGGCCTCTTCGATCTTCTTGAACACCGACTCCGCCTGAGTCTCCGTATCGCCGAAGGCCGGCGCCGCGCCGGCCGCGGGCGGCGCCAGCGGCGAAGGGGTCAGGCCGCTGACATAGATGGTCTCGTCGCCGGCCGGAACCTTGGCCGAGGCGGAGATGGGAAAGGCGCCGGCAGAGATGCTCTTGACGCCGTTATCGGCGGCGCTGGCCGCGCCGGCGATCGCGGTGAGGGCGGCGGTGAGGGCGAGGGATTTGAGGAAACGGTTATTCATGGAGGTGCTCCTGATGCGGGCGTTGAGATGACGGCGCAGTAGACTGGCGTATCGGCTCGCGAGAAGGCCCTATCCCCGATCGGCGGGACGGCGAAGCTATTCTGCGCGCGGGCGCCGGATTGGCAGGCGCCGTGGAGCGCCTCACGACACCATCTCGAAGGGTTCCAGCCCAGCCAGGCGCAGGGCGGTGGGGCGTTCGGGCAGCGGGCGCGTCGGCAGGCCGGCCACCGACTCGGCGACGTGTCGGATGTGGTCCGGCGTGGTGCCGCAGCAGCCGCCGACGATGTTGACGATGCCGCTTTGCGCCCACTCATGCAGGCTGCAGGCGGTGGTGTGCGGGTCTTCGTCGTACTGGCCGAAGGCGTTGGGCAGGCCGGCGTTGGGATAGGCGGCCACCAGAGTGTCGGCGATACGGGATAGCTCGGCGATGTGCGGGCGCATCAGCTCGGCGCCGAGCGCGCAGTTCAGCCCGATGGCGAAGGGCCGGGCGTGGCGCACGGAGTTCCAGAACGCTTCCACCGTCTGGCCCGACAGGGTGCGGCCCGAACGGTCGGTGACAGTGCCGCTGATCCAGATCGGCAGGGGCTCATAGCCCTCGTCCTGAAGGTCCATGATCGCCTTGATCGCGGCCTTGCAGTTCAGCGTGTCGGTGATGGTCTCGATCAGGAACAGGTCTACGCCGCCGTCGTGCAGGGCTTGAACCTGTTCGCGGTAGGCCGCGTAGACCTGGTCGAAGGTGACGGTGCGCGCGCCCGGGTCGTTGACGTCGGAGGACATCGACAGCATGCGGTTCAGCGGACCGATGGAGCCGGCGACGAACTTCAGATGGGCAGGGTCGCGCTCGTTCCAGCGGTCGGCGACCTCGCGGGCGATGCGAGCGCCGGCGAGGTTGAGGTCGCGGACCGAGGATTCCAGCTCGTAGTCGGCCTGGGCGATGGTGGTGGCCGAAAAGGTGTTGGTCTCGCTGATATCGGCGCCGGCGGCGTAGTAGGCCTCGTGCAGGTTCGCGATGATGTCCGGCCGGGTGAGGCACAGGATATCGTTGTTACCCTTGATCTGGACGGCGTGGTCCTTGAAGCGCTCACCGCGGAAGTCAGCCTCCGACAGGCCCTCGCGCTGGATCATCACGCCCCAGGAGCCGTCGAGCACCAGGATGCGCTCTCGGGCGGCGGTCTTAAGAGCGGCGATGCGGTCCTGGCGGGAAAGCAATGTGTTCATTGCACTTTTCCTTGCGGAGTAGCCTCGCGCACACCCAGCACCCGGCAGATGGAGTAGACCAGGTTGGCCACCTCGACGCGGCTCATGGTGTAGAAGTGGAAGTCGGTGAAACCTTCTTCCTCCAGGCGCGCGCACATCTCGGTGGCCACGGAGGCGGCGATCAGGCGGCGGGTGTCGGGGTCCTTGTCCAGGCCTTCAAACAGGTTGCCCAGCCAGTCGGGAATGTCGATGCCACAGGGGGCGGCCATGCGGCGCAGGCCCTTGAGGTTGGTCACCGGCATGATCCCGGCGCAGATGGGGATATCGATCCCGGCCTTGCGGACCTGGTCGGTGAACCTCAGGAAACCGTCCACGTCGAAGAAGAACTGGGTGATGGCGCGGGTGGCGCCGGCGTCGATCTTGGCCTTGAGCACATCGATATCGTGGGCGACCGACGGGCTCTCGGGATGGACCTGCGGATAGAGGCTCACCGAGACCTCGAACGGGGCGATGGCGCGGATGCCCGCCGTCAGCTCGGTGGCGTTGTGGTAGCCGTCCGCGCGCGGCACGTAGGCGCCGCCGATCTGGCCGGGCGGGTCGCCGCGCAGGGCGACGATGTGGCGGATGCCGCTGTCCCAATAGGCCTGGACCACCTCGTCCACCTCGGCGCGGGAGGCTTCGACGCAGGTGAGGTGGGCGGCAGGGTTGAGGGTGGTTTCCTTGAGCATCCGCGTGACCGTGCGGTGGGTGCGCTCACGGGTCGAGCCGCCGGCGCCGTAGGTCACTGAGACGAAGCTGGGGTTCAGGGGTTCCAGGCGCCGAATGGCCTTCCACAGCTCCTCTTCCGACTCCGGCGTCTTGGGCGGGCCGAATTCGAAGGAGACGTTGAGGCGGCTTTGCGCGCGGGAGCCGGCGCGGGCCACGGGTCCCAGCGCGCTGACGGGAAGCTCGAGAGGGGCGTTCATGCGATGCGCCTGATCCGCGCCGCACTACGCTCGGCGCTCCAGATTTTTACGGTGAGGCCGCCCGGCGCGGCCGGCGGCAGGGCGATGCTCTCGACCTGATCGAGGCCGGAGACGGCGAACCAGCGCTCCATCTCGTCGTCGAAGAACCCCAGGCGGCGATGCTGATGCTCGGCGCGCAGGAATTCCAGGTCGTGGGGGGCGAAGTCGATGACCAGCAGGCGGCCGCCGTCGGAGACCAGACGGCCGGCCTCGGCCACGGCGGCGGCCGGTTCGCCAAGGTAGTGCAGAACCTGGTGGACGACCACCAGATCGGCCTCGCCGTCGGCCAGGTTGGTGCCCAGGATATCGCCGTGGCGCAGCTCGCAGCCCGGCAGGCCCGCCTCGGCCACGTGGTTGCGGGCGATGTTGAGCATCTGGCGCGACAGGTCCAGGCCCACGGCGCTCCGCGCGCGGGCGCCCAGCAGGGTCAGCATGCGGCCGGTGCCGGATCCCAGGTCCACCAGGCGCTTGAAAGGACCCTCCCCCGCCGCCTTGAGGATGGCGGCTTCCACCGCGGCCTCGGAGACGTAGAGCGAGCGGATTTCGTCCCAGCGCTCAGCGTTGTTGGCGAAATAGGCGTCGGCCTCGCTGGCCCGCTCGGCGGCCACGGCGGTGAGGCGGTCGGCGTCGCGCAGCACGGTGGCGTCGCTGGGGGAGATCTGGGCCAGGACCTGGTCAGCCAGGTCCCGCGCCGCGCCGCCGCCCACCAGGCGGTAGAACACCCAGGCGCCGTCGGGGAACCGTTCCACAAGACCGGCTTCGGCGAGAAGTTTCAGGTGACGGGATACGCGGGGCTGGCTCTGGCCCAGGACCCGAGTAAGCTCCAGCACCGCCAGCTCCTCGCGCGCGAGCAGGGCGAGAATGCGCAGCCGCGTGGGTTCCCCCGCCGCGCGCAGCATCTCCACCACTTGGTCAGAGGTCATGGCCATTGGTGATATAAAGATATCTTTATGTGGGAATGTCAAGGGCAACCAGTGCTTGGGCCATCGGCTTCAACCCTTCCCTCGCAAGGAACGAGTGGGGGAAGGATTTCCTACTCCGGCGCCGGGTTCGCCAGCTCTTCCCCCGCAAAGAACCGCCGCAGGTTCTCCCGCGTCAGCGCCACCATCCTGGGCACGGCGGCGGTGGTGGCGCCGGCGGTGTGGGGGGTGAGCACGGTGTTAGGGACATCGGCCCAGCGCTCGGGCGGCGTGGGTTCGGCCTGGAAGACGTCGAGGGCGGCCATGCCCAGGCGACCATCCTTCAGCGCCGCGATCAGGGCATCCTCATCCACAACCTGGCCGCGGGAGACGTTGACCAGCAACCCATCAGGCCCGACCGCCTCGATGATCTGGCGCGTGATCAGGCCGCGGGTTTCGTCGGTGGCGCGGCAGGCGACCACCACGATGTCGCTGCCCTTGGCCAGGTCGATCAGGGTCTCGATGCGGGGCCAGGGCGCGCCCGGCTTGTCGCGCGGGCCCCACCAGGCGATCTCCAGACCGAAGGCGGCCGCGCGTTCGGCGAGCGCGACACCGATGCCGCCCAGGCCGACAATCCCCAGGCGCCGCCCCTTCAGCGAAGGCGTGATCAACTTCGCCTGCGGCTTCCAAGCTCCGGCGCGCAGGGTGCGGTCACCCTCGACAATGCGGCGCCAGGCGGCCAGGACCAGACCCATGGCGTGATCCGCCGCGTCCTCGCTGTTGACGCCCGGCGAGTGGGTGACCTTCAGCCCCCTGCCCCGCGCCCAGGCCAGGTCCACCCCGTCGTAGCCGGCGGTGAAGCAGGCGATGAGGCCCAGCTTCGGCAGGCTCTCGGCCAGAGCCTTGTCCACGGGGACCTCGCCGGCGACGACCAGGGCCTCGATGACCTGGGTGGCTTCCAGGGGCGGGCCTTCCCAGAACCGCCAGACGGTGTAGTCGGGTTCCAGGAACTGGCTCAGCATGGCCAGGGAGGGCTGCATGATCAGGAGCGCGCGCTTTTCAGACATTTACGTCTTCTCCCTTGGAGCCACGGACTATAGCGGCTGACCAGCCGCAGGGGGATGGTTTGGACCGGATCGCGATCATCGGCTGCTCGGGCGGCGGCAAGTCGTCGCTGGCCCGCAGGCTGGGCGCCAGACTGGGCCTGCCGCTGGTGCACCTGGACGTGCTGTTCTGGCTGCCGGGCTGGAAGGAAAGCGACGACGCGCGCTTCCGCGCCAGGCTGGCCGAAGCCCTGGCCGGCGGACGCTGGATCAGCGACGGCAACTTCTCGCGCCAGGGGGACCTGCATTTCGCGGGCGCCGAACTGATCGTCTGGGTGGACCAGCCGAGGGCGCTGTGCCTGCGCCGGGCGCTGACGCGGGCGATCAGGGAGCGGGGCCACAACCGCGCCGATATGGCCGAAGGCTGCGACGAGAAGATCGACCTGGCGTTCCTGGTCTACATCTGGAACTGGAACCGCCTGACCCGGCCCAGGATCGAGGCGGCCATTGCCGAGCACGCGCCGGCGACGCCCGTGGTGCGGCTAACCAGCGATGCGGCGATCACTGACTGGCTGGAGGCTCTCGCCCCCCTTCTCCCTGAACCGGCGCCCTGAATCAGCTTTGCCACGGCCGGCGCCGCGACCAAGATGGGGGCCATGGCGCAGACAGACCAACCGACGCCGCCGCCGCAACCCTGGTTCCTGCCCGTCGCCATCGGCCTGGCGCTGCTGGGCGCGGCGATGTTCGCGGCGCTGATCTGGCGGCTGGGATTCGGCTATGGCGGGGCGTGGGACCCGCGGGCGGCGTGGCTGCTGACGCCGGTGTTCCTCTCGCCCCTGCTGATCTGGCTGATGCGCAGCCGCCGTCTTGGGTTCGGCGGCGCCACCGTACTGGCGGTCGCCATCACCGCCATCCACTTCACCGCCATCGCCACCGCGTCCTTCACCTACAAGGCCCAGAAGGACGACAGCTGGATGCACATCCTCGACAAGACACAGCAGCAGTGGGACTCCTACCGCATAGAGCACGAACCGCAGATCGTGGTGGCGCGGCGCACGGCGGTGGAGGGCGGACGCAAGGCCGGGGCGATCGGCGCCTTCGCGTCCTTTGCCCTGCTGCTGCCGTTTGGGCGAGCGTTCCGGCGGCCCTTGGCGCTGGCGGGGATGGCGGCCGTGGGGGCGGCGTTGACCTTCTGGGGCGGCTTCGCGCTCAGCCAGAGGTTCCCAGAGGCGATGACGCCGCGGGGTTACGCCCTATGGGTGTTCCTGCCCTGGCAAGGCTTGTTCGGAATCACCTTGGCGGCGCTGTTCGCCGGCGTCGCGCCGAGACCCAGCCGCTGAATCCTCCATCTCCGACGCAACAATTCCGGGGCCTATGGGTTTGACAAGCGCGGCGGTTGCGCCGCGTCAAACATCCGGAGACGTCCCATGAAGCTGAAGCTTCTCATCCTGGGCGGCGCGGCGCTGGCCCTCACCGCCGGCGGCGCCGTCGCCAAGACGCACAAGGCCGCCGCCAGCGCCGGCGCCTACGCCCCACCCTCGCAGCCGATCCCCTACGACCAGATGGACAACTACATGAAGGGCAACGCCAAGACGCGCGCATCCATCGTGGCCATGGGCTCGGGCGCCAACACCGGCACGGCCGCCAACACCGCCGCCACGGCCCCCGTCAACCCAGCCCCACCTCCGGTCAACCCGGCTCCGAACACCAGCGCTGCCGCCAGCGCCCCGGCCACTCAGGACAACATGGGCGGCAGCAGCGCGACACCTCCAGCCCCGCCTTCCGCCGGCGGTACGACCAACGCCCCCGCCGGCACGCCGCAAAGCGGCCCAACGGGCTCACCTTCGCCGCAATAGGCTTGGGGTTTAAATCAGGCGTACGCGGTGGCCCGATCCCCTGGAGGGATCGGGCCGTTCGCGTTTACAGGACCGGCTACCGCCCGAACTTCTGGAACTTGATCCGGTGGGGGATGAGGCTGTCGGCGCCCAGGCGGCGTTTCTTGTCTTCCTCATAGGCTTCGAAGTTGCCTTCGAACCACTCCACGTGGCTGTCGCCTTCGAAGGCCAGGATGTGGGTGGCCAGACGGTCCAGGAACCAGCGGTCGTGGCTGATGACCACGGCGCAGCCGGCGAAGTTCTCCAGCGCCTCTTCCAGGTTCTGCAAGGTCTCGATGTCGAGGTCGTTGGTCGGTTCGTCGAGGAGGATGACGTTGCCGGCCTCGGTGAGGGTCTTGGCTAGGTGGACGCGGTTGCGCTCCCCGCCCGACAGTTGGCCGACCTTTTTTTGCTGGTCGCCGCCGCGGAAGTTGAACGAGCCGACGTAGGAGCGGGTGTTGATCTCGCGGTTGCCGACCTTGAGCACGTCCAGGCCACCGGAGATCTCCTGCCAGACGTTCTTGTTGGGGTCGAGCGCGTCGCGGCTCTGGTCGACATAGGCCAGCTTGACGGTCTCGCCCAGGCGCACCGAGCCGCTGTCGGGCTTTTCCTGGCCGGTGATCAGCTTGAACAGAGTCGACTTGCCGGCGCCGTTGGGGCCGATGACGCCGACGATGCCGTTGGGCGGCAGCTTGAACGACAAGCCCTTGAACAGGACCTTGTCGCCGTATTCCTTTTCCAGGCTGTCCACTTCCAGCACCACATTGCCCAGGCGCGGGCCAGGCGGGATCTGGATGACGGCGTGGGTCTGGGCGCCGCGGGCCTGTTCGGCCTCCTGCATCATGCGGTCATAGGCGGCCAGACGGGCCTTGGACTTGGACTGGCGGGCCTTGGCGTTGGAGCGCACCCACTCCAACTCCTTGGTCATGGCGCGCTGGCGGGCCTCGCTCTCGGACTGCTCCTGGACGATCCGCTTGGTCTTCTGCTCCAGCCAGCCGGAGTAGTTGCCCTCGTAGGGCACGCCCTTGCCGCGGTCGAGTTCCAGGGTCCACTTGGTCACCTGGTCCAGGAAGTAGCGGTCGTGGGTGACCAGGATCACGCAGCCAGGGAAGGCCTCCAGGTGGTGCTGCAGCCAGGCCACGGACTCGGCGTCCAGGTGGTTGGTGGGCTCGTCCAGTAGCAGCATGTCGGGCTTGGAGAGCAGCAGGCGGGCCAGGGCGACGCGGCGGCGCTCACCCCCCGACAGGTTGGTCACTTCCCAGTCGTCCGGCGGACAGCGCAGGGCGTCCATGGCCATCTCGATCTTGGAGTCGATGTCCCAGGCGTCGGCGGCGTCGATCTTTTCCTGAAGGGCGGTCATCTCCTCCATCAACTCGTCGGAATAGTCTTCGCCGAGCTTGGCCGCGACCTCGTTGTAGCGGTTGAAAATCTGCTTTTCCGGGCACCAGGCGGCGACGTTTTCCCAGACGTTCAACTTGGGATCCAGGTGTGGCTCCTGCTCCAGGTAACCCATCTTGGTGCCGTCCAGCGCCTTGGCCTCGCCGGTGAACTCCTTGTCCATCCCGGCCATGATCTTCAGCAGGGTGGACTTACCCGAGCCGTTGACCCCGACCACGCCGATCTTGGCGTCGGGATAGAAGGACAGCCAGATGTTCTCGAACACCTTCTTGCCGCCGGGAAAGGTCTTGGAGAGACCCTGCATCTGGAAAATGTACTGGGCGGCCATGCGGGCTCAGCGCTCCGAAGTCTAACGTCTGATGGAAGTGGGGCGGGAGATAGCGAGGCCAGGGCTCGGATGCAATGTTGACAGGCGCGGCAAGGCGGCGCGTCATCACCCGATCTTGAAACGGGAGGCGAGCGATGACGGTCCAGTCCAACCCCAACCGCCCGCTCACGGCCGCCTAAGGCCACACTTTCCCCGGGAGGCGCAGGACGCCCCCGAATTCGAGACGAACCCATGCAAGATGACGAGGCGACCGGCCTTCACGCCGGTCCGACACGCGTTCCCGCGTGTGACGACGCCGTGCTGCGCCATGGCGCGGCGACCCTTGCCCGCCGCATCACCGCCGGCGAGCTTTCCGCCCGGGAGGTCGCGGGCGCCTATCTGCGCCGCATCGAGGTTCTGGAGCCGCTGATCCACGCCTTCGCCGACTTCGACCCCGATCTGGTGTTGGCGCAGGCCCTGGACGCGGACGAGCGCCAGGCGGCCGGCGAAACGCTTGGCGCCCTGCATGGTGTGCCAGTGACCATCAAGGATTGGATCGAGGTGGAGGGTTGGACCTGCGCGGCCGGTTACGAGGAACGCCTGGGCGTGCGTCCCCGGCAGGACGCCACGGCGGCGGCGCGGCTGCGGGCCGCTGGGGCGGTGATCCTGGGCAAGACCGTCACCAACGACGGCGGGACCCTCTATCCGCGCCCGTGCAACCCGCACGGCCTGGGTCACAGCCCCGGCGGCAGCAGCGGCGCCGAGGCGGCGACAGTCGCCGCCTTCGCCTCGCCGCTTGGCCTGGGCAGCGACAGCGGCGGCTCGATCCGCCTGCCGGCGGCCTGGTGTGGGGTGATGGGCCTCAAACCCACGATCGGCCGCGTCCCGCTCACCGGCCACTTCCCCCGCCTGGGCAATATCAGCGACCCGCGCACCGTCATCGGCCCTCTGGCGCGCCATGTGGAGGATTTGGCGCTGTCCCTGCGCCTGACGTCGGGGCTCGACGACTATGATCCCGCGGTCGTCCCCATGCCGCTGGGCGCATGGGAGGCGGTGGAGTTGAAGGGTCTGCGCGTGGGGCTCACCGATTTCGGCGGCGAGACCCTGACGGCCGATGCCTGGGCCGCGCTGCAGGGCGCCGGACGCCGCCTGGAAGGCCTGGGGGCCATGGTCGAGCCGGCCGAGCTGCCGATCCTGGAAGAGTCCCTGGCGATCACCCAGGCCTATTGGGCGCGTCCTGAGTCGATGTCGCACCGGGAGTGGAAACCCTACGGTTCCAGCACCCTGAGCGCCGACGCCGTCGAGGAAAGCCTGTTCCGCTGGGAGCGGCTGCAACGGCGGATGGAAACCTTCATGGCCGACTGGGACGTGCTGATCTGTCCGGTCACGGAGGGCGCGGCGCCGGAACATCGGCGGATGGAGGCGAACGACTACCTTTACACCCTCCCCTTCAGCCTGACCGGCCAGCCGGCGCTGAGCGTTCCGGCGGGGTGGTCGGATGGTCTGCCTTTGGGTGCGCAGATCGTGGCGCGGCGGTGGCGGGATGATGTGGCCCTGGCGGTCGCAAAGGGTTTGGAACCCGGATAGCTGGACCGCATGCAACAACGAGGTTAGCCCTTTCGAAGCGGGAGGGGCCCATGCGACAAACACTGATCCTGGGGGCGGCGCTGCTGCTCGTCGGCGGTCCGGCCCTGGCGGCGGGCGCCTACAGTCAACAAGGTCGTGCGTTGGCCGACACGAACACGACCGCGGTTGAAAGACTCCGGCAATCGCTGGCGGCGATCAAGCGGTCGGACGACACCCACCACGCGGTGATCGTCCTCAACCCCCACGCCATGGCGGACGCGCGCAAGCTGGACGCGGCCCCGCCCAGCGGCCCCCTGCACGGCGTACCGATCCTGCTGAAAGACAACATCGAGAGCGCCGACGACACCGCCACCACCGCCGGCTCCCTGGCGCTGAAGGACAACGTCACCGGCCGCGACGCGCCGCTGGTGCGGCGGCTGACCGACGCTGGCGCGGTGATCCTGGGCAAGACCAACCTGTCGGAATGGGCCAATTTCCGCTCCAGCCGGTCGATCAGCGGCTGGAGCGCGGTCGGCGGCCAGACCACCAACGCCCATGATCCGTTGCGCACCCCCTGCGGCTCCTCGGCCGGCAGCGCGGTGGCGGTGGCTCTAGGCTATGCGCCGACCGCGATCGGCACCGAGACGGACGGGTCGATCACCTGCCCGGCGGCTGTGAACGGGATCGTGGGACTGAAACCCACCGTGGGCCTGGTTTCGCGGACCTACATCGTGCCCATAAGCCACAGCCAGGACACCCCCGGACCGATGACGCGGACGGTGCGCGACGCGGCCGTCGTGCTGGGGGTGATCGCCGGCAGCGACCCGCTGGACCCGGCCACCAAGGACGCCGACGCCCACAAGGCCGACTACGCCGCCGCCCTGGACGCCGGCGCGCTGAAGGGAACACGGATTGGGGTGATGCGCTGGGCCGCCGGCTTCCATCCCGAGACAGACACGGTGTTCGAGGCGGCCCTGGCGCGCCTGAAGGCGGCCGGCGCGGTGCTGGTGGAGATCAAGGACGGGCCGGACCGCAAGCCCATCGGCGCGGCCGAGATGCTGGTGCTGCAGACCGAGTTCAAGGCCGGCCTCAACGCCTACCTGGCCTCCACCGACCCGGCCAAGGTCAAGACCCGCACCCTGGCCGACCTGATCGCCTTCAACACCGCCCACGCCGACCAGGAGATGGCGCTGTTCGGCCAGGAAACCTTCGAGGCCTCGCAGACCACCAAGGGCCTGGATGATCCCGCATACCTCAAGGCCCTGGAGACTGGCCGGCGCCTGGCCGGACCCGAAGGCATCGACAAGATGCTCAAAGACAACGACGTCATCGCCCTGGTGGCGCCGACCCTGGCCCCGGCCTGGCTGATCGATCCGGTGTTGCGCGACCGCTACGTCGGCGGCGCCGCCGGCGCTCTGGCGGCCGTGGCCGGCTATCCGCACCTGACCGTGCCCATGGGCCAGGTGAAGGGCCTGCCGGTCGGCCTGAGCTTCATCGGCCCCGCCTGGTCGGAGGCGAAGCTGCTGAGCCTGGGGTATGCGTTCGAACAGGTGGGGCGGCAATAGACCCTTCTCCCGCAAGGCGAAGGCGAAGTGGGGGAAGGGTTCAGAATACGGAACTCGCAACGGGTCCTTACTCTCGTGTAGAGAGCGGCCATGGCTTCGCCCCCTCAAGATACGGCCCCCAGCGCCCTGGTGCTGTTCTCCGGCGGACAGGATTCCAGCGTCTGCCTGGCCTGGGCCCTGGCGCGGTATGAGCGGGTGGAGACCGTGGGCTTCGACTACGGCCAGCGTCATGCGGTGGAGCTGACCCAGCGCGGCGCCGTGCGCGAAGCGTTCGTGCGCGGCTTCCCAAAGTGGGCGAACCGGCTAGGCGATGACCATATGCTGGATATCAGGAGCTTCGGCGCCATCGGCGAGACGGCCATGACCAGCGAACGGGCCATCGAAGTCGCGGAGAACGGCCTGCCCTCGACCTTCGTGCCGGGGCGTAACTTGGTGTTCCTGACCTATGGCGCGGCGCTGGCCGACCGGCGGGGGCTGGGCTCGCTGGTGGGCGGCATGTGCGAAACCGACTTCTCCGGCTATCCGGATTGCCGGCGCGACACCCTGGACGCCCTGCAGAGCGCGCTCACCCTGGGCATGGGCCGGCCCTGGCCGATCGAGACGCCGCTGATGTGGCTGACCAAGGCGCGGACCTGGTCCCTGGCCAAGGGTCTGGGGGGCGAGGCCCTGGTGGAGCTGATCGTCGAGCACAGCCACACCTGCTACCTCGGCGACCGCGCCCACCGTCATTCCTGGGGGTACGGCTGCGGGACCTGCCCGGCTTGCGAGCTGCGCGCCAAGGGTTGGGACGAGTGGGCGGCCGGTGGACGGCCCGCGATAGAGCCATGACCTATTCGGTGAAAGAGATCTTCCTGACCCTGCAGGGCGAAGGCGGCCAGGCGGGGCGGCCGGCGGTGTTCTGCCGCTTCGCCGGCTGCAACCTGTGGAGCGGACGGGAGGAGGACCGCGCCGCGGCGGTCTGCACCTTCTGCGACACCGACTTCGTGGGCGTCGACGGCGAAGGGGGCGGCAAGTTCAGGACGGCCGAAAACCTGGCCGCCGCCGTGGCCGCGGCCTGGACCGGAGGGACCGAGAACCGGCTGGTGGTCTGCACCGGCGGCGAGCCGTTGCTGCAGCTGGATGCGCCCTTGATCGCGGCCCTGCATGCCCAGGGCTTCTCCATCGCCCTGGAGACCAACGGCACACTGCCCGCGCCTGCGGGGATCGACTGGATCTGCGTCAGCCCCAAGGCCCAGGCGCCGGTGGTTCAGACTCGGGGACAAGAGCTGAAGCTGGTCTTCCCCCAGAAAGACGTCGATCCGGCCCGGTTCGAGGGCTGGGATTTCGAGCGCTTTTACCTGCAGCCGATGGACGGCCCGGACCGGGGCGCGGCGACGCGGGCGGCCATCGCCTATTGCCTTGAACACCCCCGCTGGCGTTTAAGCGTCCAAACCCACAAATACCTGGGCATCGCCTGACGTCTGTCGGGCGCCCTCAAGACTTCCGGAAAAATGAGCGAACCCCTCTTCGAGATCACGAAGGCCGCGACCTTCGACGCCGCCCACCGCCTGCCCGGCGGTCCCCGAGACGACCTTGGGGACGGCCCTTACACGCGCCTGCACGGTCACTCCTTCCAGGTCCAGGCCACCATCCGCGGGCCGGCGGTGGGGCCGGTGGGCTGGGTGGGCGACCTAGCCGACCTCGATACGGCTTTAAAGGCGGCGGCCGGAGAGCTGGACCATTCCATGCTAAACGACCATCCCGGCCTTGAGAGTCCGACGCTGGAAGCCCTGTGCCTGTTCTTCGCCGGCCGGCTTGGGGCGCAGTTCCCGGGCCTGTGCCGCGTGACGGTCTCGCGCCCGACCATCGGCGAGAGCTGTTCTCTGGCGGTGTAAGGACGTCTGAGGGCGCCCTCAGAGTTCCAGCGCCACCTCGCCCTCCCGGCGCATCGGCCCGCGGTAGTGGGGGTCCACCCGGCGGCGGCGGTCGGGGCCGAAGTAGTCCTGGGTGCGGATGAATGAGCGGGGGTGCTCCACGATCTCGGTGATGCGGTGGATGACGCCGCGGGCGGTGATCGGCTTGGCGAGGAACTCGTTGGCGCCGACATCGCGCGCCTCGCCGATGCGGCGCATGGTGGAATGGCCGGTGATCATGATGATCGGGATCATCGGATTGGGGCTGTCGGGCGCGTTGCGCACCAGGCGACAGAAATCGATGCCGTCCAGGGGCTGCATGGCCAGGTCGGTCAGGACAATGTCGATGTCATGGCGGCGCAGCACCTCAAGGGCCGCGGCGCCGTCAGCGGCCTCGTAGAGATGGCTGACGCCGATAGCGCGCAGAATCTCGCCGATCAAGGTGCGCATGTGGTGGTTGTCGTCCACCATCAGGATCTTCAACAGATCGAACCGCACCACAGCTCCCCAGCCAGCGTTCCGCGGGGCGCGACGCGCGTCTCGCCGGTACGGTAGAGAGACTGACACTTACGCTGTCGATTTTCCCCGGGTCAAGCGCCGTAACGGGCTTTGCCAATCGGCGGGACTGCGCTCTTTTGGCAAGCAAAAACAATACCTAAGCGAGCTTATCCGCGCCCTTGCGACCCCGGCGCGAAGGCGCCGCCACCGGTCTGGCCCCGGTGCCGCAAATAGGCGTCGGCCAGCACACAGGCCACCATCGCCTCCGCCACCGGCGTGCCGCGGATGCCGACGCAAGGATCGTGACGGCCCTTGGTGCGCAGTTCGATCTCCTCGTTGGCCTCGTTGATCGACCGGCGCGGGGTGAGGATCGATGAGGTGGGCTTGAAGGCCACCCGCGCCACCACCGGCTGGCCGGTGGAGATGCCGCCCAGGACGCCGCCGGCGCTGTTGGAGAGGAACAGCGGGCCGTCGTTGCCCGCCCGCATCTCGTCGGCGTTCTCCTCGCCCGACAGGGCGGCGGCGGCAAAACCCGCGCCGATCTCGACCCCCTTGGCGGCGTTGATGGACATCAGGGCCGCGGCCAGTTCGGCGTCGAGCTTGCCATAGATCGGAGCGCCCCAGCCGGGGGGCACGCCGACGGCCTCGACCTCAACGATGGCGCCGGTGGAGGAGCCGGCCTTGCGCACGGTCTCCAGGTGCTCCTCCCAGACGCCGACCATTTCAGGGTCGGGGCACCAGAAGGGGTTCTCCGTGACCTGGGCCCAGTCCCAGCGGGCGCGGTCGATGGCGTGGGAGCCGATCTGCACCAGGGCGCCGCGCACGGTGACGCCCTCTCCCAGGATCTTGCGGGCGATGGCGCCGGCGGCGACGCGGGCGGCGGTCTCGCGGGCCGATTGGCGCCCGCCGCCGCGGTAGTCACGCACCCCGTACTTGGCGAAATAGGCGTAGTCGGCGTGGCCGGGGCGGAAGGCGGTGGAGATCTCCGAATAGTCGCGGCTGCGCTGGTCAACGTTCTCGATCATCAGCGAGATCGGCGTGCCGGTAGTGACCAGACCGCCGGTGCGCTCGTCCTCGAACACTCCGGACAGGATCTTCACAGCGTCCGGCTCCTGGCGCTGGGTGACGAACTTGCCCTGCCCTGGCCGCCGCTGGTCGAGCCAGAGCTGTATCTCCTCGGCGCTGATCGGAATCCCCGGCGGGCAACCGTCCACCACGCAACCAAGCGCCGGCCCATGGCTCTCGCCCCAGGTGGTGACACGGAACAGGTGGCCGAAGGTGTTGTGCGACATGGGCGGGCTAATAGCGGAAAGCGGCGTCGGTCACAAAGGCCGTCGGGCCCTACCTACCCTGTCATCCCGGAAAGGCGCGCCAGCGACTTATCCGGGACCGCAGCATGCGCCAGCGCTCGCCGTCATCCGGGCCATCGGTGTTTCCGGCGGTCCCGGATATGCGCTCGCGCGCATTCCGGGATGACATCGGGTTTTGGGTCCCTACGCCGCCCAGGCCGCCGCGAAGCGCTTCAGCAGCGTTCGCGCCGAGCTTTCCACCGGGCGTTCTTCGGCGGCCAGGCGGATGTAGAGCGAGCCTTGCAGGCGCCCGGCGCGGGCCGGCAGGCCCTGGCCTTCGAGGCGGATCAGACCGCGCTCGGCCGCCTTGCGGGTGATCCAGACGATGTGGCGGCCCAGAGGCGTGTCGATGGTGACGCGGCCGCCGTCGGCCATGATGGTCTGCGACAGATGGGCGGTGATCCACAAGTCGTCGCCGCGGACCAGGGCGTCGTCCTGGGCGCCGATGGCGATGGTGAAGGTGACGGCGGCGGCGCGCAGCCGCTCGCCCTCGCGCAGGCCGGGCGGCAGGGTGATGCGGATGCGCCGGCCATCGGCCAGCATCACCTCGCGCGCGCCGCCGTTCAGGGCCATGAGCGGGGTGATCGACAACCGGTCCTCGGTCACCAGCGGGGGGGCCGGCAAGGCGATGAGGCCGCCCTGCAGCAGGCGGTGAGCCTCATGGGCGGCGCGGAAGGCTTCGGCGTCGCCGCTGGGACGGTCGGGGTGCAGGCGCTTGGC
>DASVMY010000251.1:0-26284 GCA_036384135.1 Caulobacteraceae bacterium | reverse complement strand
GCAGGCGGCCCTCCTGCGCCAACTGTCCCAGGCTGAGCCACAGGCCGGCGGTCCGGTGTCCGCCCAGGATGTTGTAGGTCTGGGCGGTGAGGAAGAAGACGGCGCCGATCAGGGCGGCCAGAATCTGGGCGACGGTGCGGGTGCGCCGCGCCCCGATCAGGCTGAACAGCCCGGTCGCCAGCAACAGGCCGCAGGCGCTGGCGGCCAGGGCCAGGGCCGCCAGGACCACCAGAACCGACAGCCACCGCCAATGGCCCATGACCGCGGCGGGCAACAGAGGCGGGGCGATCAGCAGGGCGAAGGCGGCGAAGACGTTGAGCGCGATGGCGGCGAAGCGGACGGTCAGGACCTTGCGCGGCGCGATCGGGGCGGAGAACAGCAGATCAAGGTCGCCGCGGCTGTAGAGGGACTGGGCCGCCGCCGCCAGTGTCTGCGACAGCATCAGGGTGAAGATCACGCCCATCGCGGCGTCGGCGATGACCACGGACAGGGAGTTGATAGGGACTTCGCTGCCTCGCAGGGCGCTGGCGACCGGCAGGCCCAGGAGGAACACCAGGACCAGGACCGCCACCCCCATGACCAGGAGGCGCACCGAGCCGCGCTTGCCCAACATGTCGCGCAGGCCCAGCCGCATCTCCGCGCCCAGCAGCCACAGCGTCGATCCAGGGCGGCCGATCACGCCGGCTGCGCTTCGCCAATGAGGTCGAGGAAGACGTCCTCAAGCGTGCCTTGAGCTTCGCCGGCGCGGGCGCGCAGTTCGTCGAGGGTGCCCTCGGCCGCCAAGCGGCCATTCTTGATGATGCCGATGCGGTCGGCGATCCGCTCGGCCACCTCCAGGATGTGAGTGGTCATGATCACGGTGGCGCCGGCGGCTACCCGCGCCTGCAGCAAATCCTTGACCTGGCGCGCCACGGCGGCATCCAGGCCGGTCAAGGGCTCGTCCAGGATCAGCAGCTTGGGATCGTGGATCAGAGCCCCGGCCAGGGCGGCCTTCTGCTTCATGCCGCGCGAGAAACCCTCGCAGCGCTGATCCCGGTTGTCCCAGAGGCCCAGCCACTTCAGCAGCTCCTCGGCCTTGGTCCGCGCCGCGGCGGCGTCGACGCCCCACAGGCCGGCGACGAACTCCAGGTATTCCATGGGGGTCAGCCGGTCGTAGAGCATGGGCTCATCCGGCGCCCAGGCGATGATCTGCTTGGCGGCGGCCGGCTGGGCCAGGGCGTCGATACCGAACACGAAGATCGAACCCGCGTCCGGCTTCAGCAGGCCGGCGACCATGCGCAGGGTGGTGGTCTTGCCCGCGCCATTGGGGCCTAGCAGGGCGTAGAGCTCGCCGGCCCGGACGGTGAGGTCCAGGTGGTCCACGGCGGGCTTGGCGTAAGCTTTGGCAAGGCCCTTGAGAACCAGCGCGTCCGTCACTGCGTCAATCCCGCGCCGACTGTTGGGCGCCGCACTATGGTCCAGCCTCTCGCGGCGCTCAACCGCCGTGGTTGCCTGCCGAGCGCACAATTCCGAGGCGGCAGGCGCCGCCATGGGGTCGCTTGTGGACAGATGGCCTCCATACGCCGCCCGCCCGAACAAGATCGAGTGATGGGCATGTTGCGGACGATCGACGCTTGATACGCCGCCCTCGACATCCAGAGTCGGCGGTGGGTGTTCGGGGCCTATTTACCGGTATCATTCAAATCTCTGGAACGGGACAGTTGGGATAGACACGGTGGCGTACAGGGCGGCGAAGGATCGGTGGGCGAGGGGGCTCGTGGCCCTGGGGGCGGCGGCGCTCGCTTGGCTTTCGGCGACCACCGCCCAGGCCGCATCGAGCGCCCAGGACCCCGGCGTGACCAGCATCGCCCTCACGCCCTATGTCCCCACGCCAGCGGCGCCCGGCGCCTTGGCGTCCATCGGCGCGCGCCTGGACCTTGGCGTCAAACTGCAGGATTTCCAGACCAGCCTTCAGGCCGCGGTCGAGAGCGCTCCGGGCGGCCTGACCGGCGGTCCGGCCTTGCCTGTGTGGGGGGCGGCCTGGACGGGTGAGACGGTTCGGCTGACCACGACCTGGACCCCCAGCCCCGTCGCGCGCCTGGACGCCAGCGTCACCGATCAGTTGCGCCGCGATTTGGCCCCCGCCAATCCCTTCACGGCGGGCGGCGGCGATCAGGTGCTGTCCACGCGCACCTTGAGCGCCCAGGCCGCCGCCACCCTGACGCCCTTCAAACCGATTGCGCTGCAGCTAGGCGGTTCGGCCGCTTCCGGCGTCACCGACAACCAGCTGTGGGCGCCCCAGGCGACGGCGGACGCGGCGACCGGCCTGCGGACCGACACGGCCCGCCTGTTCGCGGGCCTGACCTGGCGTCCGGTGGCGCGCCTGTCTTTGAATGTTGGCGACGCTCTGGAGAGCCGTGGCGTGGCTTGGCGTGGCGCGGGCGTCCAGGCGGCGAGCTTCGCCTATCCAGCCCCGCACCTGACGGCGACCCTGACCCCATGGTCACAGGCCCGGTGGACGGTCACGGTGGAGCGGGCGATCTCCGCCCTCGATCCGGCCCAGTTCGCCGCCTTCGCCCAAGCCGAGGGGCTACTCACGGCCGGCGCTTTCCAACCCGACCGCGAGTGGCGGTCGGTGGTCAGCCTACGCCAAAGCCTGCCCGGCGCGGTCACGCTGTCGGCGACCCTCACCCAGGCGCGGCTGGAGAGCGTCACGGATCTTGGGCCTGTAGGTCAGACCCAGGCGCCGACGGCCATCGGCGGGGGAAGCCGGCGCGCGATCGATGTCTCTGTCGCTGCGCCCCTGGACCTGCCCTTCCTGCCGTCGCTGACCCTGAGCGGCCGGGGGAGCTGGCGAGCATCCTCGGTGACGGATCCTTTCACGGGAGTCCTTCGTCCCCTGTCCGGCGAGGTTCCCTATCGCGCCCAGCTCAGCCTCGGCGGCGCTCTGGCGCAACTGCCGATCACCTGGGCCCTCAAGGCGCAGGTGACAGGGCCATCTAGTCTCTTCCAGATGAGCGAGGTGGATACGCTGTCAATCGACACGGGCCTGGGCGGATCCCTGGCCTATCGGGCCGGCTATCTTGTCCTGGGCCTGCAAGTGGACAACCTGGTCGGCGGGTCGCGCAGCGACATCAGCCAGCGCTTCAGCGGCTCTCGGGCCTCTGGCGCGCGGGACGGGACGGCGGAAATCCACGGCGACAGCCGCGCGGTCCGAATTACCCTGAGCAAGGCGCTCTGATCGCCACAGCCTGCCGAGCGCGGCAATCCGTATCATACGGCCGCTATCGCTTGGCTCAACAGCCCGATGTTGCCGCGTGAGGGTTGTCCGGTCCCGGCCGCGTCCCCGGACGTGGTGTAGTTGCAGGGCGGTGGTGGAGCCGCTCGCGGAGCGCGCCCCTCATTGGGCGCCGTAGCGGGTGAGCGGCGCAGCGGTGGTCATCGACGGCATTCAATAGGGACCCGAAACCGCGGCCGCGCGTGGCGCTGAAACGTTTCATAAGAGCGCCCGGTACGCACGGTCGAAATAGACCAGCGGTTGCGCGTCACGGGTCTGTACGGCCTCGATGTCGAGGATGAACACCGAGTGGCTACCGGCGTCGATCCTCTGGCTGATCAGGCCCGCGAGGCCGATCAGGGCGCCCTCGTAGACTGGCGGCTCGCCGGGGCGCAGCCGCCAGTCCGCCGAGGCGAAGCGTTCGGCGGCCCGCTCGGGGGTGGAGAACCGCTCGGCTTCGTCGCCGTCGTGTTCGGCCAAGACTGACAAGCTGCAGCGGTCGGCGAGCAGGAGGGGGCCGTGCGCGCCGGCGGCCTTGCGCACACAGAACAACACCCTTGGCGGCTCGGTGGAGAGCGATGTGAGGGAGGAGACCAAGAGCCCCCGGGGCGCTCCATGATCCAGACAGGCGACGACGGCGACGCCCCCCCGCCAGCCTCGCCATGGCGTCCCGGAACCGCGCCGCGTCGGGGAAGGCGCGGGGTGGATCGATCACGGAATGGCCGTAGCGCGCCTGCCGTTCGGCAAGCGTATGGGCCTGGGTTGCCTGGGCGGCGGGCGGGGGCGCCATGCCAGGTCTCAGCTCGCCGCGCGGGCGGGGTTGGCCTCGCGGGCGGCGACCCGCTCGCGGACCAGGGGGATCAGGTCGCGGCCATAGGCGATGGCGTCCTCCAGCGGGTCGAAGCCGCGGATCAGGAATGTGCTGACCCCCAGGTCGTAGTAGTCCAGCAGGGCGTCGGCCACCTGTTCGGGCGTACCCACCAGGCCGGTGGAGTTGCCGCTGGCGCCGGTGAGGGCTGCGACGCCGGTCCACAGCCGCTTGTCCAGACGCGCGCCCTGGGCGGAGGCTTGCAGCAGGCGCTGGGCGCCGGCGTTGGGCGGGGCGTGGTCGTGGGTCTTCAGGCCGGATTTCTCGCGCAGTTCGCGGGTCTGGTCCTCGATGTCCTTGGCGCGCTTCCAGGCGCCTTCCTCGGTGCCGGCCAGGACGGGGCGCAGGGACAGGCTGAAGCGCGGGTCGCGGCCCCACCGGGCGGCGGCGGTGCGGACGCGGGAGACGATCTCACGCACCTGGGCCTGGGTCTCGCCCCACAGGGCGTAGATGTCGGCGTGCTTGCCGGCGACGGGGATGGCCGCGTCGGAGGCGCCGCCGAAATAGATCGGCAGATGCGGCTTCTGGAACGGCTTCACCGCCCCGAAGGCGCCTTGGACGTCGTAGTACTTGCCCTTGTAGTCAAAGGGCTTTTCGCTGGTCCATTCCTGGCGGACGATGTCCAGATATTCCTCGGTGCGGGCGTAGCGCTCGTCCTTGGTCAGGTGGTCGCCGTCCTTCTTCATCTCATCGTCCGAGCCCCCGGTGATGATGTGCACCGCGATGCGGCCACCGGTGAACTGGTCCAGAGTGGCCAGCTGGCGGGCGGCGACGGTGGGGGCTGTGAAGCCCGGCCGGTGGGCGATCATGAAGCCCAGGCGCTTGGTCACCGAGGCGGCGTGCGCCGTCACCAGTTGGCTCTCCGGCGAAGTCGAGCCGAACGCCACCAGGGCGCGGTCGAAGCCGCCATCGTCGTGCGCCTTGGCGATGGTCTCGACGTAGTCGCGGTCGACGGCCGGGCCGCTGTAGGGATGAATCTCGGACCCGGGTTGGGCGCCGATGAAACCGATGAATTCGACGGACATTTGAGCGAGGCTCCCATTGGGAAAACGATGAAGGCGAACGATATCCTACAAATCTAGTGGGATTTAGCGAGTTCTTCTCAAGCCCTTGATAGGTAAGCCTCAAGCCAGACGCATCGGGCCCGAACGGCCAGGCCAGAAACGCTCAGGGCGCGCCGGCAGGTCGCGGGTGGTGAAGGTGGGATCTTGGTGGGACAGGGCAGACGTCAGATGACGAAAAACCCGTGCGTTCCGTCTTTGGCCAGTTGCTCGACCAGGCCGAACTCCCAGTCGAGATAGGCCTGTTTGGCCGCCGCGGCGTGGTCGGAGCCTTCATAGGGCCGGCGATAAATGTCGTCGGGATCGCTGGCGGCGCGCGGCATGCCGGCTTCCAGGGGCCGGCCGCTGGCAGTCCAGGCCGCGGTCCCGCCCTCGAGTACAGACACCGTCACGTCGGTGAGAGCGGCCAGTTCGGGAAGGGCGAAGGCGGCCAGCAGGCCATCCGGCGAGGTGAGGACGAGGGGTTTGCCCTCGGGCAGTCTGTGGAGATCCTGGGCCAGCCGCGCGCGGATGGCGAACCAGGCGCCGGGAATGTGGCCGCGCCGATGGGCCGGACTGGGACCAAGATCGATGACCTGGACCTCGTCGCGGTCCAGGCGCTCAGCCAGAACATCGGGGCTGAGAAAGGGCGCCTGGGGCGGCGATGGCGCGGCCCTGGCGACGCCGCCAGTTTCGGTGAAGGCCTCGGCGGGCGCGTCCAGCACATAGGCCTCCCAGCCCATCTGGGCGAGCCAGGAGGCCGTCATGTCGGCGCGCACCCCGCGCGGGTCGGCCAGGACGATGCGAGCGCCGCGCACCGGCGCGGCGTGATCGGTTTCCTGCACCAGTTGGCCGCCGGGGGCGTTCAGGAAGCCGGCGATGTGGCCCGCCTCGAACTCGTCCGGTTGACGCACGTCGAGGCAATAGAGCGTGCGGGCGGCGTCGGCCGCCAGGGCCGCCAATTCCGTTGGGTCCAGGCGCCGCACGCCGGCGCGGTACGCTACTTCCCGGGCCTTGATTCGGGCTTCGGTTTCCAGGGCCTCGCTGGGTTCGCCGTAGCGGCGGCTCTGGCCGTGCTCCAAGGCCTGACCGGCCAAGGTCCAACCGATGGCGCCGTTGCGCAGGGCGAAGACCGGGTTGGGCAGGCCGGCGTTGATCAGGGACTGGGCGCCGATCAGGCTGCGGGTGCGGCCGGCGCAGTTGACGACAATGGTGGTGGCCGGATCGGGCGCCAGGGCGCGGGCGCGCAGCACAAGTTCGGCGCCCGGGACGCTGATCCCGGTGGGAATGCTCATGGTGCGGTATTCGTCGAAGCGGCGGCTGTCCAGGATGACCATGTCCGCCTGGCCGGCGACCCGGGCGTCCACCTCCGGCGCGGGCAGGGACGGGGTATGGCGGCGCGCTTCCACGAGCTCGCCGAAGGCCTTGCTGGCCGAATTTACGTCGGCAAAGAGCTCGAACCCCGCGTCGGCCCAGCCCTTCAGGCCGCCCGCGAGGACATGGACCTCGCTATAGCCCAGGGCCGCCAGCCGCTCGGCACCCGGCCCGACCAGGCCCTCGCCGTCGTCATAGAGAACGATCTTCACGTCCCGGCGGGGCAGGCGGTCGAACACCTCCAGTTCCAGCCGGCTCAAGGGCAGGTTGGCGGCGAACAGGGGATGACCCTTGGCGAAGGGATCCTCTTCGCGCAGATCCAGCAGGGCGACTTCGCGGCGGCTGACCAGATCCAGGCGCACCTCGGCGGGGGAAATCTGACGACTCACGCGTCGTACCTCTGTGGCGGCGGTTCGAACCCGCCCCAGAGATTGGGCGTCAGGGTGTTGGAGTAGCCGGAGACGAAGCGCTTCGCCCCACCCGAGGCGTCGAACACCGAGCGCTCCACCGCGCCGATATTGCCGCCGTAGACATGGATGCTGATGGAGGGCTCCAGGACCAGGGCGTTGGCGACCCGGTGGACGTCGCCGACGGTCGGCGACACCGCTTCGACCTCGCCAGGCTCCAGCCGCCGGGCCGGGCCGCACGGCAGCAGCCCCTGCCGTGTGCGGATATAAGGCTGCGACACCTCCGCGCCCCGCAGCACCCCCACCAGGCCCCAGACGGTGTGGTTGTGCACCGGCGTGCCCTGGCCCGGACCCCAGACGAAGCTTACCACGCTGAAGCGCTCCAGAGAGTCGCAGTGGAGCAGGTACTGGGCGTAGCCGCCTGGCCTGGGTTCGGCGAAGGCGTCCGGAAGCCAGTCGTCGTGCGAGACCAGGTCGGCCAGGAAGGCGCCGCCCAGCTTCAGGACGGCCGCTTCGCTGGGGGTGTCCGCGAGCAGGGCGGCGAAGTCCCGCACGAATTTCCGCAGACGATGGAGGTCGGGAGCGCTCATGGTGTTGCGGGGCCCAAGTCTGAATTCAGGGCCGGATCCCACAGAGGCGTCACATCGACATGGCCGGAGAGGACGCCGGCCTTGGTGAAGCCATCCGCGACGGCCTGCTGCGAGGCGACGGCGCTGGCGTCCACGGGGGCAAGGCGGGTTGCGGCGCTGCGTTCGCGGCGCTGTTGCGCGTAGAGCGCCGCGGGAACCCCGGTGGCCGCCGCGGCCAGCCTGGCCCAGTCATCGGGGTGGGCGTCGGTCCACTGGTAGGTCCGCCGTACGCGCTTCAGATAGTCGACGATCGCCGCGCGGCGCGGAGGGTCCTTCAGGGCGCTCTGCGAGGCGGCGAAGAGGTAGTTGCCTGACAGCCGGCCAAGTCCTGTCGCCAGCACCCGGGCGCCCACCGTCCCGCGCACCGCCGTGGCCTGAACGCCATAGGCCACCCAGGCGTCGAGGCTGCCGTGCTCGAACGCCGCCCGTCCGTCCTGGGGCGACAGGGCGACCGGGGTGATGTCGGCGAAGGTCAGGCCGTGCTCTTCCAGCAGCCTGATCAGCAGGTATTGCGAGGTGGTCGCCCGCACATAGCCGACCTTCCTGCCCTTCAGCTGGGCCGGGTCGGTGATCGGCGAGCCCTTGGGGACCAGCACCACCTGGCTGTTCACGTCGCCCTTCTGGACCGCGATCAGGCGCAGGGCCGGCTTGGAGGCGGCCACGAAGATCGGCGGAATCTCGCTCATCGAACCGATGTCGATGGCGCCGGCGATGATCGCCTCGGTGATCAGGTTGCCGCCGGCGAACTCGGCGAACTGCACCTTATAGGGTGTGTCGGCTTGACCGGCGGCCTTCAGAAAGGTCTCCACCCCGCCCTTGTAGGTCGCGACACGCAGGGTCAGGTCGGACGAACGTCCACTTCCGGCCGGCTTGGCGCAGGCGGCGAGGGCGGCGGCAAGGCTGCCGGCGCCGAGGGCCAGGGCCGCTCGGCGGTTGGGCGTGACAAGAAGCGGGGTCATCAGTCGAAGAGGTCCGGTTCTTCCTCGCTGACCACGTCCCAATAAGGCTGGAAGGCATGGAGCCCGCCCACCTCCGTCCCCACCTGGCTGGCGGTATGGCGGGCGACCGCGTCGGGCATGGGTTTGGTTGGGCCGGCCGCCTCCGCCAGCAGCTGCACCTGGCAGGCGTTCTCCATGGCCAGGTAGCGCCACACCGCGCCCTCAACGCTCTGCGCCACCGTCAGGATGCCGTGGTTTTGCAGAATCACCGCTTTCTTGGGCCCGAGGGCTTCGGCGATCTTCCGCCCCTCGGAGGTGTCGAGCACCACGCCAGAGAAGTCCTCGAACAGGGCGTGGTCGTCGTAGAAGGCGGCGGCGTCCTGGGTCAGGGGATCCAGCAGCCGGCCCGTCGCCGACCAGGCCTTGCCATACAGCGAATGGGAATGGGCTGCGGCGACCACGTCGGGCCGGGCCTTGTGCAGTTCCGAATGGATGGCGAAGGCGGCGCGGTTCAGGCGCGGCCTGGCGTGCCGGGGCGCCTGGACGATCTCGCCGTCATGGCTGACCAGCATCAGGTCCGAGACCTTGATGCGGCTGAAATGCACCCCTGCCGGATTGACCCAGAAGTGGTCGGGATACTCCGGGTCGCGGGCGGTGATGTGGCCGGCGCCGCCCATGTCGAAGCCATAGCGGCCGAACAGGCGGTAGCCCGCGGCCAGGCGCTGCTTGCGGTACAGGCGTTCCAGCTCGACGGTGGGCTGGACCGGGATCGCCCGCTCGCCATAGGACGGCAGGACGGTCTCGATCTTGTCCGGGTGGGCGGTGCGCGCTGCAGCTATAGGCGGGCGGGCGAGGGCGACGGTCATGGCTGGGGCTCCGTTCAGTAGCCGCGGCCGAGGTCGACGACATCGTCCAGCGGCGCGCCCTGGCGGAAGCGGCTGAGGTTGTCGGCGAACTTGGCGGCGAGATTGATCCGCGTCTGGGGCGTGTGCACCGAGGTGTGCGGCGACAGCCGCACACGCGGATGGCTGTAGTAGGGATGGCCCGCCGGCAGGGGCTCGGGATGGGTGACGTCCAGGCTGGCTTGGGAGACCCGGCCCGCGTCCAGCGCTTCGAGCAGGGCGTCGTCGTCGATCAGGGCGCCGCGGGCGATGTTGATCAAGTGCAGCCCCGGCTTGGCGTGGGCCAGCAGGGCGCGATCCACCAGGCCCACGGTCTGGGCCGTGATCGGCGCGGCCAGGACCACATGGTCGGATTGCTCGAACAGGGTTTCGATGTTCGCCACCCGCTCCACGCCGGCGACCGGGATCGGCCGGTCGGAGCGGCGCACGGCGATGACCTTGAGGCCCAGAGCCAGGGCCTTGGGCGCCAGGGCTTCGCCGATGGAGCCGAAGCCGACCAGGCCCAGGGTCTGGCCCTCGACGATGGCCAGGGGCGTCGGCCGCCACTGCTCGGCCCCCTTAATCCAGATGTCGGGCAACCGCTTGGCCGCGGAGAAGACGGCGGCCAGGGCGAACTCCGCCAGCGCCACGGCGGAGGAGCCCCTCGCGGAGGTCACCACCGGTCCGTCGAACAGCCAGGTCGGATAGAAATCGATCCCCACCGAGACCAGCTGCACCCAGCGCAGGTCGAAGGGCCAGCCGGGCGGCGGCGATTCCGGCAACGGCCCGCCGGCCTTGCGGAACGGCGCGGCCAGGAGGATCCGCGCGTCCTTGGGCAGGGCCTGGGGCGATCCGGGCGGCAAGGCGATGATCTCCGCGTCCCCGACATGCCGCGCCAGGGTTTCGTTGAAGATCTCGTTCAGCTGGCTGGCGATGACCAGGCGTCCCATGGCGGGGTCCTAGCCGCGCGCCGCGGCGGCGGCCATGAAGGCCGCCTTGCCCGCGCTGGTCAGGATGACGTCGCCCTGCGGCGTGTGGATGCGGCCGCACAGGACGTCGCGGTAGTGCCGCTGCAGGGGGTTGTGCCGCGACAGGCCGGGATTGCCCGCCGCCGCGATCGCCTTCTCCACCGCCGCGATGGCGTTCTCGGTGACCAGGTGCTTGACCAGCCCGCCCTCGGAGGGCGGCAGGGCGCCGTTGGCAGCGGCCTCCAGCAGCACCCGGTTCTGCAGCAGCAGGCCGTCGATGGTCCCGACGATCTCCTGGAAGCGGGGCAGGGTGGAGATCGAGGCGCCGAGGTTGGCCGGCTTGCGGTCCAGGGCCCAGCTGATGAACCAGTCGCGGGCGGCGCGGGCCACGGAGTCATAGATCGCCGAGGTGAGCACCGACGACCAGATGGCGAAGGCCGGATCGACGTGCGCCGGTCCACCCAGGAGCTGGGGTGACAGGGCGCGGTCTTCCGGGACCAGGGCGTCATCGAACACCACGTCGTGGCTGCCGCTGGCTCGCAGGCCGGTGTGGTCCCAGGTCTCCTCGATCCGCCAGCCGGGCGTGTCGCGGTGGACCAGCCAGCCTCCGACGCGGGGTTCGTCCTCGTCGGTGCGCGCCCAGACCACCATCCAGGTCAGGGCGGGCGAGCCGGTGGAATAGATCTTCCGGCCGGAGATGCGCCAGCCCTCCGGCGTGCTGCGGGCCACCGTGGCCGGCAGACCGCCGCGGGCGGGAGTGCCCAGGTCGGGCTCCACGCGCAGGGCGTTGATCAGGCCGCCATTGCGGATAGCGTCGTCCACCACCAGGGCCTTGAGGTGGTCGGGCCAGCCGGCACGGCCGTTCAGTGAGCCGTGGAACAGGTACTGCATCACCAGCACCAGGGCGGTGGCCGGCTCGCCCCGCGCCGTGGCCTGGATGACCTTCAGGGCGGTGGGTAGGTCCGCCCCTAGGCCGCCGAGGTCCTTGGGCGCCGTGAGGGCCAGCAGGCCGGCCGCGTGCAGGGCGGCGAAGTTCTCGAACGGGAAGCTGGCGTCGCGGTCATGCGCCTCGGCGGTGGCCGCGAAGCGGGCCGTCAGGCCGGGCAGGATGGCGTCCAGGTCCGGCAGGGCCGCGTCGGCAGCGACCAGGGGCGTGGGGCGGACGGCGGCGAGGACGCTCATGAAACGGCTTCTCCGGTAGGGAAGGCGATCAGTTCGCCTTCGGGGGTTGGGGCCGCCGGGGCCGCCAGCTCCAGGCCAAGGTGGCTGAGCAGGCGGCGCCGGATCGCCTGGAATTCAGCGCCCGTCTCGCGGGGGCGGGGCAGGTGGATGCGCTCCTCCGCCGCGATGCGGCCGTCCTCCAGCACCAACACCCGGTCGGCCAGGGTGACGGCCTCGTCCACATCGTGAGTGACCAGCAGCACCGCGGGCGCGTGTTTGCGCCACAGCGACAGCACCAGGTCGTGCATGCGGATGCGGGTCAGGGCGTCCACGGCCGCGAAGGGTTCGTCGAGGAGCAGCAGTTGCGGTTCGCGGACCAGGGCGCGGGCCAGGGCGGCGCGCTGGGCCTCGCCGCCCGACAGGGTCGCGGGCCAGACGTCCAGGCGGTGGCCGAGGCCGACCTCCTTCAAGGCCGCTTCGGCGCGAGCGCGGGCGTCGGCGCCCGTCAGCCCCCCTCTACCCGTCAGGCCCAGCGCGACGTTGCGCCAGACGCGCTTCCACGGCATCAGCCGCGCGTCCTGGAACACCACCGCCCGGGCGCTGGGGGTGCGCACCGATTGGCCGTCGGCCGGATCCAGCCCCGCCAGGGTGCGCAGCAGGGTGGTCTTGCCAGAGCCGCTGGCGCCTAGCAGGGCGACGAATTCGCCCGGCGCAATGTCGATATCGAGGTCGCGCAGCACCACCGTCTCGCCGAAGCGGCGGGTGAAGTTGCGCACACTCACCGCCGGCAGCCGCTCCGTCGCCGGCGGCGGCGCGAGCTGGGGAGGTTTTGGATCAAGCGGACGGATAAGGGCTTGGGCCATGGGGGAGACGGCTCCGAAATCAGGATTTGATGAACGAGGGGCGCCAGGCCAGGGCGTGGCGTTCGAGCGCGCGCACGATGGCGTCGGCGCCCAGGCCCAGCAGGGCGTAGACCACCAGACAGACCACGATGATGTCGGTGCGCGAGAAGTCGCGGGCGTTGTTGATCAGATAGCCCAGCCCCGCCGAGGCGTTGATCTGCTCGGCGACCACTAGGATCAGCCACGATCCCGCCAGGGCGAAGCGCAGGCCCAGCAGGAAGGAGGGCAGGGCGCCGGGCAGCACCACATGCCGGACCAGGTCCCAGCCCTTGAGGCCAAAGCTGCGCGCCGCCTCGATCAGCTTGGGGTCGACGCCGCGGATGCCGCTGTAAAGGTTCAGGTAGATCGGAAACGTTGTGCCCAACGTGATCAGGGCGATCTTCGGCGTCTCGCCGATGCCGAACCAGACGATGAACAACGGCGACAGGGCCAGGGAGGGCAGGGTGCGCAACATCTGGATCGGCGGATCCACGGCGTTCTCGCCCGCTCGGGTCAGGCCGGAGATGATAGCCAGCGCCGATCCCAGGCTGATGCCGATGGCCAGCCCGGCTGCGGCGCGGCCCAGTGAGACCAGCATGTTCATCGGCAGCTCGCCCGAAACGACCATGTCCCGGCCGGTCTTGACGACGGACGAGGGCGCCGCGAGCACGTGCGCGGGGATCAGCCCCGTACGCGAGCCCAGTTCCCACAACAGAATCAGGATCAGGGGCGAGACCCAGCGCTGACCCGTCAGTCGCGGCGCTCGAATAGCCACGCTATTAGATAATCTCGGTGTACCCGCGACAGACACTATAACCCCTTCGCCGCCAACGCCCGGCGACACATTTTGCAATTGCCTTCGTCTAAAAGGGCTTTTAATTCCTACTTGTTCAATAGACTTATCCTAACGATCGTGTTTAGAGTTTCTCATACGTTGGAGTCCTTGATGGCCGTGAACCTGCCGACCGAACTGCTGCGAAGCTTCGCCGCGATCGTCGACTCGGGATCGATGCTGCGCGCCACCGAACGAGTCTTCGTCACCCAGTCGGCGCTCAGCCTTCAGATGAAGCGGCTGGAGGAGACGGTGCAGTCGCCGCTGTTCCATCGCGACGGCCGCCGCCTTACCCTGACCCCCGCCGGCCAGACCCTGCTGACCTTCACGCGGGAGATGCTCAGCACAAACGACCGCGCCGTGTCGGCCCTCACCGGCGACGCCCTGGCTGGGCCGGCCCGCGTGGGCCTGGTGCAGGACTTCGCCGAGACCCTGCTCACCGGCGTGCTGTCGCGCTTCGCCAAGCTCAATCCGGAAACCCTGCTGCAGGTGAGGGTCGGCGGCTCGGCGGAACTGCTGGAGCTGCTCGCCTCCGACCGCCTGGATGTGGTGCTGTGCATGGGGCCCGGCGACGATCCGGCCTCGGTGAAGACCGCGCCCATGGTCTGGCTGGGCGACGCCGCCCTGGCCGAGCTCGACGTCCTGCCCCTGGCGGTGCTGGAGCCGCCTTGCCGGTTCCGCGACGCGGCCCTTGCGGCGCTGGAGGCGGCCGGCCGCCGCTATCGGATCGTCTTGGAAACGCCCAGCCTATCGGCCCTGCGGGCGGCGGTGGAGTCGGAGCTGGGCGTCACCTGCCGCACCGACATCGTCCTCAAACGCCCCATCGACCGGCGGGACGCCCCCAGCCTGCCGGCCCTGCCGGCCGTATCCTACGTGCGCCACACCCGCGCCGAGTCCCATCCCACCGTGACCCGCCTGGCCGACGTGATCCGTTCGGCCGTGCTGGAGCTGTAGCGCCTTGGCCCCGACCAGACGCCCTTCCGACCGCGGACCTGACCACAACAGAGCCTGGCCATGACCCCACAAGCGCCCCTGAAGTCATCGCCCCTCAACATGTTCTGGTTCCTGCCCACCTCGGGCGACGGGAGCTACCTGGGCGCGCGGGAGGGCTGGCGGCCGGCGGAGTTCGGCTACCTGCGCGAGATCGCCAGCGCCGCCGACCGACTGGGCTTCGGCGGCGTCCTGCTGCCCACTGGCCCCGCCTGCCTGGACGGCTGGACCGTGGCCTCGGCCCTGGCCCCGATAACGGAGCGGCTGAAGTTCCTGGTCGCCCTGCGCCCCGGAGTGCAGACCCCGGCCCTGGCAGCGCGCCAGGCAGTGGCGCTCGACCGGATTTCCAACGGCCGGCTGCTGCTGAACGTGGTCACCGGCGGCAATCCCTCTGACCTGGAGGGGGATGGCCTGTTCCTCACCCATGACGAGCGCTACGAGCAGACCGCCGAGTTCCTGACCATCTGGCGCGCCATTGCAGCGGGCGAGGCGATCACCTTCAAGGGCAATCACCTTACTTCCAACAGCCCCAATGCCCTGGCTTTCCCGCCGCTGCAGCAGCCCTATCCGCCGCTCTATTTCGGCGGCTCGTCGCCGGCCGGGATCGAGGTCGCCGCCGAGCACGTGGACTACTACCTGACCTGGGGCGAGCCGCCGACCCAGGTGGCGGAGAAGTTCGACCAGGTGCGCGCCGCCGCCGCCAAACGGGGCCGAACGGTGAAGTTCGGCCTGCGCATTCACCTGATCGCGCGCGAGACCGACGCGGAGGCGTGGGCCGCCGCTGACCGCCTGATCAGCAAGCTTTCCGACGAGGCCATCGCCGCCGGCGCGGCGCGCAACGCCAAGGTCTCGGAGTCCGAGGGTCAGCGCCGAATGGCTGCCCTGCACGGTCATCGGCGCGACAAGCTGATCGTCGGTCCCAACCTCTGGGCGGGAGTCGGACTGGTGCGCGAAGGGGCGGGGACGGCCCTGGTGGGGGATCCGGAGACGGTCGCGGAACGGCTGCGGGAGTATCAGGCCATCGGCGTCGATACGGTCATCGCGTCGGGCTATCCGCACCTGGAGGAATGCTACCGCGTGGCCGAGCTGCTGTTCCCGGCCCTGGGCATCGAGGCGGGCGGCTCGACCATCCGCCGCGGCCGGGAGTTCGATCCCAGCGCCAGCGGCGGCGCCCGTCTGGCGGCGGGTTGAACCGAAGTGTTTCATGATTATAAAGTCAATATTTGTGTAACTCAACGTATTAGAAAGATTTGATCGGTTGATTTGAGTCCAAGATATAGACTTTTCTGGCCGCAACGAAAGAAAAACTGCGTCGCCATTTGTGACTGTTGCTGACTTTATGTGTCGGCGGCGCGATCGAAATCGGTGGCGCGAGATTCGTTACGCCCCATCCGGGCAAGGGAGTGAGCCATGTACGGCCGGTGTCGAAGCCCGTTCTGACCAACTTCCGCTAAGGCGGCCCTGAGCGGCCGCGCCTTCTCAACTCATCGCTGATGCAAAACCAAGGCGGCCGGACTCTCCGGGCCGCCCAGGGGGACCTATGTCTTTTAATTCGGACTTTCCGCGCCGAGCGCGGAACCTTGCCTTCAAGACGGCATTGCTCGCCACGACCGCGGCCGCGGCGCCCGCTTTCGCCCAGACCGCATTTTCGACCCTGGCGATCCAAGGGGTCGCCCGGCCGGCTACCTCCGCCGGCGTGGACACCGTCGCGACGACCGCCACGGCCGAAGTAGCCAGCGACAGCGTCGGCAGCGACGTGGACGCCGTCGTCGTCACCGGCGTGCGCGGCGGCGAGCGCCGCACTGTCGCCGACAGCCCGGTCCCCATCGACGTCATCGGCGGCGCCCAGATTCAGGCGACCGGCAAGGTGGGCCTCAAGGAGATCCTCAACACACTGGTCCCGTCCTTCAACCTGCCGGGAATCAACGGCGGCGGCACGTCGTGGGCCGTGCGGGCGATCACCCTGCGTGGGTTGAACGGCGACCAGGCCCTGTTCCTGGTCAATGGCAAGCGGCGGCACACCACCGCCCTGATCAACAACCTAGCCCGGGTCGGCAGCGGCGGCGTGCCGGTGGATCTGGACCTGATCCCGGCCTCGGCCATCGACCATGTCGAGGTGCTGCGGGACGGCGCCGCCGCGCAATACGGCTCCGACGCCATCGCCGGGGTGATCAACTTCATCCTCAAGGAGGGCGCGACAGGCGGTAGCGCCTCGGTGACCTGGGGAGCCAACTACTGGGGCGACGGGGCCACCATCCAGGGGGCCGCCGACTACGGCCTCAAGCTCGGCGACCAGGGCGGCTTCGCGCACCTGTCCATCGACGTGAAGCACAACCAGCCGGCTTCGCGCTCGGTGGCCTCGACCACCGTCCATCTCTACAATCTGCTGCCCGGCGGGGTCGCCGACCCGCGAGACCTGACCGCCGACCGCTACTTCTATGGCCACAGCTACGGCCCCGGCGAGGAGACCCTGGTCGATACCGCCTACGACGCCGAATTGCCGGTGACCTCGAACATCAAGGCCTATTCCACCACCACCCTCAGCTATCGGGACTCCAGGAAGAACACCGGCAGCTTCCTGCCCAACAACATCAATTCCCTGCCGGAGATCTATCCCAACGGCTTCAACGCGCTTAGGCGCATCTACGAGTGGGACGTCCAGTCCACCTGGGGAGTCAGGGGCAAGGCCGGCGAATGGGCCTGGGACCTGTCCACCAGCATCGCCTATGACCACGCCCGGCTAGACGCCGAGAACACCCTCAACGCCACCCTGGGCCCCACCAGCCAGACCCGCTTCCACCTCTCCAACCAGATCTACACCCAGTGGACCAACACCCTGGATATCTCGCGGGCGCTTTCGGTGGGGGTGCTGCCGGCGCCCGTCACCGTGGCCTTCGGCGCCGAGCATCGCTATGAGCGCTATCAGGTCGAGGCCGGCGAGCCCAATTCCTACATCGTCGGGACCTACGTCATCCCCGCGGGCCAGCCCCACGCCGGCCTGCATCCCAATCCGGGCCTGGCCTCCTATACCGGCGCCGCGCCGGGGGACGCCGGTTCGGCCAGCCGCAACAACTTCGCCGGCTATGTCGACCTCTCCACCAAGCTGGCGTCCAACTGGTACGTGGGCCTGGCCGGGCGCTACGAGCACTACACCGACTCCGCCGGCGACACCGCCAGTGGAAAGTTCACTACCCGCTGGGAGTTCCTGCCGGGCTACGCCTTCCGCGCCACGGTGAGCAATGGCTTCCGTGCCCCGTCTCTGGCCCAGGAAGTGTTCGCCAGTTCGACCATCAGCGGAAAAACGGTGACCGATTCCTCTGGTGCGCCGGTGTTCATCACCAGCCCGACCAAGTTCTTCCCGGCCAGCACGCCGGAAGCCAAGGCCTTGGGCGCCACGCCGCTGCGTCCTGAGACCTCGGTGAACTACAGCGTCGGTTTCACCGCCGAGCCGGTGTCGAGGCTGCGGTTTACGGCGGACGCCTATCAGATCGACATCGACGACCGCATCGTGGCTACCGGCCAGCTGTCGCTGACCGCGGCGAACCTGACCAGCACAGCGGCCCTGAACGGCCTGCTGGCGCGTTTCCCCAACGGCCTGATCGCCCAGTACTACACCAACGCCGTCAACACCCGAACGCGGGGGATCGACATCGTCGGCGAGTACGCGCTGGACCTGGGGCCCTACGGCTCGCTGAACCTCAACGCCGCCTACAGCTACAACAAGACCACGATCCGGGCGATCAAGCCAACGCCGGCGATCATGACCGCGGTGAACCCCGCCTTCGTGCTCTTCGACCGCCAGAAGCAGGCCGACATAACCGTGGCGACGCCGCGGGACAAGATCATCCTGGGTGCGGTCTGGCGCTGGCGGCGCCTGGGTGTGAACCTGCACGAGACCCGCTATGGCCGGTACATCGAGGTCAATAGCGTCGGCTCGCCGTCGCTCGACCGCACCTACACGCCCAAGTGGGTGACCGACCTCGATGTGTCGCTGGAGGTCCGCGACGGCACCACCATCGCCGCGGGCGCCAACAACCTCTTCAACCAACATCCGGACCGGATCGGCGTGGTCAATCCGGACACCGGCTCGGGCCAGTACGGCAGCTTCAGCCCGTTCGGCATCACCGGCGGCTTCTACTACGTCCGCCTCACCCAGAGGCTCTGAAGCGCATGGCCGCGAAACTCGCTCCCGTCTTCGCCCTGGCGGCCGCCCTGCTTCTTGCCGCCTGCCAGCCCAAGGCGGACTCCGGCCAGCCGGTGCTGAAGATCGCTAGCCAGAAGGGCGGCACCAAGTCGCTGATGCTGGCCTCCCACACCCTGGACGGCGCCCCCTACAAGGTGGAGTGGAGCGAGTTCCCCTCCGCCCAGGCCCTGCTGGAAGCCGTCAGCGCCGGTGCGGCGGACGCCGGGGCGGTGGGCGATGCGCCGTTCATGTTCGCCTATGCCGCCGGCTCCAAGATCAAGGTGGTGCAGGCCACGCGGTCTTCCGGGGGCGGCGCTTCCACCGCGGTGCTGGTCCGCGCCGGCTCCCCGATCCGCACGCCCGCCGATCTGAAGGGCAAGCGTATCGCCACCGGCCGCGGTTCCATCGGCCACTACCTGCTGCTGAAGGTCCTGGAGCGTGCGGGGATCAGTCTCAAGGACGTCACGGTGGTCTTCCTGAGCCCCGGAGACGCCAAGGCCGCCTTCTCCAGCGGGTCGGTGGACGCCTGGGTGACCTGGGGACCTTACGTCGGCCTGGCCCAACTGCACGACAGGACCCGTATCGTCGCCGACGGCCAGGGGTTGCTGCATGGCATCGGCTTCGAGGTCGCCGGCGACACCGCCATCGCCGGCAAGCGCGCGCAGCTGCAGGACTTCCTGCGTCGCCTTGCGGCCGCCCAGCAGTGGGAGGCGACGCATAAGAGCGAGTACGCGGCGGTGTTGGCCAAGGAGACCGGCCTGCCCCTGGATGTCGCCCTCTACACCGTCTCCCAGGTGCGCGGGGTGGCTGTCCCCATCGACGCCTCGGTGATCGACGAGGAGCGTGACACCCTGAGCGCCTATCTGAAGGCGGGGGTGATCCCGTCCCCGCCCAATATCGACGGCGCCTTCGACACCAGCTTCAACGGCGCGGCCAGGCCATGAACGGGCTGCGGCTTCAAACCGATGTCCTGGTGATCGGCGGCGGCCTGGCCGGCGGTTGGGCGGCGATCGCGGCGGCCCGCGCCGGGGCAAGGGTGATGCTGGTGGACAAGGGCTATTTCGGGACCAGCGGCGTCACCGCCACGGCTGGTCCCGGCCACTGGTGGGTTCCCCCCGACCCGCCGGAAGCGCGCGATGAGGCCATCCGCCAACGCAACGCCCGCGCCTTCGGCCTGGCCGACCCGGCCTGGATGGAACGGATCATCGACCTGACTTGGCGCACCCTGCCGACACTGGCGCCCTACTACGGCTTCGGCAAGGACGAGAAGGGCGCCACTCAGTACCGGGGGCTGCGCGGGCCGGAATATCTGCGCGCGCTGCGCAATCTGGCCACCGACCTGGGCGTCCGCATCTTCGACCAGAGCCCGGCGCTGGAATTGCTTCGCGACCGCGATGGAGTGGTGGTCGGCGCCGCTGGCGTGCGCCGCCAGGCTGGGGAAGATTGGACCATCCGCGCCGGCGCCGTGGTCCTGGCCACCGGCGGCTGCGCCTTCAAGTCTCGTCTGCTGGGGTGCCACACCAACACCGGGGACGGCCTGTTGATGGGGGCGGAGGTTGGCGCCGAGCTCTCCGGCATGGAGTTCTCCTGCTACTACACGGTGGCCGCCGCCCGCACGGCGATGACCCGGTCGATGTCCTATACCTTCGGCCGCTATTTCGACGTCGACGGCCGGCCGCTCGATATCGCGCCCGGCCCGGATGTGACGCGGGAGTTGGCGGCGGCGCTGCTGCGCGGGCCGGTGTTCTGCAGCTTGGAGCGCACCCCCCAGGACATCCGCGATGTGATGCCCCAGGTGCAGCCGAACTTCATGCTGCCCTTCGACCGTTGGGGCATCGACCCTTACAGCCAGAAGTTCGAGGTGATCCTGCGTGGGGAAGGGACGGTGCGCGGGGTCGGGGGGCTGAGGATTGCGGACGAGGATTGTAGCGTGGGCGTGCCCGGCCTGTTCTCGGCCGGGGATGTCGCCTCGCGCGAATTGGTGGCCGGCGCCACGTCGGGGGGCGGGGCCCAGAACTCCGCCTGGGCCCTGTCGTCCGGCCACTGGGCGGGCGAGGCGGCGGCCCGGTTCGCCCGCCACGCACCGGTATCGGACGCCACCGAGGCGCTTCCGGCTGGGCGGGTGGGTCTCCGTCCGGCCAGCTCGACGCGGGCTGTGGACCTGCCCGCGGTGGAGCATGCCGTGCGCGGGGAGATGCTGCCCTATGACAAGAACATCTTCCGTACCGGCGCTAGCCTTGGCCGCTCGCTGGAGGTGCTGGATGAGCTGTGGACCGAGATCAGCGATCATGCTGGCGGCGGGCGGGACCGCATCAAGACCCGCGAGGGGGCGGCCTTGGTGGCGGCTGGCCGCTGGTGCTACGCGGCGGCCCTGGCCCGCAACGAAAGCCGCGGCATGCACCAGCGCACGGACGCGCCCCACACCGATCCCAGGCTGGCGCGGCGCCTGCGCCTTCGGGGCCTCGACCGCATCCTGATCCACCCAGATCCGGCCCCCGTCGCAACGGAGATGGCGCCATGATCGAACTGATCGTCGAAGACCGCTGTGTCGGCTGCAACGCCTGCGTCGAGGTCTGCCCGACCAATGTGCTCGAAGGCGCCACCAGCGGCGCCCCCAAGATCGCACGGCAGGACGACTGCCAAACCTGTTTCATGTGTGAGCTCTACTGTCCCGCCGACGCCATCTATGTGGATCCCGATTGCGAGGCGCGAGCGCCGGCTAACGAAGCGGCCATCCTCGCATCCGGCCTGCTCGGTCAATATCGGCGCGATTCCGGTTGGGGCGAGTGGGCGTTGGATTCCCGCTACGCCAACGCTCACTGGCGCATGGACGGCATCTTCGCCCGCGCCAGAAGGGCGGTGGTGGTCGAGCCGGACAAGGCGTGACGCCGGTTCGATCTGTGTATTCAGATTTTATGAGAGCAGAGAATTTTGTATTCGTCCCAGCAAAGGTTCTCAAAAGATAATACAATACGACGGCGTCTTCCGGACTTCGTAAGGTTTGATTGCGCAGCGCTTGGTGGCGTTGCTTCATTCCCTTGGCGGGCCTTGGCCGAGCCCAGCCGTCCCTGAGAGGTTCACGATGAGCACGACCAATGTCCAAGACCGCCCCGCCATTTCCGGTGACTATTTCCAGCTGAAGCCGCTGCAGCCGAAGATCGGGGCCGAACTGCTCGGCATTGATCTCAGCAAGCCGCTCAGTGACGGCGCTCGCGACGCGATCAAGGCCGCCATCCTGCGGTACCGGGTAGTGTTCTTCCGCGACCAGAGCCTGAGCGCCGAACAGCACGAGGATTTCGCCAGCCGCTTCGGGCCGCTCTACGCCCACCCCGGCAGCCGCCGTCCCAACAACCAGATCGCCGCCCTGCACCAGATCAGCGCCGCTGAGTTCGCCAAGCACGCCGACGAGCGCAGGGCGACCCAGGCTGCCGACCCTGACCAGCTCTGGGACGGCTATCACACCGACACCAGCTGGCGCCTGGTGCCGACTTGGGGCGCGGTCCTACGCGCCGTGGACCTGCCGCCGGTAGGCGGAGACACCATCTGGGTGGACGCCAACGCTGCTTACGAGGGCCTTTCGGACGCGGTGAAGACGCGGTTGGAAGGCCTGCACGTCACCCACGACTACCGCGAAGCCCTGAACCGAGCCGGCTTCGACTACCCGATCGTCGCCCATCCCATCGTCCGCACCCACCGCGAGACCGGCCAGAAGGTCCTGTGGGTGAACTTCACCCAGCGGCCGAGCATCGTCGGCCTGGACCGGGCCGAGAGCCGCGAACTGCTGGAGATCATCCTGCGCCAGTATAAGAAACCCGAGCTGCAGGTGCGCTTCACCTGGGCGCCCGGTTCCATCGCCTTCTGGGACAACCGCGCCGCCGTGCACTACGCGGTGCGCAACTACGGCGACTATCCGCGCCTGCTGGAGCGGATTCTGATCGCCGACGAGCCGCAGTGGGCGGGCCTCTAGTCCCGCACGAGACCATCAAGGCTTCCCGGGGCGGGCCGCCTCGGGAAGTCCCATCCATGAGGATATGAACCGATGACAGAGTCCCTTCGCCAGCTTCTGGCCGACCTCCACGCCGAGCGCGTCGCCACCTGGGATCCCAAGGTGCTGCAGGTGAATATCGACCAGCGCCAGACCCTGATCGACACCGCCGACCCCGGCGCCTGGGTCAAGGTCGGCGACCAGGTCCCCGCCCTGCGTCTGCCCGAGGTGGACGGCGGCGAGGTGACGCTGGAAAGCCTGACCGAGACCGGGCCGGCGGTGCTGATCTTCTTCCGCTTCGCCACCTGCCCGGCCTGCAATATCGCCTTGCCGTACTATGCTCGCAACCTCTGGCCGCAGCTTGAAGCCCTTGGCGCGACCTTGACGGCGATCAGTCCGCAGGTCCCCGAGCGGCTGGTGGAGATCAAGCGCAAGCACGAGCTGCCGTTCAACGTCGCCGCAGACCTGGACAATGCGCTCGGCCGCCATTTCGGCGTGCTCTACGAATTCGACGAGGCGTCCAAGGCCTCCGCCCGCGCCAAGGGGAGCTTCATCGGCGACACCACCGGAACCGGAACCTGGGAGCTGCCTCAGCCGACAGTGGTGGTGATCGATCGTCAGGGCCGGGTCACCTTCGCCGACGTCAGCCCCGACTGGCTGGTGCGCACCGAAGCGGAGCCCATCGTCGAGGCGGTCCGAGCCTTGACCCTTGTCCCGGCGGAATAGGGCGACCGACCTCTATCCCGCGGCCACTACCGCGGCCTGGTCCAGCCGAGCCAGCCGGTAACCCAGACGCCGGGCCTCCACGCGGATGTCCGGCACGGCTGCGATCTCCCACAAGGCGCCGCGCGCGATCGGTCCGATGCCGAAGAGGCGTGAGTGCGGTCGGCCGTCGGCGTCCACGAGCTGGCCCTCCTCGGTGACGTCCAGGCCGAGGCCGTAGGGATCGGGGCGCACCAGCCGCGCGCGCAACAGCTGTTGAACGAGTGGGGAGGCCAGACGGCGAGGATCGCCTTCGGGTCCCGTGCAATTGACGATCCACCGGACGTGCCGCTTGGCCTGTGCGTAGGTCCCTCGTGGGCGCCAGGCAACCTCGACTCCATCGTCCAACGGCACGGTTCGGGTCAGGCGACCGGCGATGACCTCCAGTCGATCCGACCGCCAGGCGTCGAGCGCTTCGGCCATCCGCGGCGCCAGCCTGTGGCGATGTATCTCCCACCAGGGCCTCAGGTGCCGAAGGAACCGCCGGCGCTCCTCGCTATCCAGGGTTTTCCAGAGGTGCTGCGTGATCGGACGCAGTCCGTCGAAAGCAATCCTCCAGTCGGGCAACTCCTGGGCCGCCTGTCGAAACCGGCGCAGCGCGTCCGACAAGGGTTCGCCGTTGCCCCGCGCCCAGACAGCGGTCGTGGTGGCGATCGTCCGCGCGTGAGCCTGCGGCAGCAGGCCATGCCGCGACAGGGCGGTGAGCGGGCCAACATGTCCGCGAGCTTCCAGGGAGGCGACGACATCGATCATGGTCAGACCGGTTCCCAGGAGGAGCACGGAGTCATCCGGCTGCACGTCCGCAAACGCTCCCGGACGCCACGGTGCGCCGATGTAGGCGGGATGATCGGCGATGTCTGGATCGGGCAAGGCGGCGGCGGATGGCGGCGCATTGCCGATGGCCACAACGACCGCGTCCGCCCGGAGCTCGCGGCCGACGCCGAGCCGCACGCGAAACCCATCGGCGAGGGCTTCGATGGCCACGACGGAATCCTGTACGAGGTTCAACCGTCCGGCGGCGTCGCCGGCCTGGACGACGTGGCGCAGCCGGTCCTGGATGTAGGCGCCATAGTCGGTCCGTGACGCGAAGGCGAAGGGATCCGGCGCGGCGCCCCGCCGCCTCGCCAGCCATTGCACGAACTCGTCCGGCGCATCCGGGTCGGCGCTCATGTTCTGGGCGCGAACGTTGAGCAGATGGCCCGCTTCTTCGGTGTTGAACGCCGCACCGACGCCAAACCGTTCCGCCTCCTCGATGAGGTGCGCCGTGGCTGATACCTCTCGCGGGCGGAGGATATTGAGCGCCGTCAGGGCGCCGCTGAAACCCGCTCCGACGATCGCGATCACAGGTCTGGACATGAGGATCCGCGAAGGGGGGTGAGCGTTGCGTGCGCCCCATCTAATTCCTATCACAATGATAGACAATAGAATTTGCCGTACGGAGCCGTTGACCGGAATTGCTCGCCGATCCCACCGACCCCAACCTGAAGGGTCGGCTCACTGAACTGAAGCAGGTTCGCGATTCGGCCAAGGCGGACGTGGAGCGCGCGGAGGCCTGCGAGCCTAGCCGAGACCTCGCCGTCACTTGCGAGATGCCGCGGCGATTCGCGAGCGAGGCGCGTAAGCGTTTGCGCAACGGGGAGGGCTGTTTCCGACGGCGCTACGTCCAGGCGCTGGTCCAGCGCATGGAGATTACAAACGACGAAGTGCGTATCTGCGGCCGGCCCGGCTGCCTCCTCCGAATCCTCACCGCTGCGAGTGTGGGTCCGGATACTCGCGACGTTCGCGGTTCTGAACCGCAGTGGCTCCCCGGGCAGGACTCGAACCTGCGACCAGCCGGTTAACAGCCGGCTGCTCTACCAACTGAGCTACCGAGGATCAGGTGCTCACTGAAGGAGGGGGCTATTACGCTGGCTCGCGCATCGGCGCAAGCCGGGCGAAAAAAAAGCCCGGCGCGAGGCCGGGCTTGAGAAGTCGGTGATGGTGGGGTGTCTTCAAGGAAGACGACATCATGCTGCGGCGGTATGGTTAGCCAAAGGTTAACAGAAGATTGCGGCCTAGCTTGAAGCACTCGATTGCGCGCAAGCGAATGACACGCAAATCAATCTGGAGCATGCTGTCGGCGAGGGACGCAGGAGGAGCGATCGAGATGTCAAACAGGCTCATACTGACCGCGTGCGCCGCCCTGGGCGCCCTGGTTCTTCCGGCGGGCGTGGCGGTCGCCATGGGCGGCGGCGGGGGTGGCGGAGGCGGGATGCCCAGCATGTCCGCGCCCAGCTATGACCCGGTGGTGGAATATCAGCACGGGACGTCCGATTTGCAGGCGGGCCGCTACAGGGACGCCGCGCGCGAGTTCGAGCACGTCACCGACGCCCAGCCCAAGGACGCCAACGCCTGGTACATGCTGGGCCTGTCCCGGGCCGGGGCAGGGGACGTCAAGGGGGCGTCGAAGGCCTACCAGAGGGCGGTGAAGCTGGATCCGTCGCCGGTGGCGCCGCATCGGGAACTGGCGATCACCTTCGCCAAGCTGAAAGACGCGGCCAAGGCCAATGCGGAGTTGGACGCCCTCAAGGCGCGGGCGGCCACCTGCGCCGACGCCTGTCCCGAAGCGGCGGACCTGAAGGCCGCCGTCGACGCGGTCCAGGCGGCCCTGGCCTCGAGTACGCCGGGCGCCTTCCTGTCCTCGCCCTCCAGCCTGCTGTTCGCCTCCGGCCAGCAGGGCGACGCCGCGTATGTGCGCGCCGTGAGCCTGATCAACGAGCACCGATTCGCCGAGGCCATGGTCTCCCTGGACCAGGCCCAGGCCGCCTTTGGCCCTCATCCCGACGTGCTGACCTACAAGGGCTATGTCTCGCGCAAGCTGGGACGTCTGGATCAGGCGGAGGCCTATTATCGGGAGGCCCTGGCCATGGCGCCCGATCACCGGGGCGCGACCGAATACTATGGTGAGCTAAAGGTGGTGCGCGGCGACATGGCCGGCGCGCGCCAGATGCTGGCCAAGCTCGATTCACAATGCGCCTTTGGCTGTGCGGAGGCGGAGGACCTGCGGCGTTGGATCGATCACGGCGGCGACCCGGCGTCCTGATCGCCGTTGCTGGCCTGGCGCTCGCCGCGGCGGCGCCGGCCGGCCCG
>DASVMY010000250.1:0-4612 GCA_036384135.1 Caulobacteraceae bacterium | reverse complement strand
CGAAGCCAAGGTCGAACGCCTGCGCGCCTTCGGCTTCGAACTGCCGCCCTCCGGTCTGGCGGCGGGCAAGCTGGTGCTGGCGTTCGAGAATGTCTCCTTCGGCTGGCCGGGCGAGTCGCCGCTCCTGCAGGCGCTGTCGCTGCGGCTGAGCGGGCCTGAGCGGGTGGCGGTGACCGGGCCCAACGGGTCGGGCAAGACCACCCTGATCAAGCTGGCCATGGGCGCCCTGGCGCCGGCGGGCGGGCGGGTCGTGCGCGGCGTGGAGGCGGCGCTGATGGACCAGACGACCAGGACGCTGCGGCCGGACGAGACCCTGGTGCAGGCCTTCAAGCGGCTCAATCCCGCCGCCACCGACAACGCCGCCCATGCCGCCCTGGCCCGCTTCCTGTTCCGCAACGCGGCGGCGCTGAAGACGGTCGGGTCCCTGAGCGGCGGGGAGCGGTTGCGCGGGGCCCTGGCCTGCGCCCTGATGGGCGAGGCGCCGCCGCAGTTGATCATCCTGGACGAGCCCACCAACCACCTGGACCTGGACTCTGTCGAGGCAGTGGAGGCGGCGTTGCTGGGCTACGACGGCGCTCTGCTGGTGGTCAGCCACGACCGCGCCTTCCTGGAGGCGGTGGGGATCGAGCGGGAGATTCGGCTCTAGGCGTGTCGGTTCAGGGCGATGGCGCTGGCGTCCGGGGCGGAGGCCTTGGCGCCGGGGCCGTAGCCCGTGCCCGTGGCGCGGTGCGAGGCGACTTCCATGGCGATGGCGTGGACTAGGCCCTCGGTGATGGTCTTCGACGCCATGACGGCGCGGCCGTGGCGGGCCAGGACGGATTCGAAGGCTTCGGTGGCCCGGACCAGACGCTTGCGGTTGGCCGCGGTCGCGCTGGCCACCAGGCCCGGCTGCAGACGGACCTCGGCCGATTCGCGCCGGTAGAGATTGGCCAGCTTGCTGACCTCGCCCATGGACCCGGCCGCGTCCTGGGGCCGGTGGGCCTCGAAGGCCTTGCACTGCTGGGCGATGGCGCTGGTCAGGCGGTCCGTCAGGACGATCAGGGCTTCGACTCGAGTATCGGGGGGCGTATCGGCGGCTGGCTGGCTCATGTCACGCACTCAGACCCTGAAGTTTCAACATTTCCTTGGCGACGACGTCGGAGAGCCCGATGCCGCCGCGCTTGACCGTCTGTTTGGCCATGGCGTCGGTGAGGAAGGACTTCCACATCTCCTCGCCCTCACCGCCGCCCCCGATGGCGGTGGACGAACCGACGTCCTTGAACATCGACTGGAACATGATGTTCAGGAACGAACTCTCGAAGTCCTTGGCGGTCTTCTGGATGCTGCCGCGCTTGGCCAGTTCGGCGGCGCTGGCGGCCGGAGGGGCGCCGGAGAGGGCGTCGAGGGAAACGGAAACGGCGGAAAGGTCGGCCATCACATCACCTCGATGTCGGCTTGCAGGGCGCCGGAGGCCTTGATGGCCTGCAGGATGGAGATCATGTCTCGCGGTGTGACGCCGAGCGCATTGAGGCCCGAGACCAGGCTGGAGAGGGAGGCGCCGTCCCTAAGCAGGATCAGCTTCTTGCCCTTCTCTTCGTCCACCTTCAGCGTCGACTGCGGCACGGTGGTGGTCTGGCCCTGGCTGAACGGCGCCGGCTGGCTGACCTTGGGGGTCTCCTGCACGGAGATGGTCAGGTTGCCCTGGGCGATGGCGACGGTGGAGATGCGCACCGTGTCGCCCATGACCACCACCCCGGCGACCTCGTCGATGACCACCTTGGCCGGGGCGTCCGGCTGGACCGAGAGGTTCTCCACCGCCGTGACGAAGCTGACCATGTCCTGGCCGTCGGGCGGGCGGATGGTGACGATGGTGGGGTTGGTCTCCAAAGCGGTGCCCGGGTAAGCGGCGTTGATGGCGTCGGCGATGCGGTGCGAGGTGGTGAAGTCTGGATTGCGCAGGGTCAGGCGCAGCTGGCTCATGCTGGCCAACTGGAAACCGATCTCGCGCTCGACAATGGCTCCGGCGGCGATGCGGCCGGCGGTGGGCACACCCTTGGTGATGGAGGAACCCGAGGCGCCGCCGGCGGAGACCGCGCCGGTCTGCACCGTGCCCTGGGAGACGGCGTAGGCCTGGCCGTCCGCGCCCAGCAAGGGCGTGACCAACAGGGTGCCGCCCAGCAGGCTCTTGGCGTCGCCCATGGCCGAGACGGTGGCGTCGATCTGCGAGCCGGTGGCGGCGAAGGCGGGCAAGCGGGCGGTGACCATCACCGCCGCCACGTTCTTGGTGTTCAGGGTCGCCTGCGCGTCGCGGGTGTTGACGCCGAGGCGCTCAAGCATGGCGACCAGGCTCTGCTGAGTGAAGGCGGCGTTGCGCAGGGAGTCTCCGGTGCCGTTGAGGCCGACGACCAAGCCGTAGCCCACCAGCATGTTATCGCGGACGCCCTCGAACTGGACGATGTCCTTGATGCGCGAGGCCGCCGCCGCGGGGCTGGCGGCGAGGCCGAAGGTGAGGAGAACAGAGAGAACCAGCCGGACGAGCGAACTGCGCATGATGACCTTACCAACAGCCCTGTGAGGGTCGGGCGCGGCCTTGCGAGAACGGCGCCAAGCCAGGCGCTCACAAAATGTCAATCAAAACAGCGGATTGTCATATCCAGATTGAGGGCTGTGTCGGCGCCGGCAGAATTTGCCCGGCATTAACCATACCGCAATCCGGCGAGGTTCATCCTCGTCGCATGGGAGTTCCGATATGAAGGTTTCGGGTCCAGGCGGCGCCAGTTCTGCGAGCGGACCGCGTGCGTCACGGCCGGCCTCCGGCGGCGGGGCGTTCTCGCCGATCGTGACCGGCGGCGCGCCGGATGTGGCGCGCGCCAGCGCCGCTGTCGGCGTCAGCCCCGTTTCGTCCCTGGAAGCGCTGATGGCGCTGCAGGAAGTCGGCAGCCCGCTGGAGCGCCGCCGCAAGGCCGCCGCCAGGGGCGGGCGCCTGCTGGATGTTCTCGATGAATTGAAGCTCGGCCTTCTGGATGGCGTGCTGCCGCGCGACGCGGTTGAACGCCTGGCCCGGGAGGCGCGCGAGCAGCGGTCGCTGACCGACGATCCAGGCCTCGACGCTATCCTGGGCGAGATCGAAACCCGCGCCGCCGTCGAACTGGCCAAGTTGGAAGTCAATGGGCTGGCGGCCTGATCCGCCCCGCCTCGCGGGGTCACGCGCCGCGCCCGTCGCTGGCGAACCCCGCCTGCCGGCTGCCCGGTACAAGTTTCTGAGCTCGATCCACACGTTCCGCCGCAATCACGCGCAGTCTCTCACGGAACCCAACCTTGTGAGTCTTTGCTGCGTTGCTCGTAACGGTGGTTTTGTTATAAGCGCGGCTCCCGTTATCGAGACGGGGCTTTAGGGGGTGTGAGGCGTTTATGCACGCAACTTCCGTGTTGTTGAAAGACTCTGAGTATCGTCCAAGCGAGGACGAACCCTTCATGAACGATCGGCAGCTTGAGTATTTCAAGCAAAAGCTGCTGAACTGGAAAGAAGACATCCTGAAAGAGTCACGGGAAACAGTGACCCACCTGCAGGCCGAGACGGAGAATCATCCTGATCTGGCTGACCGGGCGTCATCTGAAACCGATCGTGCTCTTGAATTGCGGACAAGAGATCGGCAGCGCAAGCTGATCTCGAAGATAGACGAGGCGCTTCGCCGAATCGAGGACGGCGCCTACGGCTATTGCGAAGAGACGGGGGAGCCTATTGGCATCGCCCGTCTGGAGGCCCGGCCGATCGCCACCCTGAGCCTTGAAGCCCAGGAGCGGCACGAACGGCGCGAGCGCGTCCATCGCGACGACTGATTTTTGAGTGGCGCCGCCTGGACCCATGTGGGTCCGGGCGGCGCGATCTTCGCCGCTTCTGGCCGTCCCTCGAGGTGACGGGACCTTAGGTTACGTGGATAATGCCGCCTGCCGTAGCGAAGACGTCTCTAGGCATGGCGTGCAGCGCCGGCAGGATTTGCTCCACCTCTTCCACCGACCGCCACGTCTCCGCGAACTCTGGCGGAATCAGGCGCTCGTCAATGAACTGCTGGAACAGGCCGAACAGGCGATCATAGAAATTATCCGGGTTGTAGAAGACGATCGGCTTGTCATGCAGCGCCAGCCGCCGCCACGACAGCAGTTCGATGACCTCCTCCAAGGTGCCGATGCCGCCGGGCAGGATGGCGAAGGCGTCCGCCTCCTCGAACATCATCATCTTACGCTGGTGCATGGACTGCACGATGACGGTCTCGACCGTGGTCAGCGGGCGCTCCTGGCTGGTGAGGAACTCCGGAATCACGCCCAGCACCCGACCGCCCGCTTCGTGGGCCGCGGTGGCGGTGGCGCCCATCAGGCCGACCCCGCCGCCGCCATAGACCAGGCGCAGGCCGTCGTCGGCGATGAGCTTGCCCAGGCGGGCCGCCGCGGAAAGGTATTCCGGCCGCGCCGCGTTCGACGAGCCGCAATAGACGCACACGGAGTCCAGGCGCCTGGACTGTTTGGACATCGTTTGGAATCTCCAGAAAAAAACAGCGCGCCGGGGCGCGCTTCGTTGTGCAACGATCTGGACTGATAATCGGGCGAAAGCTGAAGGGATTCAAGTCGCGGTGCA